>CAYNST010000247.1:0-1528 GCA_964399955.1 uncultured Cellvibrionaceae bacterium | reverse complement strand
CAATTAGCACGCGCAGCGTGATCGGAAGTCATCAAAGTTTATGCAATGATTGGGTAAACTCTGCTGATACACGTTCCCGCGTATTCGGCGGGCTCGGCAGTGCAACGCGCTTATCCATCACCCACAACCTTTCTTATTTTACAGGACCCGAATCGCCATGAAGCAAACCCGTTTCTTGAGAGCACACCAGTTTGCCGGCCTGGAACCCGGTCCGCGCTTGATTGTGCTGGGTGCGGTACACGGCAATGAAACCTGCGGAACCCGCGCCATCGAACGACTGGTTGCAGAGTTGGAGGAGGGGCGGATCACCGTCGAGCGCGGCCTGTTGACCCTGGTGCCGATAACCAATCCGCTGGCCTTCCACTTGCGCCAGCGGCAGGGCGATCGCAACCTCAATCGCAACCTGCGAAAAACGTCGGAGCCACTGGAGTACGAAGATCGCATTGCCAATGTGCTCTGCCCGTGGCTTGAGGGCCACGATGTATTGCTGGATCTGCATTCGTTTCACACCGCAGGGGAGCCCTTTACCCTGGTGGGTCCGGAAAACAATGACGGCACTCTTGAGCCTTTCAAACATGCTGAAGCTGAAGCGCAGATGGCCGCACACCTGGGGCCCAGGCGCATAGTGAATGGCTGGATGGAAACCTACGCCCGAGGCGTGAGCCGGCGCAAGACTCGACAGCCCGGCCTGAATGCCGGCCTCTACGACACCCGTTACGGGGTTGGCACAACGGAATACATGCGCGCTCATGGTGGTTATGGCGTGACACTGGAGTGCGGTCAGCACGAAGACCCGGCGGCACCGGATGTAGGTTACCGAGCCGTTTGCCAAACTCTGGCTTTACTGAAAATGGCGCCGCTGACGCTGGAGCCTGCTACCACAGGTCTTCAAAGACTGCGGCTGGTGGATGTGGTTGACCGGGAGCACGAGGGGGACCGGTTTATTCGCCCCTGGGCCAGCTTTGACCCGGTCACCAAGGGGCAGCCGGTCGGGCATCGTCATGGTGGTGACGCCGTCCTAGCGCCAACCGACGGTTTTGTGGTTTTCCCAAATCCGGGCGCCATACCCGGCAACGAATGGTTTTATTTTGCTGAGCTTGCTGATGGACGACGATGACTCCAATTCATCATTCCTTTAGCGCTGCAAGCAGAACGTCCTCACCCGAGGCGTGCGCAGACAGCACCCCAAACAGCTACCGCTTATACCGGCACGGCAGCATTACTGTGAACGCCTCCAAGTGGACGGCGCCGGAAAAAATCAACTGTCCCCGTGGCGCCACTCAAGTCAACGGTGGTTCTTGTATGGCAGATGTTCAGGGCCTAAATCAAGATACATTCAAGTGAATAATATGATTGTTTTTCCGACAAATGAGCTGAAAACTCGTGTTTGGAAAAATGCTACTAAAGTGGGTTTTACTTGTTATGTGTCACCAGTCTGCCAGCGCCACCTTTGATATGTTGAGCAGCAAGGGCGTTGCTAGGGTCTGTTGACGTTTCCTCATCACCACTGCTGGAGGCCATTTTTTCG
>CAYNST010000246.1:0-1577 GCA_964399955.1 uncultured Cellvibrionaceae bacterium | reverse complement strand
AGTCCTCAAGCAGGTTCTGTATTTTCTGCGTCACGGTAGATTTGACCGTTCTAATTATTCCAATTAAACAGGGTCGACCGCCTGTTGCTTTGCAAGTGATGCATTTAATAGGTCTTTGCCTGATTTCACAGCGTAAACCTGGCAGGTGTAAACGAGACTTTTGTGTCAGTGGGCGTCATACAAAAACCTAAGGGGATCGCTATGCCCAATATTCCGCAGGACCGGCCGCTCGACAGTACATTCGCGCTTCTGTCGGAAGGCTACGAATTCATTTCCAACCGCTGCGCCCGCTACGAATCGGACATCTTCGAAACCCGACTGATGCTGCGCAAAGCGGTGTGCATGAAGGGTGAAGAAGCGGCCAAGGTCTTCTATGAGCCGGACCGTTTCACCCGGCGTGGCGCTCTGCCAAAGTCGGCACTGTGGCTGTTGCAGGATCAGGGCAGCGCCCTGACTCTGGACAAGGGAGCGCACCGCTGGCGCAAGCAGATGTTCATGGCGTTGATGACCAAAGACTCGGTCGCCACACTGGTTGAGCTGACCGGCAGCGAATGGACCGCCGCCATTGCAAAATGGCAGGGGCAGGACGAGGTGAATCTATTCCAGGAGGTGCAGGAAATCCTCTGCCGCGCTGTTTGCCGGTGGGCGGGACTGACGCTTAGCGACGAACAAGCGCGTGAGCGGACCAGGGAGTTTGCCAGCATGATTGACGGGGCCGGCAGTGTGGGGCCGCGCAATTGGCGTGGCATGATGCTGCGCATACGCAGCGAGCGCTGGGCGCGGGAGACTGTCCGCGCTGTGCGAGAGGGGCACCTGCAGGTGCAGGCTGGCTGCCCGCTGCATGTGGTGGCCTGGCACCGGGATGAGAACGGCAATCTGTTGAGCAATGATGTAGCCGCTGTAGAGTTGGTGAATATTCTGCGGCCAACGGTTGCAGTGGGTCGCTACGTGGTGTTCTCGGCTCTGGCACTGCATGAACATCCACAGTGTCGGCAAATGGTCGCGCAAGACGATGACTATGCAGGTTGGTTTGTGCACGAGGTGCGGCGCTTCTATCCTTTCTTCCCGGTAGTGGGCGGCAAGGTACGCGAAGCCTTTGACTGGCGAGGACACCATTTTGACAAAGGCGCCTGGGTGCTGCTTGATATTTACGGCACCAACCGCGACGATCGCAGTTGGGAGGTGCCCGAGGTGTTCCAACCCAACAGATTCCGCGATTGGGACGGCAGCCCTTTCAACTTGATTCCTCAGGGCGGCGGTGATTTTTACAGCAACCATCGCTGTCCCGGAGAATGGATCACCATTGCGCTGATGAAGCAGGCAGCGCGTCGGCTGGCACTGCTGAAGTTTGATGTGCCGGAGCAGGACTTCAGCATCAGCCTGTCGCGTATGCCGACTCTGCCAAAGAGCGGCTTTGTTATGCGCAACGTGCGGGCCGACGGCGAGGCTACAGCAGCCGCACAGACGCAGAGGCTCCACTGACTATCACCATTGTCTGCTTGCCCTGACAGCAGGTAAGGGGCTAGGGGCTGTTGACGTTTCACCATCGCCTCTGTTGCACCTGAAAACGCGCCAAT
>CAYNST010000245.1:0-1798 GCA_964399955.1 uncultured Cellvibrionaceae bacterium | reverse complement strand
TGGCGCGTTTTCAGGTGCAACAGAGGCGATGATGAAACGTCAACAGACCCTAGTCCCCCGGCCGGGTCACTCGGGCTGCTCGGAAAAGCTGAAGCCCGCCTCCGGCAGGCGCTGGCCGTCCAGCCAGGCCAGGTTGTCACGCAGGCAGAGTCTGCCGGCCAAAAACCATTGCACCGCCAGGGGGTAAATCCTGTGCTCCTGCACCAGTACCCGCTCGGCCAGGCTTTGCTCGGTGTCGCCCGCATGCACCGGCACCCGCGCGTGAACCACGGCGGGGCCGCCGTCTAACTCGGGGGTGACGAAGTGCACGGTGGTGCCGTGCTCCAGATCCCCCGCCGCAAGTGCGCGCCGATGGGTGTGCAGACCCTGATACTTGGGCAGCAATGACGGGTGAATATTCAGCATGCGCCCCAGGTAGTGGGCAACAAAACCCGGCGTCAAAATGCGCATGAAGCCCGCCAGTACCACCAGGTCTGGCTGAAACTGGTCAATCTGCGCCTGCAGTTGGGCTTCAAAAGACTCGCGCCCGTCAAACAGGGTGTGGTCCAGGGTGTGGGCGGCTATGCCTGCCTGCTCTGCGCGCTGCAGCCCGTAAACCCCCGGGCGGTTGCTGATGACGGCGGCCACAACGCCGGGAAAGTCGCGGGCTTGGCTGGCATCAATAATGGCCTGCAGGTTGCTGCCGCTGCCGGAGATCAGCACCACTATGCGTTTTTTGGGCTCCATCTAGACCAGTTCCACCTCGGGTGTAGTTTGGTTTGACGGCGCGATATGGCCCAGTTGATACACCGTCTCGCCCTGGCTTTGCAGGAACTGGCTGACCGCGTCTGCCGCGTCGGCAGGCACACAAACCACCATGCCAATGCCACAGTTAAAGGTGCGATGCATCTCTTGCCGGGTAATGTTGCCGGCCTGCTGCAGCCAGGCAAATACCTCCGGCAACTGCCAGGCCTGACTGCTGATGACCGCCCGGGTGTGCTCGGGCAGTACGCGGGGAATGTTCTCCAGCAGGCCGCCGCCGGTGATGTGCGCCAGGGCATGAACCGGGTGAGCCTTCAACAGCTTGAGCAGCGAGCGCACATAGATGCGCGTGGGGGCCATCAGGGCCTCTGCCAGGGTGGTATTGCCCATGGTGCTTTGCAGGTCTGCGCCGCTGACCTCAAGCACTTTGCGAATCAGTGAATAGCCGTTGGAGTGTGGCCCGCTGGAGGCGAGCCCCAGGAGAACGTCACCCGCCTTGACCCGGCTGCCGTCAAGAATTTCCGACTTCTCCACAATGCCCACACAGAAGCCGGCCAGGTCATAGTCGTCGCCTTCGTACATGCCGGGCATCTCAGCGGTTTCTCCGCCCACCAGGGAGCAACCGGCCAGCTCACAGCCTGCGCCTATGCCCTTGACAACCTGGGTGGCGGTCTCCACATTGAGTTTGCCGGTGGCGTAATAGTCCAGAAAAAACAACGGCTCGGCGCCGCCCACAACCAGGTCGTTGACGCACATGGCCACCAGGTCAATGCCAATGGTGTCGTGAATGCCCAGTTGCATGGCCAGGCGCAGTTTGGTGCCCACGCCGTCGGTGCCGGACACCAGCACAGGCTGGCGGTAGCCGCCGGGCAGCTCGAACAGCGCGCCAAAACCGCCAAGACCGGTTAGAACTTCAGCGCGTCGGGTTTTCTGGGCAACGTGTTTGATGGCGTCAACCAGCCGGTTGCCTGCGTCTATGTCGACGCCTGCGTCCTTGTAACTGAGTTGGGGTTTGTCAGAATCTGGCATGCTGTGGCCCTGTAGCGCGGGTGAAAAA
>CAYNST010000244.1:0-1803 GCA_964399955.1 uncultured Cellvibrionaceae bacterium | reverse complement strand
GTTTGGTCATTCCAAATAAGCGACTGATAACGACGCCAGGCGGAAAAATGGCCCCAGCCCTTCGGGTTGCACCTGAAAACGCGCCACTTGTCGTCCCCTACATGGATGTAGGGGAGGGGCGAGAGCAGGATGCGGTAAGCTTTGCTCCTCGCTCATTTGGAATGACCTGGCCGGCCGCACCAAACCACGCTCGTCGCGTCGGGATGCCGCATCACTAAATTGGCGCGTTTTCAAGTACAGCAGAGGCGATGATGAAACGTCAACAGACCCTAGGTAAGCTCAATTTTTTGCACTGTACCATCCGGCAGGGTTTCCACCATATGCCCCTCCGGCTCCTCCAGAAACTGCACCACGGCAAAAATGACCGCGGCACTGGCACCAATAATCATGAAAAAGGTGCTGGCGTCCACAAAGCTGTAGATGGTCAGGTAGGTCACACCACCCACATTGCCGTACGCCCCGGCCATGCCGGCAATCTGGCCGGTCATGCGGCGCTTGACCAGCGGCACCATGGCAAAGACCGCGCCCTCCCCCGCCTGTACAAAAAAGGAACAGAACATCACCGCCGCCACCGCCATCACCACCGGCCAACTGGAACCCACCTGTGACAGCAGCAGGTAGCCGACCGCGAGCCCGGCAATGAACACCGACATGGATTTGCGGCGACCGAAGCGGTCACTGACGTAGCCGCCGCCCGGTCGCGCCACCAGGTTCATAAAGGCGAAGGCCGCCCCCAGCGCACCGGCCTGCACCAGGCTCAGCGACGTGAAGGTCTCCAGAAAAAAAGCCGGGAGCATGGAGACCACCGCCAGTTCAGAGCCAAAGGTCACAAAATAGGCCCAGTTGAGTATGGCCACCTGCTTGAACGGGTATTTGTCCTGCTCGGACGCCCCGTTCCGAAGCATGTCCTTGTTGACTTTATAGATTTGTGAGACCTGGAAACCGAAGAGGCAAATCAGCATCACGTAGATAGAGTGGACCGCCGTCTGACTGAGCAGATTGATCTCGCCGGGCGACAGCCGCCAGGCCAGTACGGCAAGGATGGCGTACATGGGAATGTTCATGGCCAGGTAAAAATAGAAATCTCGCCGACTGCTGACCTCCAAACCGCCGGACTTCCTGGACTTGAAATAGGTTGACCCTCTGGGTGTGTTGCGGGCGCGCCAGTAAAAGAACAGCCCGTAAGCCATCGCCATGAGTCCGGTGCAGCCGATGGCATAGCGCCAGCCGTTTTCGCCGCCGAACACCAGCGCCAGCGTGGGTAGCGTGAAAGCCGCTGCGGCAGAGCCGAAGTTGCCCCAGCCACCGTAGACGCCCTCTGCCAATCCAACCTGCCGGGCGGGGAACCACTCTCCCACCATGCGAATACCAATGACAAAACCAGCGCCGGCAAAGCCCATGGCAAACCGCAGCACCGCCAACTGTTCAAAGCTGCGCGCCGAGGCAAAGGCCAGACACAGTAAACCGGAAATCATCAGCAGGGCACTGAAGACAACGCGCGGCCCAAATTTGTCCACCAACATGCCAATAACGATCCGAGCCGGTATGGTCAGCGCCACGTTGAGGATGAGCAGGGCCTTCCACTGGTCTCCGCTCATGTCAAAGGCTTCCATGATCAGCGGCTTCAGAGGCGCGTGTGCAAACCACATGACAAAGGTCAGAAAAAACGCAAACCAGGTCAGATGCAATAGCCGAATATTGGCCTGGGAAAGCGCCAGAGGGTTGAGCTTGGGGTTGTTCATTGACCACCTATTTTGGAAGTTGCCGGGTAATGCAGCGCACTGCGGGCGAAACCGAAAAACC
>CAYNST010000243.1:0-1859 GCA_964399955.1 uncultured Cellvibrionaceae bacterium | reverse complement strand
GCTGTTAAAAACTGATCCGGTCAGTTTTTTGATTGCTCATTACCGCATAGGCGCACAAAAATGCAGGAGCTATTTTTGTGCGCCCATATGGCGGCCCGAAGGGGGAGCGGCAGGGAAGCCGCGAATACTCTCGATAGCGAAGATTGACCCCAGTTTCAGGATTCGCTCCTCAATCCAAGCTCGACGATGTTCAAAGCTGGAGCTACCATCAAGACTGGTGCCGCAGAGGAAAGCGCGCCGCACGCAGCGGCTGACACAATGATAATAGGGCGTGGCGGCCAAAGAAACCTGATGCTTACGAGCTCTGGGCATGACAGACCTCCGTGTGTGCATGTCTGTTCAAGCATACAGAAGGGTTGCCCGGCATTCAAGCACTGGGGTGGATGTCCGTGTTAGGGTGGTTTCTTTATTCTGGGAGGCGAGAGCTATCGATTGAAGCAAAAAACGAGCAGCTAGGCGGTACACAGTGGGTCAATTTTATTGGCCAAAGGTGGATCAAAATAGATGCCATTGACACCGAACAGCCACTCTCGACAGCAATCCAGACAGCCACTCTTTTACTGCGATGACTGTCCTGTTGGTTTGAAGGCGCTTCAAGGGAGGCTGATTGCGGCCTCGGTCAGGCGCATGGTCCCGTCTGCACCTCGCTCGAACGTAAAGTCAAATGCCGATCCTGTTAGAAATATCCAATCGCACCCATCCGTCAAACCGCACACCCATGATTGACCTAGGAACAACCGGCCGGACCCGAACGTGCGTTTTAGCGACATATTCTCGTAGTGATAAAGCGTGCCGGCAGGGTCTTCACCAAGACGTCGGTACCTGGTCACAACGGCGATCACCGTAGGCGCATCGGCAATGTCTTGGTCCGTTGTCCAGTAGTCTAGCGTCAACTCTTGAGATACCCCCCACTCAAGTTCATGCTCTCCGACATCACCATAGGTGCGCCAGCGGCTGCCCTCAGTCAACGCCGGAAAGCAGCCGCGAACGATAATTGAGTCAAACAAGCCGTTGTAACTGCAACTCTCTACCCTCGACCCAATTACTACCGTTTCGCTGCCATCGTAGACTGTGTAAAGTTCCTCACCAGGTGGTTCGAGCTCAAACCCGGGTTCGGCGACACCACCACAAGCCACCAACAGCCCGGAAATGCTCAAAGCCAGTGCGACAGTTTTAAATGCTGATATCAAAGAGTTCATCTGAATCCCCAATGTAGGCTACTCGGCGGACCCGATGGTCATCAGCGCGACATAGTCAGACGTCATACTTCACGAGTGGACAACCAGAATATACCTCAGCAGAGTGGACTGATGTGAAGACTGTCACTCTACCGGTAGTTTGTTACCACTATTTAGGAAAACGTGTCCCAGGCGTCCACTCCGGCTCGCATTTCACTACGGTGGCTGTCCTGTTTGTTCTGGGCCGAAAAATCAGCATGAAAGACCCCGACAAGGGCGAGTGGAAGTACTATTACAACGGATTCGGTGAAATGACCTGCCAGCAGGATGCCAGCAAACAAACAACCACCAGCAACTACGACGCCAATGGTCGCCTAATTTCGCGGGTAGACCGCGCTGCAGGCGGAACCTGCCAGGCGCCTACCGGCGCAATCAAAGCGAACGCGTCCTGGCTGTACGATCGCGCCAGCCATGGCTTAGGCCAGCTATGGAAGGAGCAGGATGCCGCTGTTAGTTTTTCAAAAACCTACACCTATGACAAGTTCGGCAGGTCAATTGAAGTGGCTACCAGCATGCGTGGGCACAACAACCTTCTGGAAAATCACCACGAGAAGGCAACCTACGATCAGTACGGCCGTGTTTATCAGGCCTATGATGCAGCGCGCAGTGGGGCCAATTTTG
>CAYNST010000242.1:0-1872 GCA_964399955.1 uncultured Cellvibrionaceae bacterium | reverse complement strand
GTAGCCCAAATCAAAACGCCAGTGCTCACTTAGCTGGTAACGCAGACCCGCATTGCCACTGAAGCCGCTGAAGTCCAATTCAAGACTGTTTTGATCAAAGGTGTACCAGTCGTAGCGGCCGCCAAAACTCAGCAGCAGTCTGTCAGTCGCCTGATAATGATCCTGTAGGTAGATTCCACGCACGCTGCCGTCTTCGGCAAACTGCCCGCTGTCGTCGGGGCCTACAAATCGCTCCCATTCTTCTCTCGGCGAAAGATACGCGCTTTCGACTCTGTCCTGTCGGTATTCGGCACCAAGCACCAGCCGGTGGTCCCCCAATTCAAACCGATTGCGCAGATCCAAGCCGCGGCCAAGTACCTCTCCACCGTAAACCCCCCACGACCGCGCGGCCTGGCGGGTGTCTTGACGCAGCTCTGCGGCCGTCTGATAAACCGTCAGGCCCAGGTCCAGCAGCGGTTGCTCAACAGGTGCCAAACGGTAGTTGAGGATGCTGGTATGGCGTTCGGATTCTGTGGGGAACAACTCTTCACTCAAGGAGACCAGATCCGGGCGGCGACCAAACTCGCCCTGCTCCACTCGCACTTCGTGGCTGATTGCCAGCGATTGCGCTTGCGACAACTTGCCGCTGAGCTTGGCAAAACCCACTTTCTGCTCAGTGCCGGTTGACGGCAGCCTGTCGCCGTTGCCGTCTTGCATATCGTCTTGGTTCAAACCCGTAAAGGTGCCGAGAAGATTCCAGTTGTTGGTCAAGCGACCGAACAGGCTGGCGCTGGATTTAAACCCGTCGGCGTTGTCGAAATAGCCAAGGCGCAGCAGCGCGCCCGCGCGGCGGTTGCCCTCCAGCAGGTCATCGGCATCGCGGGTGACAAAGCGGATAGCGCCACCCAACGCGCCTGGGCCGCTGGTGGCCTCGCCGGCGCCGGCCTGAACCTCTACCTGCCTCAGCAGCTCCGGCTCCACGCCGATGCGTCCGGTGTGATGAAACAGTGTGCTGGTCTGCGGTGCGCCGTCCACCGTCACGTGCAGGTAGGTATCTTCCATGCCACGCACGTAGATTTTCTGGGCAATACCCATTGCGCCGCCCACTGAGACCGACGGATCAAAACGGAATATGTCTTGAAGATCCAGCGCCTGGGTCTTGGCCAGGGTATCGTCGTCAATAACCCAGTCCGTGGTCTGGCCCACCACAACCACCGTTTCCAAATGCGTCGGTTGCTCCTGCGCCTGCGCAGCACTCACCGCCGTTAAAACAATCGCCGCTCCGGCGCTGCAACTGAACCCTGTACTGCCTTTCATGTAACAATCTTCCCCAATTGCGCAAGTGCTAATGATTATCATTAACTAATGAGGGGATTGAAACCGTTGTTACAGTTGTTACATTTCAAGCGGTTAAAAAATAAGTCAAAAATTCATTGGTTATTTTCTGGATCGGCACAATAATAGTGCTACACCTTTTCTCTCAGCCTGTTATGCAGCGCTTCCCCCATGTCAGTACTTCAAGCAACCCCCACACGGTAAAGCGTTTGCCCTTGGCGTGTCTGGTGCTGAGCATGCTGGCGCTGCTGAGTGGCTGTTTCGCCAATCCCTATGGCGAGGTGCAGAAAGGCGGCGGCTTCCGCAAGCAGATGGAAGCAAGCTGGCTTGCTGGTTTGCAATCCCGGCATCTGCTGCAGGCCAAACTTCTCAAGCAAGACCGCGCGGATGCTACGGATACGGACGCTCTGCAGGGGTGGGTATGCTGGCCTACCTGTGGCTGCGGGTTTGAATCTCATTTTGCGGTGGCCGCTACGCTTACCCTGGTGTTGGATGTGACCAAAACCATCGGTTTTTTTGCGCTGGCAGGGATTGAGTTCAACTTAACTGCGGTGGCGG
>CAYNST010000241.1:0-1977 GCA_964399955.1 uncultured Cellvibrionaceae bacterium | reverse complement strand
ACTGGTGGCGCGCCAGATCGAGCACGCGGGCGGTGTAGCCAAGGAATTCAACACCATCGCCGTCGACGACGGCATTGCCATGGGCCACGACGGCATGCTCTACAGCCTGCCCAGCCGCGAGTTGATTGCCGACTCCGTCGAGTACATGGCCAACGCCCACTGCGCCGACGCACTGGTCTGCATATCCAACTGCGACAAGATCACCCCGGGAATGCTACTGGCCGCAATGCGTCTGAACATTCCGGCGATCTTTGTCTCCGGCGGCCCAATGGAAGCCGGTAAAACCAAGCTTGCCGAGCACGGTCTGGATCTGGTTGATGCCATGGTCATTGCCGTTGATGAAACCGCATCCGACGAAAAGGTCGCCGAATACGAGCGCAGCGCCTGCCCTACTTGTGGCTCGTGCTCCGGCATGTTCACCGCCAACTCCATGAACTGCCTGACCGAAGCATTGGGGCTCAGCTTGCCGGGCAACGGCACTGTGCTGGCCACCCACGCCGACCGCAAGCAGTTGTTTGAACAGGCCGGCCAGACCATTGTGGCCCTGGCGCGTCGCTATTACGAGGGCGACGATCACTCGGTCCTGCCGCGCAGCATTGCCAGTTTTGCCGCGTTTGAGAACGCCATGACTTTGGATATTGCCATGGGCGGCAGCACCAATACCATTTTGCATCTATTGGCCATTGCCCGCGAAGCAGGCTGTGACTTTGACTTGAGCGACATTGACCGGCTCAGTCGCAAGGTGCCGCAGTTGTGCAAGGTGGCGCCGAATACGCAGAAATATCACATCGAAGATGTGCACCGCGCGGGCGGAATCATGGCCATTTTAGGCGAGCTGGACCGTGCCGGGCTGCTGAACAACCAGTGCAGCACAGTGCACGCACCCACGATGGCTGCGGCCTTGGAGTTGTGGGACATCATGCGTAATCCCTCAGCTGCGGTGGTTGAATTTTTTCGAGCGGGTCCAGCAGGCATTCCCACACAGACGGCTTTCAGCCAGGCCACCCGCTGGCCATCGCTGGACGACGACCGCGCCCAGGGCTGTATCCGCTCGCTGGAGCACGCATTTTCGCGAGAGGGCGGGCTGGCGGTTCTCTATGGCAATCTCGCCGAGAAGGGCTGTGTCGTCAAAACTGCAGGTGTGGACGACGCCATCCTGGTATTCGAGGGCCGCGCCCATGTGACCGAATCACAGGAGGAAGCGGTGCAGGACATCCTCGGGGGGCGGGTCAAAGCAGGCGATGTGGTGATTGTGCGCTACGAGGGCCCGCGCGGCGGCCCGGGTATGCAGGAGATGCTCTACCCCACCTCCTACCTTAAATCCAAAGGACTGGGCAAGTCTTGCGCCCTGTTAACCGACGGGCGTTTTAGTGGTGGCACTTCAGGCTTGTCCATTGGCCACGTGTCACCAGAGGCTGCAGCAGGAGGCAACATTGGCCTGGTTCGCAACGGCGACCGGATTCGCATAGACATACCGGGGCGAAGCATTGACTTGTTGATTGACGACGACCTTTTACTGCAACGTCGTGAAGAGCAGAACCGCTTGGGGTGGCAAGCTGCCGAGGCACGACCGCGCAAGGTGAGCCCTGCCCTGAAGGCCTACGCCCTGCTGGCGACCAGCGCCGACATGGGCGCTGTGCGCGATCTGGAGCGCCTGGAGCAGCTAGGCAAGATTGGCGGGTGAGGGTGCCGGGCCCGCCCGGCTTAAGCCAAAAGGAACCCTTCAGCCCACACCCGAATTTGCCTATAACCGCGCTCCCCAACCTGTCCGAAACCGGACGGGGCGCTTATAGGCGACCTTGGGGAGTGCCGCTTAGGCAGTGGGCATTATCTACGCCTGTAAACCCACATTTTCCAGCTTGCCCGCTGCAGTTTGGACGCAGTCTGAACAGTCACGGGATCAACTGGATAATTGCCCTGGCCTTCGCCCTACCCACTGAGCGCGTTTTGAAAACCAAACCTCAGCCGGAGCTAGGG
>CAYNST010000240.1:0-2007 GCA_964399955.1 uncultured Cellvibrionaceae bacterium | reverse complement strand
AAAGCGACCCTGGCGCAGCATCAGCTAAAATTGCCCGTGTACGCGCGGCCGGAGTGGTACTTCCAATGATTACTTACACGACAGGCAACCTGCTTGAAGCGCCGGTGGAGGCAGTAGTCAACACTGTCAATACCGTGGGCGTAATGGGCAAAGGCATTGCCTTGATGTTCAAAGAGCGCTTCCCCAGTAACTATGAGCAATATGCCGCAGCCTGTAAGAAGAAGCAGGTAACGACCGGCCAGATGTTCGTGACTGAGACGGGCGAGTTGATGGGGCCGCGCTGGGTAGTCAACTTCCCCACCAAGCAACACTGGCGCTCGCCCTCCAAAATGGAGTGGATTGACGCAGGGCTTGCAGATCTGCGGCGCTTTATCCTCGAAACCGACGTTCGCTCCATCGCCATCCCACCGTTGGGCGCTGGTAACGGAGGCCTTGACTGGGCCAAGGTAAAGCTGCGCATTGAAGCGGCTTTGGCCGATCTGCCAGCCGTTCAGGTTGTGGTCTATGAGCCCACAGGGAAGTACCAAAACGTGGCCAAAAGGACCGGAGTTGAAAAGCTGACCCCGGCGCGGGCGTTGATTGCTGAGCTAGTGCGCCGCTACTGGATCTTGGGTTTTGAGTGCAGTTTGTTGGAAATTCAGAAGCTCGCCTGGTTTCTGCAGCGTGTGATGGATGAGCAGCGTTTGCCCGACGAGTTGAAACTGAAGTTTGTACCAGGCAACTACGGGCCTTACGCCAACAACCTCGATCACCTTCTGAACGCACTGGATGGTAGCTATCTGCAAGCAGACAAACGGGTAGCCGACAGTGGCCCACTGGACGTCATTCGGTTTAATGACAGCAAACAGCAAAAGCTACAGCTTTACCTACAAACCCAGGCGAGGGACTATCTACCGGCCTTAGCCAAAGCCAGTGACATCATTGATGGTTTTGAATCACCCTTTGGCATGGAGCTGCTAGCCACTGTCGATTGGCTGTTAGCTAAAGAGCAATGCGGTGCTACTCTGACGGGTGTTAAGACTGTTCTAGCTAAGTGGCCGGCAGGGCCGCAATGGGCGCAGCGCAAAGTCCGGCTGTTTGATGATAAAAGTATTGAAATTGCACTGAAGCGGTTGGAGCAGTCGTTGCCGTTAGAGCACAGCTGTTAGAGCATATATAGGACAATCCAAAAAAAAGGAAAGCACAGTGGGAAAGATAGACGAAACGGAAGACGAATACTTCATCAATAAAAGGGCGCTTGGCGAGCTGTTCGATTCGACCTACGCGCTGAATGTTAATCTTTGGCGAGGTCAGAAGCCGGATCAGAGAGGTGCACCACCGCTTTACCCCATTTTGAAGGCGTTTAAGCTCTCAAACGGCAGAACAAGAAATCCGGACATCGCGACTTATACCAAAGGCGGTGAGCTTTGGGTCAACTGCAAATCTGGCGGTGTTTCGTTGTTCGATCTTCTGGGGGTTCCGGTAAAGCGCTGGGATTACTATTGCATTCCCGCCGGCACCAAACTGCCCAGAGGCTTGGTGATCACTAAAGACACCTTCAACAGCAATTTTGGCGCTACCCACTATTCCGTCAGGCCCAACTGGGACATGCCAGTTAGCAGGTTTTGCATGCTACTGGACGACTTATCCAAATTACTGGTTTCTGAGGGTTGACGTTATGGAATTGTCGCTTGCACAGCTTGCACTTGTCATTGAATTGAACGAGAAAGAAATTCGCAGCCTAAAGCGGGTCATCGACTCCCCGGATGCAACCGATGAAGAGGTTGATGATGCCGGTGAACTGGTGATGCAGTACCTGGCGCTGTCTTCCTCACTGGCAACTATCTATAAAGAGCGTTGGAGCAGTGGCTCGAACCTCCCGGAATATGAAGAGCTTGTTGGTGGATTGGAGGACGAATGAGGGCGTACCTGGCCTATGGTGACCCGGGCAATTGAGGCTGTATCAACTGATTTCAAAGCGCCCTGACATGCTCCCGGGGATCTAGCAAAAGGTAATAGCCGGTGCCT
>CAYNST010000239.1:0-2138 GCA_964399955.1 uncultured Cellvibrionaceae bacterium | reverse complement strand
GAAACGTCAACAGACCCTATGCAGAGCGGCTGGTCAACCTGCCTGCTCCAGGAGTGCCGCCGCCGACTTCCGGCTCTTCAGCAGAGATTGATAAATCTCTTTCAGCTCCACCCCCTTCTGAACCCAGGAGAACTGAAGTGATTGCTCATAGGCCGCTTCCGCCAGCCTTGCCAATAGAGCACGGTCCTCGATGAGTGTCTGCACGTGCTGGCCCAGCATTTCCACCACATACTCGGCACCTTTGGGCTCTATTTTGAACCCGTTGTCGGCACTGACGTACTCGCCGATACCGCCATTATCTACAACAATGCAGGGCAAGCTATTGGCCATGGCCTCCATTACTACTGCACCACCAAACTCCCGCACCGAGGGGAAGCAAAATACATCCGACTGTTGGTAATACGAGAAGGTTTCTGGCTGAGAGACCCAACCGGTAAACTTTACCCTCTCTTTGATTCCCAGCTCAGCGGTCAGATTCTGCAGGTTCTCCCGTTCGCCGCCGTCACCGACAATGGTCAGAGTAAAGTCGCCGCCCTGCTTGGCGACCATAGCCAGAGACCGGAGCAGCATATCGCAACCCTTGTACGGCACCAACCGGCCTACAAATAACAAACGAAGTGTTGCTGCGGCTGAAGAGGGCGACGAGTCATTGCCCGCCTTAGGGTGATTGAAGCTTTGTGCTGGCACGCCGTTTTCAAAGAACAGCTTAATCTTATCCTTCCCAACCCCAAGGTTTTCCTCTATCCACTTTTTCGTATAGCTGGAACCTGCCAGTATCAGGTCTGCAGACTGATAACTCTGCCGGTACCCCGGTATGGCATAACCGCCAATGGTGCGCAGGAAATTAAGGTAAGAAAATTCTTTAAGCCCCACCCCTTTGAATGCCGGAGGAAAAGGAACGCCGCCATTGACCGGGCCGATCAATGCTGGCGTATCACCTCTGGCGGCTCTCACCAGGGAATAGGGGTAGCGCGGCATCATCGGCGTCATGGCATGCACTACATCAAATTCGCCCTGCGCTACCCGCTCGCCAAACATTCTCTGCACCGCCCGATCAAAGAAGTGGTAGATCGGGAACTGGAACAAGTGCCTTAATGGCCAGATCACCCGGCCGCGAACCTGAGACAACCTGGCAATGACTTTGAAATAGTTCTCCTCTGCCCTGCCCGGATTTATGTAGACGATGTCTCTGTCACCGTGAATTTTTCTGAGCGCAGACTCGTTCCTATGATGGGTGGCCAAGGTCACATCCGCAAACGAAGATATTTGCTCATAGAACTTGTAGCCCACCAAGGGCACAGACGCCCACTCCGGGTTACAGCTCTCTATAATCAACAATACCTTCAGCTTCCCAATGGCCATATAACCAACTTTTATATCCAGTAAACGAATTGTTGAGCTGCACGGTGACAAGGGTCAGCGTGGTTGCAAACAGGTGAAGCGCTTACGGCAGCTCGACTTGCCAGCCTAACACTGACCCGGGCAATTATACATAAAAGCCGCAGCCGCAAAGGTAAACGGGAGCGTCCACCTGAAGCATCCGGCGCCATCTGTTCTACGGCACGCCACTGGGTATGGGTGCAGCTTCAGTTTCCAGCGACACTATTCCGCAAAGCGCTGCCTTTCAAGATTTTTGACGTAAAACCCCATCGCTGCGCCGCAGGTAAAACCTTGACGCGCATAGAAGTTTGCAGCGGGTATCTGCCGGTTGGTGAGCAGATAGATGCTGCGGACACCTTGGCTTGCCAGATCCTGTTCAAGCGCGTTAAGGACTTGGGTGCCTATGCCCTGGCTTTGCAGATCATCTCGGGTACACATCTCCCGCAGGTAGAATATACCGTGCGAACAATAGGGCTCTGTGTTACCCAGCGCCATCCCCAGCAGTTGGTCGGTTTCGGCCAGCATGCCGACAAAACCTGCCGATTGGAAGAAGTGCCGCAGACGCTGAAACGCGGCCTGCTCGGTCCAGGGTTCAGACCAGGGAGCGGCGGAGAACACCGACGCGTAGAGCTGGCTGCAGGTCTGTAGATCGGAATGAGCAATGGGTCGAATTTTCACGGGCATTCAGTTAGGGTCTGTTGACGTTTCATCATCGCCTCTGTTGCACCGTCAGCAACTGGGCATTGTCACCTTGTCAC
>CAYNST010000238.1:0-2190 GCA_964399955.1 uncultured Cellvibrionaceae bacterium | reverse complement strand
GAGGCTGCGGACATAATCTATGAAACCTATCTGGCTAGACATATCGGGGAAGATTTACGGCGGGAGTGATATGTATAGAAAACGGCGGTTTTTATACATGTCCCCAAGATATGTCTAAATAGGCGCTTGTTTTATACCTTTGCCCGCCGAGGCACTGCGCTAGGCTCATGTCGATGCCGTGACCATACGCTCACATCATGTCGATAAAACGCGAAAATTTCGACATGACAAGTTTACATGTCGATGACATCGACATATCCTCTGCTTCATGACGATAAAACCCGGCAATCTAAATATGACATGGCAGCCCGACCAACCACACAACCAATTGCCTCCGCTTCCTCCGCCTGCGGAAAGCTACGACACTCTTAAAGTGCTCAAAGCGTGTATTCCGGCGCGCGCGGCCCTGGCTGAGCTGAAGCAGGCGGGCGAGCTGCTGCCCAATCAAGGCTTACTGATCAACCTACTGCCCCTGCTGGAAGCCAAAGACAGTTCAGAGATCGAAAACATTGCCACCACCACCGACAAGCTCTTTCAGTACGCGCAAGAAGACAGCCACGCAGACCCAATGACCAAAGAGGCGCTTCGCTACCGAACGGCCTTACGTGAGGGCTTCGCCCAGCTGACCAGGCGGCCCCTGTGCGCCAACACGGCGCTGGAGATCTGCAGCACCATCAAAGCCATGCAAATGGACGTACGCAAAGTGCCGGGCACCGTGCTACGTAACCGGGCCACCGGCAACACCATCTACACGCCACCAACTGGGGAGGCAGCCATCCGCGACCTACTCAGCAACTGGGAGGCGTTTCTCCACCAGCAAGACGATATAGACCCGCTAATCAAAATGGCCATTGCCCATTATCAGTTTGAAGCCATTCACCCTTTCATTGACGGCAACGGCCGCACCGGGCGAGTGCTCAACATCCTGTACCTGATTGACCAAAACCTGCTGAGCCTGCCCATTCTCTACCTCAGCCGTCACATCGTACAAAACAAGCAGGATTACTACAGCCTACTGCTGGGTGTAACCGCCCAACAAAATTGGGAGCCTTGGATCCTGTATATTCTAAAAGCAGTGGAGAACACTGCCCACTGGACCACCGCCAAAATCGCCGCCGTGCGCAGCCTACAAGAAATCACCGCCAACTACCTGCGCTCCAACTTACCCAAGGTATACAGCCATGAACTGGTGCAGCTCATTTTCGAGCAACCCTACTGCCGTATCAGTGACTTGGTGGACCGCGACATAGCCAAACGCCAAACCGCATCTGCCTATCTAAAACAGTTGTGCGATATCGGTGTACTCAACGAAATCCAATCCGGCAAAGAGAAGCTTTTTGTTCACCCCAAACTGACTCGCTTAATGACGCAAGACAGCAACCAATTTGACCACTACGCCTAAGCCGCCGACAACCACTGAGACCCTTCATGACCAACAACGACGTCGTCCAAAAACTCTGAAACTTTGGCCGCGTCCTTTGTCCTGGGACTAAGGACAGTTCCACTGAGCTTACCTGCTATGCCAATAAGCATCGTCAGTGCCCCCACGCGCCGATTGACATTGCCCGTGAAAAGGCGGAAGAATGGCGTCCTCAGTCCCAGGACAAAGGACAGCTCTTGCCACAGAGAATCGATTCCATGAAAAGCCAAGATATTGTGCTGCTACTCAAGCTACTCAGCCTGGAACAGACCGTTGGCGCAAGCGGCGATCGCTACGCCTTGCGGCAGCTTGAAGAGGTTACAGGTATCAGCAAAACCGAGCTGAGCGCGGGGCTCAACCGCTGCCTGGCCGTCGGCCTGGCCGTACGTGACCGGCAAACGGGACTTCCCAGAGTAAATCGCAAGGCGTTGCTCGGCTTTCTACTTCACGGCATCAAGTACGTATTTCCAGCCCGGCCAGCAGAGATAGTGCGCGGCATTCCCACAGCCTTTGCCGCCCCTGTCATGGCGGGCAAGCTTATGACCGCTGGCGAGATCATCACCGTCTGGCCAGATGCCAGCGGCCAAAACAAAGGGCAGGCTGTCACGCCACTATTCAAATCAGTACCCTACGCTGCCAAACAGGACCCAAAACTGTATGAGCTGCTTGCCTTGGTGGACGCCATCCGCATTGGTAATGCACGGGAGGTGGAACTGGCCAGTGAACTGATTGCGAAAGAATTCGCCGCGTGAACCCATACAACAGCCATC
>CAYNST010000237.1:342-2205 GCA_964399955.1 uncultured Cellvibrionaceae bacterium | reverse complement strand
CTAAGCTAGGGGTCGTCGCGGAGAAAGCCGTGAAAACCGCTCTGTTTTTACCTTGGTCTGCCATCTTTTTTTGTTTGCTTTTTTCCGCCGGCGTCCAGGCCGCCCTCGAAGTGGAAGTGGCAACAACGGACGCATTTGACAGCAATATCAACGGGGTTTCATTCCAGCAGGATGCCTTACTGACGTATAACGGTTACCAGTATCTGACCTACTGGAGCCGTAACCGCCATGTTGCGCTGGGGCGAAAAAAATTGCCCGACGGCGCCTGGGAATTGCTTGAACTTACCGACTACCGGTTCGCGACGGCCGATGCGCACTACGATATTTCACTGGGCATCAGCCCCGGTGACGGTGTTTTGCATTTGTCCTTCGACCAGTGGAGCAGCGAATTCCGCTACCGCAGGTCTGTCACCGGGCTGGCCAATGCACCAGAGGATTTCGCATGGAGCGCCGAGCTGTTTGAGCCGGTGCAAAACCATCTTACCGGCGCCCGCATCCCCACGACTACCTACCCGCGCTTTGTCTCAACCCCCTCCGGCAACCTGCTATTGCTGCTGCGCCACGGCATCAGCGGCAATGGTGACTCCTATCTGTATGAATACCACAGCAACATGGGACAGTGGCAGGAGCTGGGCAAGCTGGTCGACGGCCTGGCAACCGACGTAAGCGCCTATTTCAACGGCTTGCACTATGACAGCAGCGGCCGCTTGCATGCCTCCTGGACTTGGCGTGGCACCCCCAACGCGTCCTCCAACCACAACCTGCATTACATTTTCAGCGACGACGACGGCCGCACCTGGCTCAACAACAGCGGCGTGCCGGTTGCGGTTACCGGTACCAATCCCATTAATCAAAATATGCAAAATCTCCGCGTTTGGGAGATTGCACAAAACCGTGGATTGATCAATCAAGAAGCTCAGACCATAGACAGCCAAGGCCGCGTTAGCTTGTTGATGTCGCATATGAAGGACGCGGAGCCCGGCATAGCGGATTTCCGCGAGGCGCGTCTGCGCTCACACGTTTACCATTACCTGCGCGATCTTGACGGTAACTGGAGCCGGAGAGAATTGCCCGGTTCGTCATTCAGCTACGACCGCAACAAACTCATCGCGGCGGCCAATGATGATTTATACGCGCTAATCAATCGCGACGGCATCTATCGTGCCCAAGCGGCAGATAACTGGCAGAGCTGGCAACTGGTCACCCCGCTTACCGACCAGACTTTGTACGCCGAAGTACAAGTTGACCGCAGTCGTATGGCGTATGACGGCAAGTTGTCATTTGTGTACCTGGCCACGCCCGGTAAGATGGTGGTCTTCAACTATGAAGACCAGGCAGAATCTACTGCCAGCTTTGCCGGTGGGGGGCCCATAGGCTTTCAATACTGTGCTGCTGAAAACGGCAGCTGCCGTTTTGACGGGGAGCGTGAGGTAGCTTACGGCGCAGCTGGCAGATTCTACCACCGCCGGGCCCAAGGCCAGTTAGACTGTAACACCGCCACCTTTGGCGAGCCCGTTCGCGGCTCGGTCAAGCGCTGCTATGTCTCCACCAATAACACCGATGACCTCAACCGCGAAGGCCCCGGCCGCTATCGCCATTGCGCTGCGGAGGGTGGTGTATGCGAGCTCGGCGCCGCTGTGCAGCAGGTTGCTTTTGGTGCGCAAGGCCAATACCACTACCGCCTCGCGGCCAACTCAATCAACTGCAGCAATGTCGAGTTCGGCGATCCCATCAACGGCGTCGATAAAAACTGTTATGTCTCGGATGGGCCTTTTACCGACGCATCCAGCAGCTCGTCCTCTTCCAGTTCTTCCAGTTCTTCCAGTTCTTCCAGTTCTTCCAGTTCTTCCAGTTCTTCCAGTT
>CAYNST010000237.1:0-242 GCA_964399955.1 uncultured Cellvibrionaceae bacterium | reverse complement strand
CAAGCGGGGCAAGCCCGTCTCCGCAGGAGCCCGTGCAAGGCGGAAGTACCTCAAGGTCATTTCTGCTATTTATGCTGATGCTTGGCTGCGGTGCGTTTGCTCGCCGAAAAGACCAAAACGCTTCAGGACAATAGAAGAAGTGCAGGTCACCGCTGAACAACAGCGGCGGCCGTAGTATTAAAGCCAGGAGCTGTCGGTATGCCCTGGCCGTTCCTTAATGCTGGTGCAAATCAGCAGTACCA
>CAYNST010000236.1:0-2242 GCA_964399955.1 uncultured Cellvibrionaceae bacterium | reverse complement strand
TTACCCGGCGCTGTTCAAGCTGCAGCGCGATTGGTACCCAACCGTGGGACGGAGCGTGAATTTACCCTTGCAAGCGACTCTTCCAAGCAGCCCATCGTAAATTAGCCAGGAGCTGTTTAGCTGCCAGTCGAACACTGGAAAATCAACTGCCAAAGAGCAGCAGTTTACCTTTACGTTAGAAACTTCAGACCAGGAGAACGACATGAACTACACACTCAAGAAACTGGCCGCCGGTGTGGCCGGCGCTGTATTGACCGCAAGCCTGGTGGGCTGCGGTGACGACGGCCAGGCACGCAACGCGGACCTGACACCCCCGCCAATGGGTCCTGAACCCGCCACCCAAATGCCGGTTGAAGCCACTCCAAGTATGGAAACTCAGGGCGATGTGGCCCAGCAAAATGCCGCCACGCTGGATGTGCAGGTTGTGAGTGCGGAAGATACCTCCCAAACCCTGGGCACGGCCACGCTGGTGCAAATGGAAGAAGGGCTGACAGTACGCTTCAACATAGCTGCCAACGACGTTATTCCCGGTGGCGAGCGCGCCATTCATATTCACCAGAACGCCAGCTGTGACCCGGCGGACACCAACAACGACGGTACACCGGAGCCTGCCGGCGGCGCCGGAGGCCACTTCAACCCGGCGAGCGTGCCGCACGGTGAAGACGGCCCCCACGCAGGCGACAGTGAAGACCTGAACTACACCTTTGCAGACAACGGCAGCTTCACGGCAGAAGTGGTTTTCCCGGAGGCCACCCTGCAGGGTGAGCACTCTGTGCGCCTGGACGGTGGCACCGCCATCGTTATTCACGCCGGTCAGGACGACGGCGAGACCGACCCTTCCGGCAATGCCGGCCCGCGCATAGCTTGCGCGGTGATTCCCGCTTTGGAGCAGCAAGGTGCAATGGGCATGGATGACACCATGGGGCAATAAACCGTGCTGGCAGGCGCGCAGTCAGCTGCTTAGCTGGCTGAACGTCAAACGTAAAAAGGGGTGTTGGAAAGCACCCCTTTTTTTTGTCCCGTGAGCCGGCCTGGCGGGTGAACTAAAAGCTGTAGGTGCCCAGTTGCGGCAGCACAATTTCACCGCTTTTTGTTTGGTACGCCTGTTGGTAGGCGTGTTTCAGCGGCCTGAGGTCGTAGACAAACTGGGTCACCCAGTGCGCCTTGCACAGGTCATTCACCATGGGCTTGAATACAAAACCCGCCTGCACCGGAAAGCTCTCGCGGAACGCATTGCTCACAACAAGCTGAAAGTGCTGTTGATCGCAGCCGGAATAGGCAAGCTCCACACTGAGCAGGTCGTCCTTGATCTTGGCGCCAACGATGGTTACGGGTTTGGTTTCCGCCGGCAGCCTCTCCGAGACAACCACTGGAGGCTCGCCCATGGTCAGCTCATGCTCCAGGTCACCACAGTTGCTCTCAAGCACCACGCTTGCCAGAGCAAGCTCTGCTTCACAGGCGTTATTGAAGGTCTGGTATTCGTGGCTGGGGCAGGGTTCGGTGATGCAGGCTATGTTTTTGGCCGCCAGTGCGCACACCGGCTCGACCACCGCAGGGCAGAAGCCGTCAAGGCGGGCTACCCGCGCATCCTCCAAGGCCCCACATTCACCCTCAAACAGGGTGTGCGCCTGGGCGGCATCCGCCTCACAGGTGTTGCTGAAGGTTTTGTGCACCACCGCCGGGCATGGTGCTTCTGCGCAAGGAGTGCGGGCTTTCGTGGCGGCGCAAACCGGCTCCCAGACGGTGTCACAGCTAACCGCTTCGGGATAGGGTTTGCCTTCAAGTTCGCCGCATTCGCCTGCAAAGGCTACAGCCGCGCCTTGCACATTAGCGGTGCACTGGTTGCCAAAAGTGGTGTAAATACCTTCGGGGCAAGGTGCCGTGACACACTGGACAGGATTGATGCCGCAGACCGGCCGGTACTCGTGGGTGCAGAACTGCGGCCTGTCGTCGTCACCTTTTGGCGGGTCCAGATCGATGCCCGCCAACGGTTTTTCATCCCGGTCCAGCACCTGTTGCCCTACCGCCTCCCCCAGCTCGCCGCCGCAAGCTGCCATTTGCAAGCAGGCGGCCATCAAGATACCCCTGAGATACACTGAGCTACTCATTGTTGGTTCTCCCATGGTTTATTGTTACCCCATGGTATGCAATTCTGCCGCAGCGAAATGTAAACAATTGTATGCATTGGCTAGGGTCTGTTGACGTTTCCTCATCACCACTGCTGGAGGCCATTTTTTCGTCT
>CAYNST010000235.1:0-2256 GCA_964399955.1 uncultured Cellvibrionaceae bacterium | reverse complement strand
CCTAGGGGTAACATCAGCTTGGCAGCGCCTGAGCAATGGCGCGCTGCAGGTACTATGCAGGTACTATGCAGGTCCTATGAGCACCAAATCAGAAGTCGCGGGAGTTTTCAAATAATGGCCAAGCAAGTTCAAAATAAAAAGAAAAAAAACCACGCCGCAGTCGACAAGGAGAGCAAAGCTTCCCATCAACCGGACTGGATTGTGCTGGTATTGGCGGGAGCGGGCATGCTGTTGACGGCTTACCTGACCGGCGTGGCCTGGTTGGAAGCAGCCCCGGCGTTCTGCGGTGAAGGCTCAAACTGCGCCACCGTTCAGCAGAGCCGGTGGTCCAGGGTTTTAGGTCTGCCCTTGGCGCTCTGGGGGTTTTTGACCTATGCAGTGCTTGCGTTCATCGCCTACCGTCCTGCTTCGCGCCTTAAGCGTTGGAAGCGAATGTGGACAGTTGCCTTCCTGGCCATGATTATCAGCTTGTACCTGACTCAGGTGGCAGCTGTAGAGTTGGGCGTTGCTTGCCTTTGGTGTTTGTTTTCGCTGGCTCTTCTAACGGCTATTTTTGTTGCCGTGGCATTGAGACGGCCGCCATCGGCACCAGAGATGCCGTGGTGGAACTGGTGGTTGAACAGTGTAGTTGCAGGCATTGTTGTTGTGGTTCTGTTGCACCTGTATTACAACAGCGACATCCTGAAAAGACCACCCGACCCGCGCCTGCAGGCATTGGTGCAACATCTTGATGAAACCGGCGCCATTTATTACGGGGCATCCTGGTGCGTCAGTTGTCAGCAGCAGCGGCAACAGTTTGGCGCTTTGGCGGACGAACTTCCTTATGTGGAGTGCAGCCCCTACGGCCGAGGTGGCATAGTAGCCAGCGCCTGCACAACCCAAGGAATACAAAACTATCCAACATGGATCATCAACGGGCGTCGGTTTGAGGGGGTGTTGAAGCCTGCGCAACTGGC
Source organism: uncultured Cellvibrionaceae bacterium (assembly GCA_964399955.1). Lineage (GTDB taxonomy): Bacteria > Pseudomonadota > Gammaproteobacteria > Pseudomonadales > Cellvibrionaceae > CAYNST01. The sequence goes on along the minus strand of CAYNST010000235.1, from coordinate 1,300 downwards.
GGAGTATTCTGGCTTTGACTGGAAGGCAGCTGATAGCCAATAGGGGCCTAGGCACCTGTAATTGCCTGTATACTCGGCCATTGAGCGCGCAGGCTGAATTACGGAATGGATAAACAGCTGCGCCTTTATTGTGCGCGGGCATTGCGTGCACCAGCGTTTGCGGATAAAGACCCATGGAACCCAGTATGCAATAACAACGGGCAGGTTAACCCCGGTTTTTCCGCGCCCGCTGACGCCGCAGCTTGTCTCGTTCGGCTTTCTCTTCCGCTTTGGTCGCGTTGGCCTCGCGAGCATCTTGGTCTTCTTTGGCAAGCATTTCCGGCGTCTCCAGGGTTAGCCGTCCCAACAGCCCTGCACGCAATTCTGTGATGAACAAAACGGCTGCTTTTTGCAGCTCAACGCTGCCCCCTTTGCGCATGCAGCCGCGACGGGCGCCAATGGCTTCCAGTAGGGCGATGTTGTCATCGGGCAGCGCATCCAGTTGATAGCGGTCTTTTATTGCCTGCGGGTAAGACGCGGCCAAAAAATCGGCGGCGAACATGGCAATGTCCACATAATCGAAGACCGTGTCTTTGATGGCGCCGGTAATGGCCAGACGATAGCCGCAGTGCGGCGGGTCGAGTTTTGGCCAAAGAAAGCCAGGCGTGTCGGTGAGGACCATATGGTTGCCCAGCTTTATCCGCTGTTGCGCCTTGGTGACGCCCGCTTCATTGCCGGCCTTGGCAATCACACGTCCCGCCAGGGTATTGATCAAAGTGGACTTGCCCACATTGGGTACGCCCAGGATCAAGGCCCGCAGGTTGCGTTTTTGCAGATTGCGAAGCGGGAGCAGCCTCTCTGCCAGAGGCAGAAGGTTGCGAATCTCTTCAGGGTGCTGCTGGCTGAGCGGCAGCGCCTTGACACCGCTGGCCTGTTCAAAGTGCGCCACCCAGTGAGCGGTGGCAGCGGGGTCGGCCAGATCGGCTTTGTTGAGTACTTTGATGCACGGCGTGTCGCCGCGCAGGCTGGGTACCAGCGGGTTTTGGCTTGAACCCGGAATGCGTGCATCCAACAGTTCTATGATGATATCAACCTGGGGCATGGCCTCTGCGATTTCTTTGCGGGCCTTATGCATGTGACCGGGAAACCAATTTATTGACATGACGTATTCTCACTGCGACATCCGGGTCGGATGCGTCCTGGCAGCTAATTTAACATTTATGCGCCGGTTCTGCAGTTGCTTGCCCACTGGGCCATCAACTCACGTACCTAGGGTCTGTTGACGTTTCCTCATCACCACTGCTGGAGGCCATTTTTTCGT
>CAYNST010000234.1:0-2264 GCA_964399955.1 uncultured Cellvibrionaceae bacterium | reverse complement strand
GAGGCTGTGCGGCACCGAATCATTGGGTTAGACTAGTGCAATCAAAAACCCTGCGGTCAACAAGATTTTATGGCACCTAATTTTTTGGACGAGGTCAAATGGGATCAGCAGGGGCTGGTGCCGGCAATTGCTCAAGATGCCTCAAGTGGACGCATTTTGATGCTGGCCTGGATGAACAGGGAGTCCCTGGACCTTACCCAGAGCACCGGCATGGCAGTTTACTGGTCGCGCTCCAGACAAAAACTCTGGCGCAAGGGTGAAACCTCGGGCTATGAGCAGGTGGTGCAGAGTATTCATCTGGACTGTGACGCGGACGCAGTTGTATTAAAAGTGCAACAGAAAGGCGGTATTACCTGTCATACCGGTCGCGAGTCATGTTTTTTCAAGGTGCTGCAGGACGGTCAATGGCACGCGGTTGACCCGGTCTTGCGCAACCCTGAAGAAATTTACTGAGGCGCGCCTGTGAACGACGTACTGCAGCAGCTAACACGCATACTGGAAGAACGTAAGGCTCAAGGAGACGCCGACAGCTCTTACGTGGCGCAACTGCACCGCAAGGGTTTGAACAAGATCCTGGAAAAGGTGGGCGAAGAATGCGTGGAAACCGTTCTGGCTGCCAAGGATGCCGAGCGCAGTGGCGATACTCAGCACTTGGTGTACGAGACGGCTGACCTGTGGTTTCACTCTCTGGTCATGCTGTCGCATCTGGGGGAGAACTCGGACGCCGTACTCAGGGAGCTTGAGCGTCGGTTTGATCTGTCCGGTCTGCAAGAAAAGTCTTCCAGACCTTCCTAACTTTTTTGAAAAACGCAAAGGTAAGATTATGGGTATAGGCGGAATCGGTATTTGGCAGTTGCTCATCATACTGGTCATCATATTGCTGTTGTTCGGCACCAAGCGGTTGCGTGGCTTGGGCGGTGATTTGGGTGGCGCCATCAAGGGCTTCAAGAAAGCCATGACAGAGGACAACGCCGGCAAGACCGACGCCGCCGATGACCCCCTGGACCCCAACGCGCCGGGAGAGATGAAAAAAGTCTCTGGCGAGCCGGTGCAGCCGGTCAAGCCGGAGCCCGTCAAATCCGAAACCAAGCAGTAGAATCCCATGTTTGATATGGGCTTTTTTGAGCTTGTGGTGATTGCGCTGGTCGGGCTGTTTGTGATTGGCCCCGAACGGCTGCCGACGACTATCCGAACCATAGCGCTGTGGGTGGGCCGTATAAAACGCAGCCTGCTGGAGACGCGTCGGGAGATAGAGCAGCAACTGGGCACGGATGAAATCCGCCGTGAGCTGCAGAACGAGCAAGTGATGCGCAACTGGCAAAAAATGAAAGAGACGCGCGCCGAGCTTGAGGCGAAACTCAAGTCATGGGAGACCGGCGAGGTTTTGGAGCATAAAACCGGCGACCAAACCGACGAGGCAGAAACGGTAGACCCAGACGATCACGCAGCCCATGCGGCCGCAAGCTCTACTGCCGTAGACGACAGCACGGCAGCCGACACAAGTAACCCAGCAGCCGACATTCGCAGCTTTCCTCCGCCGTCCACACCACAAGTGCCGGCAGAAGAAGCAGTCCCGCCCGAGACCACCACAAAAAACTGACGGTATGACGCCAAACAATACGAACGACGATACGTCACCATCCCAGCCGTTGGTGGAGCACCTCCTTGAACTGCGGTCGCGACTGATGCGCGCCCTGATCATGATTGTCCTGGTGCTGATACCCTTGCTGTACTTCTCCAACGACATCTACGAGTTTGTGGCGGCCCCGCTGCTTAAGCATCTGCCGGCGGACACCAACTCCAGCATGATTGTCACGGACATTCCGGCGGCTTTCCTCACGCCGTTCAAGCTCACATTTTTTGTGGCGCTGTTCATCAGTATGCCGTTTCTGTTTTACCAGATCTGGGCATTTGTTGCCCCCGCCCTGTATCGCAATGAGCGCAATCTGGCGCTGCCTATTTTGTTCTCCAGCATTTTCCTGTTTTATGCTGGCGTGGGCTTTGCCTATTACGTGGTCTTTCCGTTGATTTTTGAGTTTTTCACTGCAGTAGCGCCTACATCCGTCACTGTAATGCCCGACATTACCAGCCACTTGAACCTGGTGATCAAGCTGTTCTTCGCTTTCGGCTTTGCCTTTGAGATACCGGTCGCCACCGTGATCCTGATTATCGCCGGGGTGATATCGCCGGAAGGGCTGGCCAATAAGCGCGGCTACGTCGTGGTTGCCTGTTTTGTCATAGGCATGCTGCTGACGCCACCCGAC
>CAYNST010000233.1:0-2321 GCA_964399955.1 uncultured Cellvibrionaceae bacterium | reverse complement strand
ACGAAAAAATGGCCTCCAGCAGTGGTGATGAGGAAACGTCAACAGACCCTAGGGGCGCCCTGCAAGCAATGGCGGCAACCACTGCTTGCATTACAAGGCCCGGCGGGTTTACTGCTGCCCTCTCACCTGGCCCCGGCCACAGGCAGGGTGAATGTCATGCAAGTCCCCTCGCCTGCGCGGCTCTCAACGGTCAGCTCACCGCCATGCGCCTCCACTATGCCTTTGGCGATGTGCAAGCCAAGCCCCGCTCCCATGGAGGCAGAATGCCGCGCCTGCCAATACCGGTCAAAAATATGCGCAAGATGATCTTTGCTGATCCCCCGGCCGGTGTCGCGGATTTCTATCACCGCCTGGGAAGCGCGCAGAAAGGAGTGGATAGACACCTGGCCACCCTCAGGGGTGAACTTGATAGCATTGCCCACCAGGTTCATCATCACTTGAGCAATCCGCTCCCGGTCCACCATTATGCGTACCGCCGGTGGATTGTGCAGTGTCAGCTGAACGCCCTGGTTCTGCGCAATGGTCAGCATCAAGTCAAAGGTGTCCTGCAACACAAGTTGCAAGGGCTCATCAACCGGCTGAACCTGGAAGCGGCCCGCGTCAATCTTTGCCACATCCAGCAAATCCTGCAGCAAGGATTTCATTCGGTCGGCGGAACGTTGAATGGTTTGCGCGCTTGCGGCCAATTGCGGATGGCCACCCAGATTGCCTACTGCCAGCAGACGCTGAATGACCATTGCCTGCATGGCCACCACCGAAAGCGGCGTGCGCAGATCGTGCGATACCACAGCCACCAAATCGTCACGTGCGCGTACTGCGGCTTCTGCTTTCTCCACCTGGCGGGCCAGATCAACCTCAACGGCGGTTCTTCTGAGATCCTTGGCCAAATGGCGCTCTGCCAAGGTCCAGGCGCGCGAGCGGCCCTGAACCTGCTCACGCCACAGCCCAAATGAGCGTCTGGGGTGAACCCGCGCCGCACCATCAACAATCAGTACCTCCGCGCTCTTGTTGGGGTTTCCCCCCCATTTCACCACCTCGTTCAGCTCCGGCAAAAACCAGAGCACAGCCGCGTGAAGTGGCGGAGGCATCCGAAACGACAAAACACCACTGGCAGTCGCCCTTATATTCAGCCACTCGGGGTGGTCGTTTCCAAGTTGACGGGTATGGTACAGCAGCTTGCCATCGTCACGCTCCAGCCCCCTGGCTATCTCTGCAACCTGCGCTGCATCAGGACAGGCCCCCACACACAAAGCCTTGCCATCTTCCACTACAGCAGCCCCGGCTGCTCCCACCAGGGTGAGCAGGGCCTCCGGCTCGTCCAGCAAGCCTTGCAGGCCTGCGGGAGAGCGCGTGTGCATTGCCGCTTTCAGCTTTGCCAGAACAGGAGCCATGCCCGCTGTCGCCTGCTGAAACTCCAGGGTTTGCAAAGCCTCAATTTGGGCAGATACGACGCGGCCTACCGTCTCGCAGGCACGGCGCAAGGCGTAGGGCATCTCCTTTGCCTCGCGGTGACCGCAACTGATCAGCCCCCACAGTCGCCCCCCCACAACCAGTGAAACGCTCAGCGAGGCCCGAACCCCCATATTGGCCAGGTAGGTCAAATGCACAGGTGAAACGCTGCGAAGGTGGCACAGGCTCATATCCAATGGCCCGGCACGGTCGGCGTGAGCCACAACCGGAATGGGTTCATATTGCGCGTCCGGGATTGCCCGCACCCAGTTGCGCAAATAAAGCAGCCGAGCCTGGCTTGGAATGTCTGACTCGGGAAAGTGCAGTCCCAGGTAGCTCTCCATGCCCGGGTGGCGTACCTCGGACACCACCTCTCCGTGCCCGTCCTCGTCAAAGCGGTATACAACAACTCTGTCAAACCGGGTCAGCTCGTAAACCTCTTGCGCAACCGCATCCAGCAGAGCACTCAATTCCCGCTCTTCCGCCAGGCGCTCCAGGGCGCAACCTACGTCAACCGGATTGGCGGTGGCGGGCTCAAACTCCACATGCACCGCCGCCGGATCACGGTGAAGTACAACCTGCAGCCTAAGGTGGCCACTGGCGCTGGTCTGTAACTGGGTGGTACCGCGAGACCCTACAGAATTTACCCATTGGGCCAGGCCTTCAAAACCGCAATCAGCGAGCTTTTTGCCCAACAGCGCCCGCTCCGGCAGCCCCAAAAACTCCTGCACGTTGGCGCTGACATGGCTCAGTTTCATCGTCTGGCTGTCCAGAGCAATGAGACACCCGTGGGGCTGCACCGCTCCAGGAATGTGAATGGGCTCCTTAGCGCAGACGGAGGTATCCGTGGCTTTCATGTACTTTCTCCACCT
>CAYNST010000232.1:0-2322 GCA_964399955.1 uncultured Cellvibrionaceae bacterium | reverse complement strand
ACGAATAACCAATGTGCAGGCTGCCGATAAATTTGTGCCAGTCCACCGGCGCTTTGGTGGGGGTGGGAAGCTTGGCAATCTGTGCATAGCGTCCAACAAAGCCGCGCAAATGCTCCGCCCGTTCAGCAATGGTCTGGAATACATCCGGCAGGGCGGCGTGATTTTGTTTCTGCAAAAGCAATTGACCGGAATGCGCCATGGAGGAGATGGGAGCAAGTGAATTGTTTAGCTCATGGCTTATCACCCGAATAACGTTCTTCCAACTCTCTGCCTCCTGCCGGTTTACCTCCCGGGTGACTTCCTTGATCAAAATCAGCCGGTGACGCTGGCTATTCAAGATAAAGCGGCCGCAGGACACGTGATAAATTCCGTTGTTTTTGTTGTGAGCCAAGCGAACAATGCCGGTTTTTTCCTGGGTGACCGCGTCCGCCAAGGCCGATGACTGTTCCGCAAGCAAGGCAAGCATTGGCAAACCGTTGACGGCCTTGCCGCCGTTTAACAGCGCTTGAGCAATGCGATTGGAATAGATTATGCGGTCGTCGTGATTGCCGATCAGCACGCACATTGAGGAATTTTCTATGACCGTATCCAACAACAGCTCGCGCTGGTAAACCGTCTGCCGCTCTCTGCGCAGCTGTTCAACCAGCTGGTTGTACCTGTGGTTGATGTGGTTCAGCTCGGGCAAGCGGCTTTGGGCAAGAGTTGCACTGAAGTCGTTGTCCGTCAGGTTCAAAAGGCCGCGTTCTATCGCCTGCAGGCCCGCGCGCAGCTTGCGCGTAAACATCAGTGCAACGCTGCCCGCCGCCGCCATACCCACCAACACACCGGCCAGAACGCTGAGCGCAGAGTGGCCGAATAAGTTGAAAAACCAGAGACCGGCCCCCGCCCCAACGGTCACGCCCACGCTGGTTGCAAGCAGCAGGCTGCCGGTAAGCGTCAAGCGCAGTTTGTCACGGAAGCCGAATAGCATGCTGCTCCATACGCCGGTAAAGCGCCTGACGCGACAGGCCAAGCTGGCGCGCCGCCTGTGCCACCACGCCGTCACAATCGCTAAGGGCCTGCTCGATCATCGCCCGGCTGGGTTCTACCGCCAGCCTCACGGTTGCGCTGTTGTGTTGTTCCACTGCAATGCCAAAGTGCTCAAGCTGCGGGTTGCTGCCGTCGCACAGAATCGACGCGCGGCGGCAGGCGTTTTCCAGCTCACGCACATTGCCCGGCCAGCTGTAGGCCTGCAGGGCTCGCAACACCTTGGGTTCAATTGTGGATTGTTCACCCAGAAAAAAGCGCAGCAAAGGCATTATGTCGTCGCGTCGCTCGGTCAAGGGTGGCACTTTCAGCTCAAACACGTTAAGCCGATAAAACAAGTCCTCCCTGAATTGCCCCTGCTCTATGGCAGTAAGCAGATCGGTATTGGTGGCGCTGATAATGCGCACCTTGCAGCGCAGGGTTTCACTGGAGCCCAGCCGCTCAAATTCGCCGGTCTGCAAAACCCGCAACAATTTTGCCTGCCCATGCGCGGACAGGTTGCCCAGCTCGTCCAGAAACAGCGTGCCGCCGTCGGCGCTTTCAAACCGGCCCAGCCGCCGTTTGGTGATCCCGGTATAGGCGCCGGGTTCTGCACCAAAGAGTTCCACCTCCATCAGCTCGTCGGGCAGTGCGCCCACGTTCACGCACAAGAAGGGCTGCTTTCGCAGCTGGGAGTTGCGCTGCACAATCTGCGCGAGTTGCTCCTTGCCCGCACCGTTGGGCCCGGTGATCATCACCGGCACGTCGGTGGGCGCTATTTTAACGGCCATGCTCACCAGATGGTGCATGACCTGGCTTTGGTAAATCAGCCCGCACAGTTCTGCCCGCTGCGACAGCTTTTGCCGTTCAATAAATAACGCTTGGGCCTGCTGCAACTGAAGCTGCTGAAGATTTTGCAGCTCCAGAAGATTATTGATGCTGGTCATTAGCTTGCGATCGTCCCAGGGTTTGGGAAGATAATCCGCCGCACCCAGCTTCACCAGCTCTACCGCGGTCTCTAATTGGGTCCAGGCAGTAATTAGAATAATCGGCAGGTTCGGGCGAAGACTGCGCAACGCAGAAAAGAGCTGCTTGCCCTCTTCGCCCGAGGTGGTTTCCTGGCTGAAGTTCATATCTTGCAGCACCAGGGCAATGGCTGCGTCCTGCTGCACGCGTTGAATGCCCGCCTGCGGCGTAAGCGCGATGCAGCAGTCTATCTGGTGCAACTCCAGCAACAGCTTCAGCGCCTTGCCCACGGCGGTGTTGTCTTCAATGATCAGTACACGTTGCACGTCTGCTCCTTGCATGTATTTACCC
>CAYNST010000231.1:0-2502 GCA_964399955.1 uncultured Cellvibrionaceae bacterium | reverse complement strand
GATTCTTGGTTGTCGCCTGCGACTTCGCGAGGCCACCAGGTCGAAGGAACCAACCCTTCCGAAACCTCACAAAGGTACTTTTTTATTCTCGGTCGTCCTTTTCCGCTGCCTCCCCACCATATCCGGCCCTCGAGAATATTTTTTTTGTGCGCCTCCAAATCATAGGCCCACACCCGAGTTCGAGACGGCCAGATTTCCTCGCCGGAGTGCGGGTTGATGACTGGATAAAAAAGATTAGGACGCTCTGACGAGGACTTATTGCAGGTGTAGTCAGTGGAAGTCCACGGCCCACGTGGATCATCGTCTGGGTTATCGAATCTTGAATCCTGTATACCTGTTCTAGGAAGCAAATGCCGGGCCCAGCCACTAGGATCTTGCCTGCTTTGCTTCGCACGTCGGGCATAGACAATGACATAATCGTGCATATCGGACAGATTAATGGCATCACTTTGTGGTGATTGCTTTTTTTGCCAAACAATCGACGCAATAAAGTTATGCGCTCCAAAAATCTCATCCATTAACAACCGCAGCGTCGCCACCTCATTGTCATCAATTGAAATGAAAATGGCTCCGTCATCCCTCAAAAACTGTTTCAGCAACACCAAACGCGGGTACATCATACACAGCCATCGGTCGTGGCGGTCCAGGGTTTCGCCTTCCTTGCCGACCACCTCACCCAACCATTTGCGGATTTCCGGGCTATTGACGTTGTCATTGTAAACCCAGCTTTCGTTACCGGTGTTGTACGGGGGATCAATGTAGATGCATTTCACCTGTCCACCGTAGCGCGGCAGCAGCGCTTTGAGCGCATGCAGATTGTCACCTTGCACGATCAGGTTGCCGCTGTCCGATGGGCCACAGGAAAGCTCTGGCACTGGCTCCAGCAGGCGGAAGGGAACGTCTTTGTGATGTTTTATAACGGCGTCTTTGCCGATCCAATTCAGTGTGGGCATTGTTACTTCCGGTCGGTAATTCTGTTTGTGTTGGCGATGCAGGATTGTCAAGGCAAATTGGAAGCTGAGATTTAAATGGCATTACTGGACCCGGCCTAGCAAAACAGTGGTAACCGCCCCATCCAACTCCGGTCGCGCCACTGTTGTTGGCGGCGACGGCGGCTATAACAAACGCCGTCTGTCAAGTTCTTGCGTATCTTCACCTCGTTGCGGTCCACTAAGATAGTCGCCTGACGCTGCTTTCACCTACAGCCAAAGTTTGTTCAAGGGCACCGCATAGGCGTTAGGCGCTTGTGTAAGCGGTAGTGTGTTGTTGCCAGTGTAGAGCAGGATGCCGCCTTGCCAGCTGCCACGACATTGATCGGCCAGCCGTGCCAGACCGGCACCGTCGCGTGCCTGGACACTGGCGGCTTTCTTTACTTCCACGCCCCACACCCGACTGCCCTGCTCTATCACCAGATCTACCTCGACTTGATCTTTATCGCGGTAATGGGAAAAGCGCAATTCGTTGTCGATCCAGCCGGCCTGGCAAATCAGTTGCTGCACTACAAAACTTTCGAGAATGCCGCCAAGGTTTTTAAGCGGGTTGTGCCAGTCTGCGGTGGCTATATCCGTTAGTGCGCAACCCAGACCTGTATCCCAAATATGAATTTTTGGCGCCTTGATCAAGCGCTTACCGGGGTTGCGGTGCCAGGCTGGCAGAGAGCGAATAAGGAATAACTGCTCCAGCAGGGCAATGTATTTGTTGACGGTTTCGCGCTGCAGGGCTAAGTCCTGGGCCAGATTGCTGACATTCAGCAGTGTGCCGGTGCGCAGGGCCGCAAGCTTTAGCAGTCGACGCAGCTCGTCCGTATCACGGATATTGGCTATGTCTCGTACATCCCGTTGAATGATAGCGTTGAGGTACTGCCTATACCATTGGCGCGCGCGCTTCTCCGTTCGAGTGTTGGGCTCCGGATAGCCGCCCTGAACCACCGCTTCAGCCAAACCTGCAATGGGGGTCTGCTCACCTGATATTTCGGGCTTGATGGTGGCATTGAGCAGGGATGCTAGCAACGATTTTGTGCTGTGGTGCTTTTCCTGCTCGGAGAGGGGGTGAAGGTATATCACTTCCATGCGGCCTGCCAGAGATTCCTGCACCCCGGGCAACAGCAGCAGGTTGGCGGAGCCGGTAAGTATAAAGCGGCCGGGCTTGCGGTTCCTGTCCACCGAGGCTTTGATGCCTGGCAGCAGGTCGGGCACACGCTGGACCTCATCAAGGGTCACATACTCGGGCAGGCCTGCAATGAATCCCGTGGGATCATACTGGGCGGCCCGGAGCAGTGTCTCATCGTCAAATGTGATGTAAGCCCGCTCGGGCTCCAAGGTCTTGGCCAAGGTGGTCTTGCCTACTTGGCGCGGCCCCAATAGGCAAACAACCGGGGTGTCGCTCAGGGCATCTAGGACCTGCGACTGCAAATAACGGGGATATAAATCTGCTGTCATAACACAACCTGTCGTTTCGCTTTCCGTCCAGATGCTGCTTATCTTGGCGTCCGATTGCTGGTTT
>CAYNST010000230.1:0-2516 GCA_964399955.1 uncultured Cellvibrionaceae bacterium | reverse complement strand
TGGCGCGTTTTCAGGTGCAACAGAGGCGATGGTGAAACGTCAACAGCCCCTAGGCAGTGGAAAAGCCGATGGCTCACAACTCGTGCATGGATGCTCCAGCCGACTGGTGGTGCAAAAGCACTCAATCCAACGCGCAATGCTCGGAGCCTATAAAATGACCCTGTCAACAATCCTTCTTATTGTATTGGTACTGATCCTAGTCGGTGCAATCCCCGCCTGGCCTCACAGTAGGTCCTGGGGCTACGGCCCGAGCGGAGCCCTGGGCGTCGTCGCCGTAATACTGATCATACTGCTGCTTACCGGAAGAATCTGACCGGCCAGCAAGCCCGACAGTACTTCTGAAAAAAACGGCTCCGGCCGTTTTGTGCGTTTGAGGCCGCGCTGGAAATGCAGTAATGCGTTTTCTCCAGCGAGCAGCTCCATTAATGAGCGTGCGCCGGGCCTTCGGATGCAATAATGATGATGTAAGCCGTGCGAGAGCCCCCGGTGTAACCGTCATACACCACCGGCAGCGCTGGATTGCTCTCAAATGCCTCTTCCGTCATGCCGATATCGGCATTGTCTACCCCGGGCGCGTAGATCATGTAATGAGGTGGGAAGACGGTTTTCTCAACTGACCGCGTCTTCGCGTCAAAAGCCACATCACCCTTCAGCATGTAAGCTATTCCTGTTTTCCTTGGGCTAATGAACCTGCCGTTTTGGAAACCCTGCTCAATATCCTGTTCAATCGTTGTTGCATCCAGCCCCAGTGCAAGCCGACAAACTCGCCTACGACATGCCATTCGACGATGTCTACAGCTTGGGAAAAGCTGTGCCTTTCCGGCAGTTAACCCTGAGCTTGAACCCGTTGCGCTGGCCGCAGCGATTGGCACTTGCTAGAATCGGAGCTGATCACCCACCGAGGTGGGGCAAATGCAATTGCAATGGAGATACCATGTTTAGTAGTCAGAAGAATAAGACGGTGCGGCCCCTGCTTGTTGTATTTGCCTTACTGTTCCTGATATTAATGGTTGCAGGGGCGTTTGTGGTGGGTGGCCTGGCGGGCAAGCTGAATATCTCTCCCTTTTCCCAGCCCATCAATGCTGCAGAAACCATGATTCGCAGCACGCTGGCCCGTGTTCGCGGGCACGAGCAAAATGAGCGCTACTTCGGCAGCGCCTTGTTGGAGCTGAAACTCACCACGCTGGCAGCAATACCCAACGAAGACGGCGACCGGATTGGTTTTGCGCGCATCAGTGACGGTTACCTGGTGGCGACACGTTCGGGGCAGCTGCATTTGGTGGATCTGCAATGGCCGAGTGATGCCTCGGTGGTAGATCTGGCGCTGACTATTCCTACCGAGAAAGATCGCTTCCTCCAGCACCCAATCAACAAAAAGCATTTACGTATCCCGGTGCAGTTTGGTGTAAAGGGGCTTTACGCCGAAGAAACTCAGGATCAGGTGCATATCTACGCCAGCTATCATTTCTGGAAACAAGACCAGGAGTGTGCCGTGTTCAGATTGGCGCGCACAGAAGTCAATAAAGACGAGCTGTTGCAGGTTTCCGATAGCCCATGGACGGTGCTGTACGAATCCAACCCCTGTATGAAACTGGATGGCAAATTCAATAGACTGGGTGAGGACGACACCTTTCTTCAGGCCGGGGGACGCATAGCCGAGTACGACCAGAACCGCCTGATTTTCTCAGTTGGTGACCATTTTCTGGAAGGTATTCACAACACTGATCATGTTCAGGATGTGAATGCGTCGTACGGCAAACTGTGGCTGGTTGACAAGCGCAGTGGCAACGCAGAGATGTTCTCTCTGGGGCACCGGAATGTACAGGGCCTGACGGTGGACCAATACGGCCTGGTGTGGGCCAGCGAGCACGGGCCACGCGGAGGAGATGAACTGAACCAGCCTGTAGCCGGCGGCAATTACGGGTGGCCTTTGGCAAGCTTTGGGACCCTGTATGCCGGCTACACCTACCCGGAGGGCAAGGACTGGTCCGACCACTCGGGCTTTGAGCAGCCGAAGTACACTTGGTCGCCATCCATCGCGCCGTCTAACCTGGTGCGCTTGAACAACTCGCGCTTTCAACGCTGGGGCGACGACCTTATTCTCACCAGCCTCAGTGGCCGCTCAATTCATAGAATGAGGCTGGATCAGACCCAAGTGGTTGCGGTTGAACCCATCGAGATTGGCGACCGCCTGCGGGATATAGCGCAAACCCCGGATGGAGACCTGCTGATGATGTCCGACCGAGGCACCTTCTACAAGTTGAGCCCCGCCGAGGAGTTTGCCGCAGAAGGCGGTGCTGACAACGCCGAGGCAAACACTGCTGCTCGCGGACGGGCATTGTGGATGACTTGCGCCGCCTGCCACGAAGCCAGCAGCAGCGGGCAGCACCGGATTGGCCCCAATCTTCACAACATAGTTGGGCGAAACATTGCGGCCTATGACAATTTCAACTATTCACCAGCCATGGCAGCACTGGACGGGCGATGGACGGTAGACCGCCTGGATCAGTTCTTGA
>CAYNST010000229.1:0-2548 GCA_964399955.1 uncultured Cellvibrionaceae bacterium | reverse complement strand
CTAGCCGTTTTTACTCCGCCAAAGCGGCCTTCTGCAGGCCAACCAGTTCACTGATGCCCTGCTTGGCCAAAGCCAGCATCTGCTCGAATTGCGTCTGCGTGAATGGCTCTTTCTCGGCCGTGCCCTGCACTTCGATCAGACCGCCGTTTTCGGTCATTACCAGGTTCATGTCGGTATCGGCGGTGGAGTCTTCTATATAGTCCAGATCCAGTACCGCCTCTCCCTGTACCATGCCTACCGATACCGCCGCCACCATATTTACCAGCGGGTCATTAAGCAGCAGGCGGCGTCGCTGCAGGCTGCGCAGTGCGTCCACCAGTGCCACGCAAGCTCCGGTAATGGATGCGGTGCGGGTTCCGCCGTCCGCCTGGATCACATCGCAGTCGAGGGTGATGGTATATTCACCCAGAAGCTTAAGGTCCACCGCCGCGCGCAGGGAGCGGCCTATCAGCCGCTGGATTTCTACCGTGCGCCCACCCTGCTTGCCCCGCGCCGCCTCGCGGTCCATGCGGCTGCCTGTGGAGCGCGGCAACATGCCATACTCAGCGGTCAGCCAGCCTTTGCCCGTGCCTTTCAAAAACCGCGGCACGCCCTCTATGACACTGGCATTGCAGAGCACTTTGGTATCGCCGAAGGCCACCAGTACGCTGCCTTCGGCATGTTTGGTGTAGTGACGGGTGATTTGAATGGGGCGTAACTGCTGGGGGGTGCGACCGCTGGGTCTGGGCATTGTGTACCTATTGGGTGAGGTGTCAGAAGCCGCAGATTATACCGCTCAAGGTGCCAAAACCAATGTGCTAACATGGCTTTTTTACCGTTCAGGGGACAGACGACACCATGCCGAACAGTATGACCGGTTTCGCCCGCCAGGAAGAGCAGCACCCTTGGGGACAACTTATCTGCGAGATCCGCAGTGTCAACCACCGTTATCTTGAGCCCACCCTGCGCTTGTCCGACGCCTTGCGTAGCTTGGAGCCTGCATTGCGGGACAGTCTGCGTCAGGGCGTGGGGCGCGGCAAAATTGAGGTTGTGCTGGCGCTTCGAGCCGAGCCGGAGGGCGAGGAGGCAAGCCCGGTTTTGAACGAGGCTCTGGCGGTGCAGCTTGTGCAACTGGTGCAACGGGTGGAGCAATTGGCCTCCGCAGCGGCACCGCTGACGGCAATGGATATACTCAAATGGCCCGGGGTACTGCAGAGCAGAAGCCTGGATACCAAGGCGGTTGAAGAAGCCGCCCTGGCCCTGTTTGGCACAACGCTCAAATTGTTCTCGGTCAATCGCGCGCGCGAGGGGCAGGAACTGGCGCTGCTTATCGAGCAGCGCCTGCACAGCATTGCCAAGCAAGCGTCCGGTGTGCGGGCACAAATGCCCGGGCTGCTGCAGCAGCAGCAAGACAAGCTCTACAAAAAGCTGGAAGCGCTCAAGCTGGAGGTGGATCAGGACCGCTTCGCTCAGGAAGTGGTGTACCTGACACAGAAAGCGGATGTGGAGGAGGAGCTGGACCGCCTGGACGCGCACCTGTCCGAGGTAAGCCATATTCTCAAGCAGAAAGGCCCCATCGGGCGCAGGCTGGATTTTCTGATGCAGGAGCTGAACAGGGAGGCCAACACCCTTTCGTCCAAATCACTCTCCAGCGACGTCACCCAGTCGGCGGTTGAGATCAAGGTTTTGATCGAGCAGATGCGAGAGCAGATCCAGAATATTGAGTAGCTGTTGAGGAAATCCCGTAACGGGTTGCGTAAAAGTACGTCTCGGCGGGGCTCCTGACGGTGCAGAACAACCAAACCTTGCCCTATTAAGATCAACAGCCATGCAGCGGAAGACCACATGATCAAACGAATCAAGCATCTGACCCTGGCCTGCTTCACCCTGGTGGGCCTGTCCGCCTGCGCGGAACTCAACCAAGTATTAAATTCTGGAGGAGAAGTGGGCCAGCATTCCGCTCACAGCCCCGTACAGTTGCAGCGCGGGGTCAAAGAAGCCCTGCAGTTGAGCGCCACCCGGGCCAGTGACCTGCTGGGCCAGGCCGGTGGCTACAGCAATAGCTCAGACTACCGCATTACCCTGCCGGAAGCGGTGCAGTCGGTAACCGATCCGCTTCGGCGGATGGGCCTTGGCGGGCAAATAGACCAAGTTGAGTCACTGATGAACCGCGGCGCAGAGCTTGCGGCAAACGAGGCCAAAACCGTGTTTTTGCAAGCGGTGCGCGACATGAGCATAAGTGATGCAATGGGTATTGTTCGCGGTGCCGACACCGCCGCCACCGACTACTTCAAAGCCCAGACGGAATCACAACTGCGTGAGCGGTATCGGCCCATCATGCAGGCTCAGCTTGAGCAACTGGGTTTCTATAATCAATATCAGCAGTTGCTGAATGCCTACAAGCTTGTGCCCATGAACGACAAGCCCAACCTGGACCTGGAAGAGCGGGCGGTCACCCAGGGAGTCAACGCACTGTTCCAGCAAATTGGTGAGGAGGAGAGCAAAATCCGCGCAAATCCAATGGAGCAGGGCAGCGCACTGCTGGCGGCAATTCTAAGCAACCGCTAGG
>CAYNST010000228.1:0-2549 GCA_964399955.1 uncultured Cellvibrionaceae bacterium | reverse complement strand
CTAAATAGGAGAGAACGAGCCGGGCGCCCGTAAAATGGGCGGCAATTCTAGCGTATTCCGCCCTTGAGCGCTCGACATTCTGGAACCATCAAGTGGTACGCTTTGCGCACGCACGGATGGCAGGCCGCCGCAGTTTTGGTATCATCCCCGGCCTTCATGCGGCAGCAAAACGCCAATCCCCTCTCCCACGCCCGAACGGAAACCATCATGAGCCTTGCCGACCAAATTCTCGCCGTCAACGACGATCTGCCGATACGCACGGACCAACCGGTTCATAGCGGCAAGGTGAGATCTGTCTACTGGCTGACGGCGGAGGACAGCCGCCGCCTGATTGCCGAGCACGACTATCCGGTAGCTGAGGATGCCCCTCTGGCGGTCATGGTCATCAGCGACCGTATCTCCGCCTTTGACTGCATCTGGCACGGAGAAGGAGGGCTTGGCGGCGTGCCCGGCAAAGGGGCGGCGTTGAATGCCATTTCCAACTACTGGTTCAAGCTGTTTCGGGAGCAGGGCCTGGCAAACAGCCACATACTGGATATACCTCACCCTTTCGTGTGGATTGTGCAGAAAGCCCGCCCGGTGATGATCGAAGCCATCTGCCGTCAGTACATCACCGGCTCCATGTGGCGCGCCTACGCCAAGGGCGAGCGGGACTTTTGCGGCATAACCCTGCCCGATGGCCTGCAGAAAGATCAACGCCTGCCCCAGCTGTTGATGACGCCGTCAACCAAAGGCATTTTGAGAGGCATTCCGGGTGTACCGGAAGCGGACGACGTCAACATAAGTCGGCAGGTTATTGCCGAGCAATATCAAGCGTTCAACTTCCGCACCGCTGCCGACATTGGCCGCTATGAGACGCTGCTGCAGCAAGGCTTTGGTTTGATAGAGCAGGCGCTGGCAAAACTGGATCAGATTTTCGTGGATACCAAATTTGAATTTGGCTATGTAACCGACCGCAGCGGCCAGGAACAATTGATTTACATGGATGAGGTAGGCACCCCGGATTCGTCCCGTATCTGGGACGCCCGCCAGTACCGCCAGGGCAAAATCGTCGAGCGGTCCAAGGAGGAGTTTCGTCAGACGCTGCTCAGCCACTTCCCCGACCCGGACATTTTGCTGAACAAGGAACGCTTTGCGGAGCGGGTAAACCTGGCGCGGAACAACGCCCTGCCGCTGGAAATTCTGCAGCGGGTATCCACAACCTACCTGGATATAGCCGCGCGCATCACCGGGGCCCCTATACCTTTATCCGCCAATCCAAAGGCCGAAATAGTGGATGTTCTCAACAGCCGCTACGGGCTCATCCGCTAATCAGCGGACCGTGACAGAACATGATGGGTCGATCTAGCCGTGTCAACCGGGCGCAAATGGGCTCTGGCCCCAGGTTGTACAGTCTGCACCTGTCAAGCTGCACCTGGAGGCAGCCCTTGAGGGGTGCCACGCAGGAAGCGCACAAAGGTCAAACGCGTAAACTCACGTTTATCGCCCTGCCCTGAGCAATCTTGACGCGCTCTGCTCAGGGCCGGATGAACCGAGCAACTACTCTTTATCGTTTTCTTTATCTTTAGGGCGCTTGAGAACGGCCTCCGAAATCTTGTAAGTGTGGCTGTGCATTCCGGAAAATCCCTCTGGTGCTACCAATTTATTGCCATGGTTGTCTTCAGCAAACGTCAGTACCGAGCGTACGCTTTTTTCGCCCACCGCAATACGGCTGGTACCGTCTATGATATTGGCCACCTGGAACGATATGCCTTTGGTGGCCTGATCCATTTGCTCAGGTGAAACCTTGGCAAATTCCAGCTGATCTCTGATGGCTACCACCAATTTTTCCAGAAATTGCCCCTGCAGCTTGGCGTAAAGCTCCGCATCTACACGGACTTCTTTTTTTGCTGATGGCTCGCTCATTGATAAATACTCCAATAAAAAAATTATGGCCTGTGACAAGATGCCGAGTTGTCAAATCCAGCCCACGTAAACATGCTCTGCTTGGCACAGGCAAGCGCAATATAACATGAAGGTAAATTCGGGTTGCAAGCCTGCGGCTTACGCCTTGCCCATAAGCCAACCCTGGTCGCACTCTGAAAGATTAATCAATTTCAGGTGAACCGGCTGACACTTGCGGCCTCTAAGGCGGCAAAGTGACACGGCTTGAACAGTCGCGGCGCAAGCTTTCTGGTTCCCCTTCACCTGTTGGCAAAGCCGGCCGCAGGTCTCACCGCCGTGCTGGTCAACAGGTGGCGCTAGCCTGCGGGTTTGTCGGTAACCAGCACAATCTTGCCGATGACCTGGCCGGCTTCAAGCTCCCGGTGTGCCAGGGGGGCGTCCTCCAAGCCGTATACCCGATGAATGATTGGACGGATGCGCTCAGTCAAAACCCCCGGCCAGATCTTGCGGGCCACGTGCCGGGCAATCAGTGCCTTTTCTGCGGCACTGCGCGAACGCAAAGTGGACCCGGTGAGGGTGAGGCGCTTGAGCATTACCGGCAAAAAATTGACCTCCGCCACACTGCCCTGCTGATAGGCGATATTCACGATGCGGCCGTCCGGTGC
>CAYNST010000227.1:0-2559 GCA_964399955.1 uncultured Cellvibrionaceae bacterium | reverse complement strand
GACGAAAAAATGGCCTCCAGCAGTGGTGATGAGGAAACGTCAACAGACCCTAATATGATGGAACGCATATGCATGAAATTCGGCCTCATCCACCGATATGCCAGCCGAACTACCTCAGTGTCGTGATTAGGGCTGTCCGGCCAGAAGACACTGCCAAAATAAGCCATCCAACTCCAAATGCAAGGCAAGAAAACAGTCGCTTTTACGGCGAGCTGATGAGTGCCTCGTTGAGCTGTGGTGCCGCGGTGCTTTCTTGGGTGGTGTTTGGCGGGAGTAGTGCAGTAGTTCCTCTTACGGGAGGGGCTAGCACAGCTTTGTCGGTTTTGACATTTGGCGCCGCCACAGCATCGTCCGCGCAATGTTCTGTATCAGTGTTTCGGCTATGGCATGAGACAAGTTTTGGCGATCCCGAAACCAATCGATGGCTTGATAGCCAAGAGTGGTATGTACACACGTCAACTGCTCTTGACGTATTGTCAGTAGCTGGCGCGACGGCTGCCGCGGGCATCACTTTGAAAATGGCGTTGCAGCTCAGAAAATCCGGTACTCCTATCAACCAAGTGCTCAAGGGGTTGACTCGGCAGCAACGTAAAGCTCTCACAGAAGACATAATTCGCGTCAATAATCCGGGAATCAGCAATCGTGCGCTTAAGGCATTGGTTGCGTCTGGAACATATCCGAAGCGGTTTGGCAAGGCCGAGCTTAGCAACACTGTGCGACTCCAACTCAAAGACGCAATCGGTGCAACCTTGAGTCTGGCGGGCAGTGCAACGAGCGGCGTGATCCGCGATCCTAAGCGGTTGCCGTGCTGGAAGAATTCGACGTCTATTAGAGGCTGCCTTAACCTATGGTCACCACTGACCTGGAAAAAATCATTTCAGAAATCCGGCAAGGGAAAAGAACAGTTCTGCTCCCGCCGGGAATTTTTCATCTTGCCTTCTCAATAGTGTTCGCGATGATTGGTTTCGTGTTTTTCGTGGGCGCAGCAACTAATATCTTTGCTCCCGATCAACCTGTACCAGTGGTGGCAGTTGTGCAATTATCGAGCTTATTATTCCTGATGATTGGTGTGGTGGCGCCTGGCGGGCTGATCTTGATGGGAAAGAAACGGTTTGCACTTTGGCTGAGGTATTTCCTGTTTGCACTGTTTTGCCTTGCAGCGGCTTCAATGATCTACGCGCTTTTTATCGGTCCGGCTAATCAAATCCTTGCGCTGCTAATATCATTGGGATTTAGTGGTTCTGCTATTTGGCTTAGCTCAAGAGCTGAGTTCCTTCTGCTGTGCGAGTTCTTCTTTTTGCTAAAGCGTCCGCATAGGTAGCGCCTCGGCATCAAGCGCACACGGTCAATTGAAGATCAGATCAGAACAGAAATAGAGATTCAACCTGCGACTATCGAGACAATTGTTTGCGGGAATAAAAGAGACAGTCGCCCTAAAGGGAATAATGGGGACATTCACCGTTGAAGTCACCTCGAGTCAAGCCGGATGCCCCGGCATTGCCAATAGAAAAACCATCTCCGACGGGAGGAGCTATCTGATGCAATCAGCTTGCGCCATCGTTGCAACTGCTCAACTATGAAAAGTGTGCGCCCGCGCCGCACAGGAAAGACCGGCGGTCTTATAAATGAAGGTTTGAACGTACCAACTCATGGTTCATATAAACCATTGATTGGTACATAGGGGCGGGGCCGTATATGTTTGTTCTAAAGGGTGTGCTGCGAGCACAGAGCCAAGAGCAGGTACTGGTGTACCTGCTGCTGCGCAGCTCTGGCTACAGCAGAAGCATTGCAGAGTTTTATGACATACCGGTAAACCCGGTTCAAAAACAGTTGGCTCGGCTGGAGTCGGACGGGTGGTCGTCTGCCGCCTCATGGGCAAAGTCCGGGAATACGAGCTAAACCCAAGATACCCCTTTTCAGCCGCTAAAGGAACTGCTGAAGGCGGCCGTGGCGGCCTATCCGTCTGAGCTTATCAGCGACCTGATGGTGCAGCGAACTCGCCCGCGCCAGGCTGGTAAACCGCTGGTAGCTGCCACCGGGTGAAAGACAAAGAACAAGAGCGCCAAGCAACGATGACGCAAGACTTGGACTTTTGCGACACTTCCTTTACCGAGCTGGCGGCTATCGTGGCTGAGCACCTAAAGCAGTGGAGCATTGACGTGGTGGTGGGTGGCCTGGCGGTGGAGATCTGCGCCAACAACCTCTACCTCATCAAAGACATTCACATGGTGAACACCAACTACCGAGCACCGAGCAAGATCTTCCTCTGGCCCCACTGCAGCCAATCTCCTCGGGTTGTAATTAGCTAAATCAGCATTCGGCTGCACCACTGATCCAAGCCTTATCGCCCGCCCGCATCCCACGTCACTGGGGCCCGCTGATATCGTGTAACATACCTGCCTTTGCCTGCGGCGGCGGGTTAACGCCTTTGCGACTCTTCAGTGATTCCCCCCTCCTTGCCCTTGCTTTCCGGGTCGTAGCCTTCGCAGGCATGGATGCGATAACCGGCGGTGGTGGCGTATTGGTGAAAGCGCTGATTCAGTATCAGCTCCCGATACT
>CAYNST010000226.1:0-2603 GCA_964399955.1 uncultured Cellvibrionaceae bacterium | reverse complement strand
CGGCCCGGCGCAGATATTCTACCGGAAGACGACAAAGGCCGCTTCACCGTAACCAACACGGCCAGTGATGAATACGTCTTCCGCGCGTCTCCGCTGCGCAACGTTGCGCTCACGCCGCCGTACTTCCACAGCGGTGAGGTATGGGAGCTTGAACAAGCGGTTGCCATCATGGGTGACAGCCAGCTTGGACGAGAGCTGAAGGAAAATGAAGTGGACGCGATTACTGCGTTTCTCCACAGCCTCACGGGTGATCAACCAAAAGTGGTGCTGCCCATTCTGCCGGCCAGCGGGCCAGACACACCCCGGCCCGACCACAACTAAAACCGTAGGATAGTGGCCCAGGCCAGCAAAACGCTCTTACAGGCTCCCGCCTGTAGGGGCGATGCGCTGCACCTACGCGTCACAGTATGACAGCCCAAACACCTGCACTTAGCTGCTAAAAAAACCAAAGCCTAACAGTATTTGCACTAACATGGCGTTGGCAATATCAATAAAGAACGCACCCAACAACGGGATTACCAGGTAGGCTTTAGGGCTGGGCCCGAAGCGGTTTGTCAGTGCGTTCATGTTGGCAATACCCACGGGCGTTGCCCCAAGGCCCATACCAATAAAACCGACGCTGATACAGGCAGAGTCGTAGGTGCGCCCCAGTGCTGGGAAAATTACCCATACTGTGAACACAGTAATCACCAGCGCTTGCATCAGCATTACCAGGCTTATCATTCCTAATGCGCCCTGCAATGACAACAGCGGTAAACTGATCAGACTCATACCAAGAAACAACTGCAAACTTAGATCGCCGGCCAGTTGGATGGGGCGGTGATCGACAGTCACTTTAAAGAGCTCCAAACCATTGGTTAGCACAATACCCAGGAACATGGCCGTGAGAAAGGCCGGCAGCCGAACACCAAAGTCCGACACCCATTCGTAGACAGCCGCGCCCAGGGCGAAGCACAGTGCAATCAGCAATACCGCTGTCAGCAGGCTGTTCAGCTCAATCAAATAGGTTACGCGCTTGCCCATTTCCACATGCGGCAGCTCGGTCTCTGGCTGGTCCGACGACAAGTTATGGCGTTTTATCAAGTATGCGCCGACCGGGCCGCCTATTAGCCCGCCGGTAATCAAGCCTGCTGTAGCAAAGGTCATTCCCAGCGAGCTTGCGTTTGCCAGCCCAAAGTGCTCTTCGAACATTTGCCCCCAGGTGATTGCTGTACCATGCCCACCCGCCAAAGAAATGCTTCCTCCCACCAGCCCGTAAAGCGGGTTTTCTCCCACTAAAAGCGATATGAGCGTGCCGGTTAAGTTTTGAAATAGTAAAAATACAACCGCCAGTCCAAGCATGATCATCAGCGCCTTTCCCCCTTCAATCATTTGCCGTAGCCGGGCCGACAAACCAATGGTGCTGAAAAACGCGATCAACAAAAGATCCCGCAACTGCAGGTCAAAGCGGAACTCCCAACCGCTGGTCAGTTCAATCAAGGCTATAAAAGCGCTGATAGGCAGGCCGCCGGAAACTGCCGCAGGTATGTTGTATTCATGTAGGAAGCGAATGCGCAGGTTTATGCGAAACCCTAACCAAAGTGCAACAATAGCCAGAGAGAGCGTAACAGGAGTGTTGATAAATATAACGGCATCGTTGCCCATTGAGTATGTACCCTTGATAGTTGGTGGCCGATGCCCGGGCGGCCACTCTAACACTCGAACACCGAGCAACCAAACTGCTTATTTCTCCAGCAGCGCAACAAAGGTTCTTCAGGCTTGAAACGTGCAATCACCAGCTATTCTATGAACGCCGCGCCTTACTGCAGCTGTGTGATGCCGCCTAATGGAGTGAATCATAAATTTCTGAGCTCCCTGCCCAGCATCCCCCACCAGCAGAAGAAAAGCCGTCAAGATGGCAATCAGTCAGGGCGCCCGGGGGCAGAAGCTTTTTGCCCAACAAAAATCAGTGTGTTGGTACCTGGCACAACCACATGAAACTCGCGCATTCCATATTCCTGATCAAATGGCTTTCTATGTTTTGCACTGCCCACGTGGCTTGCAACTCGGAACCATAGAGCATCAACATCTTCCACTTGAAAATAAATGCTTTGTTCAGCGAGCACAGCGTCGGCTTTTAAGATGCCGAGGGTATAGCTTCCAAGGCACAATTCCACGTACGATTCATTGATCGCACGCTCTTCAAAGTCAAAAAGCTTCCTGAAGAACCGACTGCTTGCATCCATATCATTCGACGAAATGTGTGGGATCAGTCTGGATATCTGGCTCAAACGCCCCCCGAATTGACTGACACGCTAAAACTTGCGGCTTTGGAACGGAACAGAAGGCGCATTGTAGTGGATGCCGCCATTCCTGCGCTGATTAGCTTCCGGCACGCACAAGGCTCTTGGTCATATAGTGTCGCTGAGTTGAAACAGGATTATTGTCCAGTGTCATCTGGCATGTATAGCCATTCTTTTCGTAGAAAGGTTTAGCTTGAAAGCTATAGGTATCCAACAGGGAGAACATGCACCCTTTGGAGACTGAAAAAGCCTCCAGCCTTGCTAGTAGATTGCTACCAATACCGCCCCCTCGACTCCCTCTACAGACCCATAGACACTTTA
>CAYNST010000225.1:0-2618 GCA_964399955.1 uncultured Cellvibrionaceae bacterium | reverse complement strand
GGCAGAGTGTGCGCATTGACGTTTCATCATTTGATACCGCGCAAGCTGCATCGGCGCGCGCACTTTCAAAAACGATATGACAAGCAGTATTTGCAGCAGGGCATCATGATTTGTCGCACCTGCCACAACGGCATCCATAAAATTTACGACGAAATGACGTTGGGGAAAGATCTGAACACGCTGGATGCTCTGCTTGCCGATCAAACCATTCAGAAACACATTGCCTGGGTGGCAAAACAGAAAGTTCGGTGAGCGAGATATATTGTGCTTTGGCAGAAAGCGGGCCCGCCTTAGTCAAAACTCTCGATTGAAAACCGGGCTGACATAAAAAAGCCGCCATGCACAAAATGCATGGCGGCTTGTCGATTTTTTAGATGTGAAAGGTTATACGCCCACTTCGCCACCGTCTAGTTTTTCGATGACTACGGTAGCTGAGCGTGGCCGCAGGACCATGCCTTCCGGCGTTTCTTCAGCAGCATCTACCGACACCGGCCAGTTGCCTGGGTGTTGGATGTTGGCGAAAAACGATTTATGACTGGAGTTGAAGGTTAGCCCGGTAACCTCGCAGTCGTTAGGCCCGACGAAGAAGCGGCGCAAAAACTCCTGATTGGTACCGTCTACAACCGGAACTTCTCCGTGAGAATTGGCCAGAGCGGCAGGCACAATCGCCAGCATCTGGTCGTTGGTGTACTCGGTCAGTTCACTTGCGCCATTGTCCGTCTGCACCCACAAAATGCCGCGCTTGTCGAACACCAGGCCGTCCGGGCTGGCAAACTGATTCAGGTCGCTAAGGCCGGAGCGGTTTGCATCCGCACCGCCATCAGCCGGGGCGCCATAGAGGAAAATATCCCAACTGAATTCGGCAGGCGTTTCGCCCTCTTCCCAGCGAATGATATGACCAAACTTATTGTTCACCCGCGGGTTGGCAGCGTTGGGTTCTTCGCGGGCTGTGTTGTTGGTCATGGCGGCATAGACAGTGCCTAGAATGGGGTCTACGGCGATCCACTCCGGGCGGTCCATGGGGGTGGCGCCAACCAGGTCTGCGGCGCCTGGCGCATTCAGTACGATTTCAGCCAGAGTGGCAAAACTTTGGCCCAGGACGCCGCCGTCCGTGGTGGCGCTCTCAGGGGTTAACGGTAACCAGGTGCCGCTGCCATCATCGTGGAATTGCGCCACATACAAGGTACCTTCATCCATGTATTTCGCACCCACCGCCAGACGATCTGTCGCCTTGGCGTCTGCCGGGTTCCACTTGGCGGTGGACAAAAACTTGTAGACGTATTCAAACCTTGCGTCGTGGCCGCTGTAAAACACCACGGGCTTGCCAGCCTCCAGCTTACCCACTTCGCAGGTTTCGTGACGGAAGCGTCCCAGGGCAGTGCGTTTCACGGCCCGCCGGGAGGGGTCATAGGGGTCAATCTCTGTTACAAACCCGTGGCCGTTGGCCTCATTGCGATAGTCCAGCATTGCGTCTTCTGCATAGGGGGTCACATCAAAGCGGGCAAATTCTTCGTCCCGTTCAGACTCATCACCGGCCACCTCGTCCCAACCGTATCGGGATTTAGTGGCGGGAATACCCAGGCGCAACTGCTCTTGGGTGCGCTCGCCTCGGTTAACAAAATAATCTGGCCAGTTTTCTTCACCGGTAAGAAACGTACCCCAGGGCGTCGTGCCGCTACCACAATTATTAAGCGTGCCACGAACGCAGGTACCGTCTGGTGAAAACCGGGTTTTCAGCAAGTCATGACCAGCAAGCGGACCGCCCACTTCCATTTCGCTAGCGCCGGTGTAACGTTTGTTGTGAGGGTCGTTGGCAACCACATCCCAGATGCCATTGGTCTTCTTGATGCGCACCGCCGCGACGCCGTGGGCATAGATTTCTTTAAGAACCTCCTCGGCCAGTATACGCTTGCCGGTTTCAGGGTCCGTCGTCGCCCCTTGTGGATGCAGCGCACCCTGATCAATATATTCATGATTGATCAGCAAGATACCGTCATCGTCACGGCCGTTCAGTGGGTAAAAATTCACACCGTCGTGGTGCATCCCTACCGAGTTCAGCTGATCCTCAGCGGTGTTGCTGCCGTCGTCCTTCCAAGGGTTGGCGTTGTCATTCAATGGCGTCCCCCAGGGCGCCAACACCTGCGCGCGATAACCATCTGCCACAACCACCGCATCGGTTTTGGAGCCGGGAATGGAGTTGAAACCCAGATTTGGCGTTTTTGGCAGGGCCGGCTTACCGCCTTTGCCTGGCCGAATTTGGGCGTCTATGTCAAGGTTGCAACCGCTCAAACCAAAACCGGCCATCACAGACAGCGCCGCCATGGCACCGCCGGAACGGATCAGGGAACGACGCTCTATGTGGCGCTCCAGTACAGTTTCAAACGGCGTGTTGTTGCTGTTGTTGTAGCGAGTGGGATCGAATGTGGCTTTACTCATCTTGCATTTCTCCGCAGGGTTCAGGTGTGAACGCAGGACAAACTACGTGGGCAAGATGACAGGCAGGTGGCTAAGTTATTAAGCTTTGGTGACAACGGAGGCGCCCATCAAAGGCGCACGACTGGAATTTTATCTGGGATGCACCTTGAAGCAGCTCCGCTCTGTGGTGAGCCCCAGATTTG
>CAYNST010000224.1:0-2692 GCA_964399955.1 uncultured Cellvibrionaceae bacterium | reverse complement strand
ACCGACTTTGCCATGTACGAGCCAACGTCCACTCATTTGAACAGTGGAATGCCCGGGTCGGCAACCGCGCTATAGAAGGAATACACGATGTGGATTTATTATTTGAAGTTGGCGTGGCTGAGCACCAAAAGAACGCCTGTTCTCTCTATGTTGATGGTGCTGGCCATTGCTACCGGTGTTGGCGCTTGCCTGACTACGCTTACCCTTTATTCAGTGATTGCCAGCAACCCGATGGCGCACAAGAATGACTCGCTGTTTCGGCTGCAATTGGACAGCTGGGGTGCAGACCAAGGAGTTTCGGGACCTAACGACGTGCCCGTCAATCTGACCTTCCGAGACGCGGTCGCCCTTTTCAAGGCCGATCAGGCAGAGAGGACGCTGTTGATGGTCAAGGCCGGATTAACGCTCGAGCGTCCGGACTCTGACACGCCACCCACTATTGAAGCGTCGCGCATCACCACCAACAGCTTCTTTCCGATGTTCGATGTGCCCTTCATTCACGGTGCCCCCTGGAGTGACAGCGCGGATCACAATGGCGAGCAAGTGGCGGTCATAACAGAAAGCATGAACAACCGCTATTTTGGCGGCGAGAACTCCGTGGGCGAGCCGGTGTTGTTGGAAGATGAAGTGTTCACCGTAGTCGGTGTGGTAGCCGATGACTGGTCTATCACCCCAACGGTTTATGACCTGAACAACGGAGGCTTTGACGGCCCGGAACAAATTTATATACCATTTTTTAATATTGAGCGGCGCATGTACCCGTTCTGGAGTGATCGCAGGGGCTGGAAACATGAGGAGTTCAATTCCCACGCAGACTTTTTGGCAAGCGAACTAGTATGGGTGCAGACCTGGGTGCTTTTGCCCAGTCAGGAGCAGCAACTTGCATTCAGCCAGTTTATGCGCACCTACATTCAGGAGCAGAAAACCGTCGGCCGCTTCGAAAGGCCGCTTAAGTTCGAACTCAGCAGCCCGGAGCAGTGGTTAGCCATCAATAAAGTGGTCACGCGGGACAGCCAGCTGCTGGTGGGCCTGTCGTTGGCCTTTTTACTGGTGTGCTTGGTGAACGCAGCCGTTCTGTTACTGGCCAAGTTCCTGCGCCGGGCGCCAGAGGCCGGGCTGAGACGCGCCTTGGGCGCAAGACGCGCAGGTATCTTTGCGCAGCACCTGGCGGAGGCTGCCACCATCGGTGTGACCGGTGCCCTAGTGGGATTGTTGCTATCCTGGCTTGGCCTGGCGGCAATCCGCGCGCTGTACAGCAGCTATCAAGCAGTGGCGGTCATGAGCAGCTACACAATACTGGCCGCCTTGGTACTCGCCATTTGCAGCAGCCTGTTGAGCGGTGTGCTGCCCGCCTGGCAGATCGCCCTTGCCCAGCCCTCACGTTATCTGAAAACCCAGTAGCCAACCCTTTGGAGCAAGCCCCTCATGTTAGAAATTGGACCCATCTGCAAAAGCTTGTGGCGCAGTAAGGTTGGCCCGCTACTGATCATCTTGCAACTGGCACTGAGCACCGCCATTGTCAGCAACGCCCTGTTTTTTGTTGAACAACGCTTGGAGAAAATGTCACGCCCTACCGGTTTCGCGCACAGCGAATTGAGCAAAATTAGCTTTAAACAACGGGCAGGCGGCGCGGCCATCGGGGAGGCGGTGCAGCGGGACCTGCAGGCACTGGAGGCCATCCCGGGGCTGAAAGGTGCAGCGCCTATTGAGGGCGTCCCTTTTGCGGGTTACGGCAGCCGGTGGAGTATTTCCGATCAGCTCGACGGGGCGCCGGATGCCAGGAGCGGAGCCTTCGGTATTATGTTCGCCGATCATCGCACAGTCGATGTCTTAGGCGTTCAACTGGTCGCTGGGCGAAGTTTTCATGCAGAGGAAATCCTCTACTCCGAACCCGGCCAACCACCGCCGCCCAATAGTGTTTCAATACTGCTGTCCGAGGCATCCGCCAATTTTTTATTTCCCAATCAAACAGCCGTCGGCCAAACAGCGTATTTGGCCGGGGCAATTCCCGTGACCGTGGCCGGCGTCTTCAAAGACATTCTGGCGTACAACCCCAGCGCCGAGAAGCCACACCACAATGCAATTGTCTCCGCGATGGCGGATGAAGGCAGGATGGATTACGTGATTCGTTCCGACGCCGCTGATCGCCAAGAGGTTTTGGCCCAGGTCATGCGCAGCTTGAAAGAAGTAGATTCTTCCCGCATTGTTGACAACGAAAAGACAATAGAAGCCCTGATGGAAGCCCATTACGGGCCGGACCGGGCCATGATGATTCTGCTGTCTGCGGTGGTTTCGCTGTTGGTGTTTATCAACATGCTGGGCATAATCGGCATTACCACCTTTTGGGTGAACCAGCGCCGCAAACAGATTGGGGTGCGGCGGGCGCTGGGCGCTACGCAAGCCGCCATTGTGCGCTATTTTTTACTGGAGAACGCGATACTGGTAACTGTGGCTGCGGGCGCAGGGGCTGCCATCGCATTCCTGGTGAATGGATACTTGGTGCGGCACTATGCGATTGAATTTTTGCCATGGGGCTACACGGTCTTGACCGGAGTACTGGTGCTGGCGGTTACCCTGACCGCCGCTGCCGTGCCGGCGCGTCTTGCGGCAACAATATCTCCCAAAGAAGCTGTGGCCGGGTAAATACATGCAAGGAGCAGACGTGCAACGTGTACTGATCATTGAAGACAAC
>CAYNST010000223.1:1558-2844 GCA_964399955.1 uncultured Cellvibrionaceae bacterium | reverse complement strand
GCTTCGTGAGTCAGCCACTCGGTCATCCAACGGCCTTTGCCCTTTTGTTCGGCCAGCGGATAGGGACTGAAGTATCCGTTAGACTCGGCCGAATACAGGTGGCCGCCCACGTAGTCCATATTGGCAAGCGCGGCGTCATCCAGCAGCGTGGGATCGGTGTAGTCGCGGTTGAAGCGCAAAGATTCGCCCACCAGCAGTTTGGTATTCTGGATTTTGTCGCCGTGGTCGCGCACGAAGTTGCGCAGCTCATTGCCCGTCCAGTCGCAGGACTCGTAGTCCGGGTGCCAGTCGGGTTCGTTCTGCACCGAAACCACATCAATTTCTACGCCGTTTCCGCTCATGTACTGCACGTAGTCGTTGAGGTGATAGGCATAGTCATCGTAGTAGTCAAGCAGCAGCTTGCCACCGTTGTTGGTGTTGCCGTTGTCCTTCATGTGCGCCGGGGGCGACCAGGGCGAGCCAAGGATTTGTACCTCACTGCTGTAGGCCTTGGCTTCCTGAAGGTTGGCCACCGCGAACGCCCAGCTGCTGCTGCCAGGGTTGATAATGGTGCGAAGGATGGACAGGCCGAGTTCGTTGTCGCCCGTGCCCACAAGCTTTCGCACTTCGTCGGCGGTCAGCATGCCAGCCTCGCTGCCGACCCACATGGGCAGCGCGCCGCCAAAGCCGTCAATGGTTTGGTAGCTGGTATCAGTGTCGACGGCAATGTCCGCACCGGCGGGCGGCTGTGGCGGCGGCACGATGGTGCCGACCATAGCAAGGTCGTCTACGTAGAAGCTCGCGCTCTGGCTGTCGGCTTCGACATAGACGATCAAGCTATCCACCGCGCCTGAGGGCGAGTGCAAATAGCTGCCTTCGATCTTTGCCCAACCGTCACTGTCAGCGGCTGTGCTACCTACTGGGATAAAACGCGTGCCGGTGCCGTCCACCAGCTGCACGGTAAGTTTGGCGTTGGTCTCGACCTCACCGGCGGCCAGCCGCACCCAGACGGAAAAGTCGTAGCGGTTGCCAGGCGTCAGGTATTGAATGGGGTAGCTTGCGCCGTGCCAGCTCGCGCTTCGACTGGACACCGCCACACTGTGACCTGCGCTTCGGTAGACCTCCGTACTGCGGGCAACTTGCGCCGAGCCACGACCAACCCAGGGCGCCAGCCCGGCTTCCACATCGCCGTTGTCAAGCAGGTTGCCGGGCACCGGCGCCACCATGCCAGAGGAGCTAGAACTGGACGACGAACTGCTGGAGGAGGAGCTGCTCGAAGACGAACTGCTCGAAGACGAACTGCTCGA
>CAYNST010000223.1:0-1458 GCA_964399955.1 uncultured Cellvibrionaceae bacterium | reverse complement strand
GCTCTACAAAGGCACTCCAGCCGCATCTGCGGCGCGAGCCACTGTTGAAACCGGTGCATGAGGCCGCTGCAAGGCGCCGGGAGCGGCGATAAACGAAGCTTTCCAGGTTTCTGGGTGCGGAATAGTAGCAGTCGTGCAACAGGACGGCGTGAGGCCCTTCAGCTTTACGATTAAGGGAAAGTGCCCTCAATCAGGCCCACATACATCATGGCGCAGAAGTGCGCAACCACGCGTCGCGTCAGTGATCGCTTTGAATGGCTTTGTCAAATGGGCCTCGTAGGCCGATCAAGTTCCCAAAAGGATCCGTTACCTGGCACATACCCAGACCATCCTCAATTTTCATCGGCCCTCTATACAGCTCAGATCCTAACTTCCGGAAGTGCGCTATAGCTTTTGAAAGATCCTCTACCGCCCAATACAAAACGGTCCCGGCCTTACCGCTTGGGACTTTTTCATCGCTGTCCACCACCTCGATAACAAAGTCACCTATGCGTAAAGCCTTGAATTCGAATTCCGGCAACTCGACTATTGTTGCTTCTGGAAAAGCCTCCTGATACCAGGAAAACCCGGCCATCCAATCTTGAACATGTACCAATATTGCTACCGGCTGCATAGGCAAGACCTTTGACACTGCCAACACGCATCGCTTTCAATGAAGGCGAAGCCGCAACACAAAATATGTCGCAGTGGCTGGCGTGGTTGAACGAAGCCGCTCTGCGGCAAAATTACCAGCATCTCAAAATACCAGGGCAGTCCGGACAGCCACTCTACCGCTTGTTAACTCGCGGAAATGGATCCAGCTTCTGCCGCCCACTGTGATTACTAATCAGACGCCTTAGCCGGCTGAGGTCGCATGTCAAACTTTTCGCATTTGTTTTGTTTCATCACCCCTGAATCAAGTTTCTGAATTATATTCTTGATAATTTTTATTCTTGAAAAGGAGTCGACCAGAACAATAGAGTTGGATTCATACTGTGGGCCAACGAAGCTGTGCCTGAACACCAAGGGCATCAAGATTGGCATCAAGGACGCAACACAGAGATTCTCAACTTTCACAATATCTGTTAGATACTGGTCGTCAGGGTAGTCTTTTCCAGCCTCCAGAAGCTCGGATGCGTGTAATCTAGCGCGATGCTCGGGGACCACCTCTACATACTTCCCTGTCACGAACGCCGTATAGCCATTGTGCTTCAGAATCTTAAGCAGGGTGGCATAGTCAATTTGTTCAACATCAAATCCTTGCAACGCAATGTCTCCCGCCACTTCAGGGCCACTGATGACTTTCAAATCAGAATTTTTGGCGAATCCTTCCAGAAGAAACTCGATAGCAACCGTACCGCCCCCACTTTGATCCTCAGCAATGGCATTATTCACCAGAAGCAAACCCATCAATAAGCAACCGAATAATACGTTATACATGCTTTTGTCCTTAATTATTTTTCTCAACTAATCGAATCT
>CAYNST010000222.1:0-2850 GCA_964399955.1 uncultured Cellvibrionaceae bacterium | reverse complement strand
AAATGACTGTTAATCATTGGGTCGCTGGTTCGAGCCCAGCAGGCGGAGCCAAATTAAGCAGTAAGATCAAAAGGTTAGGCTTAGCGGTCTGGCCTTTTTTTTCGTCTCGAATTCGCTTGTCACCGGATTTGTCACCATCCAGATAACTAACTTATCTTGTGGGAACAGGGAGCAGGTTAATCTGGTCTATCGTATGTATTCTCCGACGCCCAGCACTTGAACAAGGCGCAGGCAGGAGCGATACTAGATCAGTAACTATGACAGGAGCCATGAATCATGAGCCACACCACTACCAAAACGCCAAGCCGACCTCCTGTTAAAAAGACGGTCATTGCTGGCAAATCTGTAACCGTGGCCACGACTCGAGCAGCAATGGATTCATCAGCCCGCATGAAGACCATGTACGCCAAAGCACTGGACAATCTCAAAAACAGGTAACGGCAACCAATGTTCAACTTGGATGAACTGATACACCTGACCGCCAACGACATAACCGCCATTCACGATGACATCCTGCGTGAGCTCCCCGGTCTCAAGGGCCACCGCCCCAATCAGAGCGTTGATGCGCTGGCGGGGCGAATTCACCACAACCTGACCGATCAATCGTTCAATTCGATTGAAGAAGTGGCGGCCCTATACGCTGAAGTTATCGCCAAGGGGCACGTCTTCAATGACGGCAACAAACGCACCTCCCTGCTTTGCATGCTGGCATTCCTTGATCTCAATGGATACGCATTGCACGCGCCAGACCAGGACGAGCTGGCCGACAAGATCGTTGATATCGCAGAAAGTCGGTTGAAGTACAAAGAGTTTGCCACTTGGATAAGGCCCAGATTGGCGGAAAATACATAGCGACGGCTGATGTTGGTGACAAATGGAGATGCTTGTCACCGACACGGACAGCCTGGGAGACCGGCTTGGCAGTCAGGGACTTGCTGCAGTGAAGCCGGGCGGGGCTGTAAAGTGTGCTGCAACTCTTTCTCGCAGAGCCAATCCCTGTATAGATCGCCCACTGCGTCCGCAGACAGCCATAACGAATTGCATCAGCGCCATGGTCCGGACCAGTAGTATCCACATCTTCGATGCGCTTTTGATCCCGGGCCAGGGTTGGCGCCGTCTGCCAGAAGTAACCGCAGTTGCGGGCAACGTATAAGCCCGGCCTATCCGGCATTCCCGCCCAAGACAACAGCTTGCGCATTCTATTCCAGCCAGTCAGCCGGTCGGCCTTCCTCGCACGCTCAAATCGGACGCCAGACGAAGCGAACTCATCAGCGATAGAGCCGGAAGCGTGGCCGTTTTTTGCAAATATGGCATCATCAGCAACCCCGTCGGCCTGCACATTCCACTTGGCGCACATGGCTTTGATCGCATCGGCCAGGACCGGCACCGTCCACCCAAGGCCGGACGATAGGTTGCCGGGCTTGCAAGTGGCCAGTTCATCAACCACCACCAGGCTATTGCGCGGATAGAAGGGGTCTCCAACCTCCGTATCTGGCCACTGCCTTGCTCAGGGCACCAACGCTGATTGCCATACCGGGCCGCGCCTCAAAGATAAAGCCGCTCCCTTCCTGCTTCCTTCGCGCTGAGAGCCGCTGCACTTCGTTCTGAGCGCGTTCAATAATTGCCTGAGCTTCTGCCGTGAGCGGTACGCGCTGCTCGGTCTCGGTCTTCATCCGGCGCTCTGCCGGTATGATCCAGGTGTTGCCGCTGATTTCATTGGCTCGCATGCCTGCCACTTCGCCAGGCCGCTGGCCGGTCAGCAGCACCAACTTCAACGCCATGGCCGTAAGCGGGTGAATACCGCAGCTCTCGGCTGAATTCCAAAAGCTCAGAATTTCTTCATGGTCGAGCACGCGCTTCCGCTTATTGGGCTTGAGCGCGTTTTTGCGGCCTTGTGGGGTGATGGATCTGGGACGGATGCCGGCGGCAGGGCTGACAGCCAGATTCTCGCGATCAACGCACCAGTCCAGCAGCCCCTTGACGTAGGCCAGCAGGTGGCGGGCCGCGGTGGGTGTCTCTGTGGCTTTCGCCTCCACCAACTCGATCAGGTCACGCCGGGTCAGGTCTTGCACCTTGAGCCGGCCCAGGGTCGTCAGCAGATCGCGTTCAAAATACCGGATAATGGCCTTTTCACTGGTCAGGCCGGAAACGTGGCTTTTAATGTACTGCTTCACCACTTCCGCAACGGAGGGCTCAGCCTTGCGGCGGCGGGCTTTATCGAGCGGGTCAATACCGTTGTCGATCTGCTGGCAGAGTGCGCGGCCTTCGTCTCTGGCAGCCTCAAGCGACCACGTAGGCCAGTCGCCTATGGTCATGCGCCGCTGCCTACCGTCAAAGGTATATTTGAGAATGAAGGCTTTGCCGCCGGCGGCAGTAATGCGCAGACCAAAACCGCGCGGCGCGTCTCGGTGGTCATCGAAGATGAAACGCTGCCCCTTCTCCGGGATTTCAGCCTTTGCGATTGTTCCACTCTTGCCGCCGGTTAACTTAGCCACTTCTGCCCCTTTCCCACCTATGCCATAATCCGCACACAAACAGCGACCTTTTGGTGACAGATTTGATTTGTCACCGGATTTGTCACCACCTGAAACTGCATCCACTGTCAGCAAGTGTCGTCCAATCATCACTTGCTGCCAACAGGATTCATCTAAATTAGTGGCTCTCAGGGCGGAACACTGAAAAACTTGTCACCAAACAAGCAGTTAGAATTTGCTTAAAAAGTGACTGTTAATCATTGGGTCGCTGGTTCGAGCCCAGCAGGCGGAGCCAAATTAAGCAGTAAGATCAAAAGGTTAGGCTTAGGGTCTGTTGACGTTTCCTCATCACCACTGCTGGAGGCCATTTTTTCGT
>CAYNST010000221.1:0-2870 GCA_964399955.1 uncultured Cellvibrionaceae bacterium | reverse complement strand
CTTGCTGTCACAGGTGGATCTAAGCCGCTTTGAGCAGGCAAAAGCCTAGTTCAAGTTCAGCAAGGCCTGGGGTAAGTACCGGGCTTTGCTGAAAGGCTTTCGTGCCTTTAAACGCTCCTTTAGCGATTGTCCTTGCCGGATGAGCGGCAAGGACAATCGCTGTGTTGGTCATGGCGCCAAGCCGCGCTATCTTTTTAGCGGCAGCGTTATGCTTACCCGCAGCCCACCGCCAGCTCGATTTGACAAAAACAATTGGCCGTCGTGCGCGTCAATGATTTCCCGGCAAAGGGGCAATCCTATACCACTGCCGCAGGGCTTGGTGGTATAGAAGGGTAACAAGGCGCCCGCCAGCGCCAGCTCTTGCATGCCGCTGCCGCGATCAGAGATTTCCAACACCGACCGCTGCCGGTCCTGAGTAATGCAAAGGGTAATCTCAGCGGGGTCCGAACCGGACTCGGCGGCATTTTTAAGCAAATTCAATAAAACCTGTTGCAGTTGCGCGGTGTCAAAAAACCCCGGTGCAGCGGGCAAGTGCCCGCGCAGACAAAACGAATAACCAATGTGCAGGCTGCCGATAAATTTGTGCCAGTCCACCGGCGCTTTAGTGGGGGTGGGAAGCTTGGCAATCTGTGCATAGCGTCCAACAAAGCCGCGTAAATGCTCCGCCCGTTCCGCAATGGTCTGAAATACATCCGACAAGGCGGCGTGTTTTTGCTTTTGCAACAGCAATTGACCGGAATGCGCCATTGATGAGATGGGCGCAAGTGAATTGTTAAGCTCATGGCTTATTACCCGAATAACGTTCTTCCAACTCTCTGCCTCCTGCCGGTTAACTTCCCGCGTAATTTCCTTGATCAAAACCAACCGGTGGCGCTGGCTGTTCAAGATAAAGCGGCCGCAGGATACATGATAAATGCCGTTGTTTTTGTTGTGAGCCAAGCGAACAATGCCGGTTTTTTCCTGAGTGACCGCCTCCGCCAGGGCCAGTGACTGTTGCGCAAGCACGGCAAGCATTGGCAAACCGTTGACGGCCTTGCCACCGTTCAACAGGGCCTGGGCGATGCGATTGGAATAGATTATGCGGTCGTCGTGATTGCCGATCAGCACGCACATGGAGGAGTTTTCTATGACCGTGTCCAACAGCAGCTCGCGCTGGTAAACCGTCTGCCGCGCTCTGCGCAGCTGTTCAACCAGCTGATTGTACCTTTGGTTGATGCGGTCAAGCTCGGGCAAGCGGCTTTGGGCGAGGGTTGCACTGAAGTCGTTATCCGTCAGGTTCAAAAGGCCGCGTTCTATCGCCTGCAGGCCGGCGCGCAGCTTGCGCGTCAACATCAGAGCAAGGCTGCCGGCGGCGGCAATAGCCACCAACACGCCGACCAGAAAACCGAACGCAGAGTGGGCGAATAGATTAAAAAGCCAGAGGCCGGCCCCCGCGCCAACGGTCACGCCCAGGCTGGTTGCAAGCAGCAGGCTGCCGGTAAGCGTCAAGCGCAGCGTGTTACGGAAGCCGAATAGCATGCTGCTCCATACGCCGGTAAAGCGCCTGGCGCGACAGGCCAAGCTGGCGCGCCGCCTGGGCCACCACGCCATCGCAATCACTAAGGGCCTGTTCGATCATTGAGCGGCTGGGTTCTACCGCCAGCTTCACGGTTGCGCGGCTGTGCCCGTCCGCGGCAATGCCAAAGTGCTCAAGCTGCGGGTTGTTGCCGTCGCACAGAATCGACGCGCGGCGGCAGGCGTTTTCCAGCTCCCGCACATTGCCCGGCCAGCTGTGGGCCTGCAGTGCTCGCACTACGCTGGGTTCTATTGTGGATTGCTCCCCCAGAAAAAAGCGCAGCAAAGGCAATATGTCGTCGCGCCGCTCGGTCAAGGGCGGCACTTTCAGCTCAAACACGTTGAGCCGATAATACAAATCTTCTCTGAATTGCCCCTGTTCTATGGCAGTAAGTAGATCGGTATTGGTGGCGCTGATGATGCGCACCTTGCAGCGCAGGGTTTCACTGGAGCCCAGCCGTTCAAATTCGCCCGTCTGCAAAACCCGCAACAACTTTGCCTGCCCGTGGGCGGACAAATTGCCCAGCTCGTCCAAAAAAAGCGTGCCGCCGTCGGCGGCTTCAAACCGGCCCAGCCGCCGTTTGGTGATGCCGGTATAGGCGCCAGGTTCCGCACCAAAGAGTTCAACTTCCATCAGCTCGTCGGGAAGTGCGCCAACGTTGACGCACACAAACGGCTGCTTGCGGACCTGGGAGTTGCGCTGCACAATCTGCGCGAGTTGCTCCTTGCCGGCCCCGTTGGGCCCGGTGATCATCACCGGCACGTCGGTGGGCGCTATTTTGACGGCCATGCGCACCAGATGGTGCATGACCTGGCTCTGGTAAATCAGCCCGCACAGGTCTGCCCGCTCCGACAGCTTTTGCCGTTCAACGGATAAGGCTTGGGTCTGTTGCAACTGAAGCTGCTGAAGATTCTGCAGCTCCAAAAGATTATTGATACTGGTAATCAGTTTGCGATCATCCCAGGGTTTGGGCAAATAATCCGCCGCCCCCAGCTTCACCAGCTCTACCGCGGTCTCTAATTGGGTCCAGGCAGTCATCAGAATGATCGGCAGGTTTGGGCGAAGGCTGCGCAACGCGGAAAAGAGCTGTTTGCCCTCTTCGCCCGAGGTGGTCTCCTGGCTAAAGTTCATATCCTGCAGCACCAGGGCAATGGCTGCGTCCTGCTGCACGCGCTGAATGCCGGCCTGCGGTGTAAGGGCAATCTCGCAGTCTATCTGGTGCAGATCCAGCAACAGCTTCAACGCCTTACCCACTGCGGCGTTGTCTTCAATGATCAGTACACGTTGCACGTCTGCTCCTTGCATGTATTTACCC
>CAYNST010000220.1:0-2874 GCA_964399955.1 uncultured Cellvibrionaceae bacterium | reverse complement strand
AGAACCGAGAGTGCGCATAATATATATTATGTTAAATCAGGCGCAAACACCTTAGAATTCGCCGCGACTCCGCTTCAGCTCCTGCGGCTTAAGATTTCAGAGTACTGTTATTGTACGAAGTTTGATGGCAGCTTCAGGTATGAGTTTGAGTCTTTCGAGCTGGCCACTTTGCCCAGTACGTGCTATAAAAGTCTCATGCGTACATTGTCGGTTCATAACATCTTTTTCTCTCTAGCGTTGCGGCGTGGTCTCGTCGTCAGCGCCTTTGTCGTTTAAGGGCGGCCGAACCATTCAGTCCGGTTGCCCTCTTTAATTTTTTAATCTGGTTCCCCAATATTAGCTGTGGCATAAGGTCAGTCCCGAATGGACGAAATTTTTCGTGATTCGCAGCATGACCATGCCTGTTTAATCTTAATAGGATATTGATATGTCAAACCAACCTGGAATTGTTGTTTCTTCTGCAGACTACGAGCGGCTTCATGCGTTACTGGCAGGTATGCCAGACACCCAGGCCGTGGACCGTCTGATTGATGAATTGGAGCGTGCTAAGGTCGTGTCTGAGGGCGATTTGCCGCAAGATGTAGTCAAGATGCATTCGCATGTCACCTTCACCGTACTGTCTACCGAGAAGACCTTCACTTATCAACTGGTCTATCCTCACGAGGCCGTATCAGAGCGTACTTTGTCTGTGCTGACCCCAGTGGGCAGTGCATTGATTGGGTTGTCGGTTGGGCAGGAAATTTCGTGGCCCTTGGATGGTAACCGCAGCACGCGCGTCCGGATTGATACGGTTTCTGGATAATTTTTTGCCTGCGCCTGCACTACAACCGCGAGTCTGCCCCCGCTTTGAGTTGCCGCTGCTGTTGTGGTTGAGCAGGCTCGCCTTACTTGTGCCAGATTGGCCTTGCAAAGCGTTTTAGGATCCGACCACTAGGTGCGTTTGCGCGCTTGCGACCATGGGTTGGCGAAGGGTTTCGAGAACGCTGAGGTTTGCACCGGGGCTAACCCGGAACCTGCGCTGCCCCTGCCCGTTGATGGTCGACTCTGGCTTGCATCGGCGGCGGCATTCAATCTAAAAAATGCCATCAGCCCCAGCAACTGGTCCGCCTGCGCGCTCATTTCTTCTGCCGTTGCGGACAGCTCCTCAGACGAAGCCGCATTCTGCTGGGTGAGTTGGCTAAGCTGCTCCATGGCATTGCTGATCTGCCCTACTCCCGATGACTGCTCTTCAGAGCTTGTAACAATTTCCTGTACTCGTTCAGCAGCCTTGGTGGTGGACGGTACAATTGTTGCCAGCAGTGTGCCGGCACGCTCAGCAAGCTCAACACTGCTCGCGGCCACTTCGCCAATTTCCTGGGCCGCAATCTGACTGCGCTCGGCCAATTTTCTAACTTCCGCTGCAACAACGGCAAAACTTTTGCCGTGTTCTCCTGCACGCGCGGCCTCGATGGCTGCGTTCAGCGCCAGAAGATTGGTCTGATAGGCAATGTCATCAATGATGGATATGCGCTCGGCAATGTCTTTCATTGCCACTACGGTTTGCTCTACGGCCCGCCCGCCCTCCACGGCTTCTCTTGCTGCCTGGCTGGCCATGCCTCCCGTTTGCTTGGCGTTATCGGTATTCTGGGCAATGGATGCCGTCATCTGCTCCATGGATGCGGATGTCTCTTCAACCCCTGCGGCCTGCTCGCTGGTGGCCCGGGACAGCGCTTGGCTGGTGCTGCTGATTTCCTGCGATGCTCCGGCGAGACTGTCGGCTGACGCAGAGACCTCACCAATGATTTGCTTTAGCTTGTCTGACATGGCGCTCATGGCCATTAACAACTGCCCTACTTCGTCGGTTCTGTCGGCGCTCACCGACGCGGTCAGGTCGCCGGCTGCCAAGCGCGAGGCGGCATCCCGGGCTCGCAACAATGGCAGGGTAATACTGCGGGTCACGCCAATGGCCAGGGCAATGGCCGCTATCAGTGCGCCCAAGCTGAGGGCGCTCATCAGGCTGCGCGCCCTGGCGGCGGAAGCAAAGGCCATAGCACCATTGTCACTGATCTGAGACTCTTGATGGGCGAGCATGGATTCCAGCGCGGTGAAATACTCAATTTGACGGTCCCTTACCGAGCTGGTCAGGTATTTTACAGAGTCTGCGCGCAGCCCTTCTGCCGCCATGTCCAAAAACCGGCTGGTCTCCTTGTCAAAAACCTCTCGACTGCTGCGGATACTGTCATAGATTGCCCGGCCACGCTCAGAGGTGATACGGGCGCCGAGTGCCTCCAGAACCTCGCCTGATTGCACCTGAGCGCCGCCAATGCGCCGTCGCATATCGGCCAGCAGCGACTGATCCGTCAGAATTGGCACATTGCGGGAAAGCCGTGAAATTTCATTGGCTCGGTGCAGTAACTCATTGGCCGACTGAATATTCGGATAGCGGTCGTTGAGTATCTGATCCAGATTGTGATTTGATTCGGCCAGCGACAACAAGCCAACCGCCGCAATGACCATAAGCAGCAGCGTAATCAATGTGAAGCCTAGAGCCATTTTCAGGCCAATTCTCAGATTTTTGAACACAAATTTTTCCTTCAATACAAAGCCCTATCTTCGAGTATAGAATTCAAGTTGGCCCGGTGAACTGATCGTGCACAAAAATTTGCAGTTTTGTGCACTGACGGCTCTCAGTTTCGCAATCAATGGCCTTTGCCGGTATAAGCGGCCTCCTTGCATGACGCTTAAATTAACCTGCTAAAGAATGTTGGCGAGCAGCCGATAGCTGTAATGCTCAAGCCCTTCTACGCTCAGAAGACCGCTCACTGTGTAAGGTTTGTTATGCCACAACCCCAAACTGATCTGTTTCTGCAGGAATATCTTTCCCGCCACAACCGT
>CAYNST010000219.1:0-3114 GCA_964399955.1 uncultured Cellvibrionaceae bacterium | reverse complement strand
CAGCGTGCATTGGCGCAAGCAGCAACCGCGTTGCATTCGCTGCGAAGGCACGCTGAACTATTTGGGCAACGCCACGGGCGCCAAGCCCTTCTGGCAAATGCTGCCGCACTTTCTGGCCTACCCCTTCAGTTCCAACTGCCTGGTAGTAATAGGGCTGGCGGTGGGTTTGAGCCTGTTGTTCAGCATGAGTCTATTTGGTCTGTTTGTGGCGCTGTTTGGGCTGGCAATGGTCATTAAGTACAGCTTTGCGATCATTGAACACCGGGGCCGCGGCGAAATGTCTACGCCGTCGGTGGCGGATGTGCTCAGTGGTGATGAGCACCACCTGTTTCTACGCCAAATTGCGGTACTTATCGGCATGGGAATGGCAGTCTCTTTTGCCGGTCGGTTAAACGCAAGCTTGGCCCTGCTGGTCAGTTTGTTTTTTACCCTGGCCATGCCTGCCAGCACCATTCTCCTGGCGGTGGAAAAGTCCGTGCGTCGTGCGCTCAATCCGCTAGCGCTGTTGGCGCTTATGACAACCATAGGCTTACCCTACCTGCTGCTTTGGTTTTGCTCGCAGATCATCTCCGCCGGCCCGGTTTATATCGTGCAGTGGCTGCCCTCTGTTTTACCTCCAGAGGCAATCTTGCCTACCGTCGTTGCCATCATGGTCTATTTCACCTTTGTGCTCTACGCCATGCTGGGCTACGTGCTTTACGAATACCAGAATGAGCTTGGCTATAACGGAGGAAACGAACAGTCAGAGATGGATGTGCAGGCCTTTGAAAAAGCGCGCGCAATGGGCGAGGCCGTGGTTTTGATTCAAGACGGGCAGCTGGAGCGTGCGCGGCAGGTACTGCGTCGCGCTTTGGATGTAGTGCGCGACGATCTGGATTTGCATTCGCATTATCACCGGCTGTTGATGCTGACCAACGACGATGCCGCGCTTGGCAGTCACTGCAACTATTTTGTTGATCTTTGCCAGCGAAAAAAAATGTTAAGCCGTGCCGTACCGGTAGTTCTTGACGTACAGAAGCGCCTGCCTGCATTCAAACTGGATAGCCTGAACGCAGCACTTGCGCTTGCACAAATACTGCAGATGCAGGGCAAACATCGTGCTTTGATCAACCTGCTGGACGGTCTGCATACAACGCATCGGCAAGACCTGAAGCTGCCGGAAGCCTATTTAATGCTGGCGCGCACTCTATTCGAATATTGCGGTGAAGCGGATAAGGCCGCAGGGCTTGCGCAGTTTGTCCTGACGGAACACCCCTTTTGCGAATTAAGATCCGCTTTTGAACGCCTATTGGAGGGTATGAGCTTGTCACCACAGACGGTCGAGGCGTCGTATCTTACACAGGACTCATTGACCACGGTGGGCGGGCCGCAAGCTAAGGTGCAATGATCTTGCCGGGCATAAACTATAACACCCCATCATGGCGCGCCCGGAAGCCCCTGGGCTTGCATCAGGGTTTCCAGGCGCTTGGCTTCAGAGAATTGACCAATTTGCCGGTAGTCCTGCAAACAGTCATTGATGAACTTCTGCAAAGCCGGGGCACTGCTCTTCTTCTCCATTGCAATGCGTATAAACGGTTCCGCTTGCGCGCGCCTGCCGCAGCGCCAAAACGCCTTGGCCACGCCCAGGCTAAGGTCACCGGTTAAAGCGGGGGCTTCCGGTGCCAAAGTCCGGTACTGCGCCAGTAATTCTTCCAATTCTCCCTGCCAGCTGTCTGCCAGCCCAGGCTCTGCCGCCAGCTGGGCCAAGCAATCCGTTACAACCTTGTGAAAGGCCGGTTGCTGCGGCTGCAACTTGTGCAGATCAAACAAAGCGCGCCACCCTCGCCAGTCGCCCGGGTGACTCTGGCAAAGGAGCCGCGCAATCGCGCGGGCGCGGTCATAGTCCAGCTGACTGCACGCGGCTTGCACCCGCTTCAGGCCAGCGGCCACTTCGTCCTGTTGGGCCGCTGTTTCTTCACTTTCCTCAAACTCTTGCTGAGAACTGCGTGCCAGTTGCATCAGCCCTGCACCAGCGATCAGCCCACCGATATGAGCCATATAGGCAACGTTGGACTCGGTAAAAAAATGCCCATACAACTCTTTCACCAACCATAAAGGCAAAATGAGAATGGCTGGCGCACGAAATTCTCCAAAGTAGAACAAAACCGAATAAAAAAAGCGGATTTTACGCAGCCGATAGAGGCACACATACATACCCATCAGGCCGGAAATGGCACCGGAGGCCCCAACCAAGGGTACCTGCGAGGCTGAGTTCAGTAACACGTACAGTCCGCCTGCCGCTATACCGCTGAGTGTGTAAAACGCCAGATAAAGCCGGGCACCCAGCACCACTTCGAGGGTAAAGCCGAATAGAAACAGAAAAACCATATTGCCCAGCAAATGGCCCCAGCCGCCGTGCAGAAACAGGCTGCTGACATAGGTCCACACCCTGGATTCCGCAGGGACAAGGCCTGCCGCAAGGCTGCTCAAGCGGTTGCGCTGTCGTTCAAACCTCTCACGGTCCTGTTGCCAGCGTGCAAGCGTCTGCTCCGGCATTGCACTGGTTTGTTGCCAGTGCTGCCGCAAGTAGCTGTCAAAGCTGCGATCAAAGGCTATGTGCCAGAAGCCAAAACCTCCAGCCGCAGGCTCCGCCTTTTGATTCTCCAGATACAACCTGTATACAGGACGTTCATGCTCCAACAGGCCCGCATCATGGTAAATATGTGCCGCCTTTTCAAAGACTTCTTCATCTCTGCCCTGATAGAGGACAAACACCAAAACATTGATCAAAATAAGCAGCACGGTTACCAGAGGCGGGCGCGTCCAGTTGGGGCGGGTTTGAATGGGAATGACCAGCACAGTTTTGTCCTTGTA
Organism: uncultured Cellvibrionaceae bacterium; assembly: GCA_964399955.1. GTDB lineage: Bacteria > Pseudomonadota > Gammaproteobacteria > Pseudomonadales > Cellvibrionaceae > CAYNST01. The sequence goes on along the minus strand of CAYNST010000219.1, from coordinate 261 downwards.
GTGACGCGCTTTGACCGGGCAGCAGCAGACCGGTCGACTTTTGTAAGCTTAGATCAATCAGCTGGCTCGCGGCGGAGCATCAAGCGGGCCAGGCAAAGCAGCGTTGCGCGGCGACTGTGAAAGACAGCCTCAGCTAAAGAGGGGGCCCTGGTGCCGGCTGCAGCACCACCGGGGACCCCGAAGATCCGTCCGTGGAGGCTCGACACGCGCATCCCTGCGCGTGATGGTCCGGCAGGTCTGCAGTCAAGACCTGCAAGCTAG
>CAYNST010000218.1:0-3157 GCA_964399955.1 uncultured Cellvibrionaceae bacterium | reverse complement strand
TAGGGGGAGACTTGTTTTCACTGAAGCGCAAAGGCAATTTTCGACTGCAGTTGACCCGCACTCTGAAGCAGCCGGGGCGGTATACGGTGGAGTTGTATTTGTTCACGCCACATGAAAGCAGATTCTCGAACTGGACCCTGACCGAGCAGCAGTTCTTTTTTGGCTCCTTGAAGCACCGCTTTCGCCTGATGGGCCTGCCGGACAAGGACCGGATTGGCAAGGCTGATCGCGCATTTATGTTACTTTCGCCGCATTACGAGATAATGTATGGCTCTTGGTTGTTTCAGTATCGCGCCTCCATGGAGCGCCTGCGTCAACAGCAAAAAAGCCCGGAATCCGCTGCGGAGCCGGTTAAGCGCGCCTTGCGCTTGAGCCAGAATTTTGCCCAGCGGCTGCGTAAAGCTACCCCCGCTCAGAGCAAGCAGCAGCGCTATTACCGGCTGGTGGATATTTATTTTTCCTGGCTGTCCGAGCAGTTTTTTTTGGAGTGCATGACCAGGGAGGGCTGGTCAGAGTTGGATCAAGAGCTTCAGGATGCGATCCGGGAATTTCTGCAACAGGAGCTCCAGCATCGGGGCAAGTTCAAATACGCGAATGACTTCCACGGCAACCCAACCCGCGTCTGGAACCGAATGCGGCTGTATCGCCGGCTGCTGGAGTACCCCCTGTTGCTGCGTTCTGAGGTGAATGAACTGGGTGCGGGCACGCGCAAGGCAGTCAAGGCGGCCTCGACCATGCTGATTATGTCTCTGTTCACCTATTTTTTGTTCAATGTGCGGGCTGGCAGCCAGAAATTGTCTCTGGCGCTGCTTTTGAGTATTGCGTTTATTTACGCGCTTCGCGACCTGTTGCGCGATGATATGGTCACTGGTATTACACGCTGGTTGCGCAAGGGCCGGCCGCGCTGGAAGATACGGCTGCTCACGCCCTACACGAACAAACTTTTAGCTCAACAAAAGGCCTGGCTGGACTACCGCAAAGTGCCCGAGCTGCCACAGCAGGTACTGGAGCGCTCAGGCAAATGGGCCGCCCACGAGGAGCGCCAGATCATCTGCTACCGGTCGGTACTGGATCTGGACAAGGCCGCGCTGGAGCAGGATCAAATTCAGGAGCGCCTAAGGATTGATTGCGAAGGGCTCTGCGAGATGATTCAAACCACCAGAAACAACTTGTTTGTTTTGGCAGACCAACAGGACCTATCGTCTCCTGTTCAGGCTCACTCCATCGAGAAACAACACGACTACAACCTGCTGCTGGTATACACCGGGCCCGGGCAGGGCTACTCTTTGGCGCAGCGCTGGCGTCTGCAGTTGGCAAGAAACGGCATAGTGCAATGCGAGAGTAAACAGGTGAACTGGCCAAGTGCCGAGGACCAGCAAGGTTGAGCCAGCCCCGCTCCGGCCTGCGATAACGGTTGGTGCAACCTTAGCATTTAAGCCCGATCAAACGTTGATGTGGCCAGCAGGCAATTGCCTGCCCTGAGCAGGGCGGTAATGTGGCAGGATATGGTCACCGGGCTAAAGCATGTGCGCCCCGGTGTGGATATGAGCTTCGGCGCGTAAGGCTTTCAGAACAGAGATCACCTTTACGGGTTAAAGATGGCCAACTCTGGAGCTGCCAGGCCTGCAATCAACACACTCAGGTACTGATATAGATGAAGCTGACAGAACGGACGCGACTTATTGCCCTGCTGGTGGCAATTTCCTTGCCGGGCATTGTCATCATTGCGTTGCAGGCGCCGGGAATGGTCGGCTCTTTGGATATGGAGCTGCCGCCACCGGCGGTGCTTGTCGGGGCGGCTGCCGTTCAAAGCCTGGTATTTGTTGCGGCGCTGGCTGCCTTGGGTTCCTGGGCCGCGCCCAAGGTCAACTTGTCTGCACCGGTTTTAGACGGCTTGGTGAAGGGTAAAATGCGCGGGTCACTTTTAGCCCTGCAGGTAAAAACTGCGCTCCCTGTGGGGGTGGCCATGGGCGGGGTCATGGTGGCTGTGGAAGTTTTGGTGTTTCGGCCCTACTTGCCGGATTCGCTCTATTTGCTTGGGCACACTCTGACACCTGAGTACCTGCTGGCCGCACTGACTTACGGTGGCATTGTAGAAGAGGTGCTGCTCCGATGGGGGGTTATGAGCCTGTTCGCCTGGCTGGCCTATCAAATGCTTGGCCGGCGTCAACTGCAAACCGCGCTTTTGTTGGGTAATGTCATTGCCGCCGTGCTTTTTGGGGCAGGTCACCTGCCGGCGGTAAGCGCGATGGTGGGTGAACTCACCACGCCCATCATTGTACGTACGCTGGTTCTGAACGCAGCGCCAGGTTTTATATTTGGCCTGTACTTCCAGCGGCGGGGGTTGGAGGCAGCCATGTTGGCGCATATGGGCGCGCATCTGGGGATGGCTGTGCCCCGCATAGTTTTTGGTGCCTGACCCAAGGCCGGCGGCATCTTATTCAGGTTAAGGTAGTTCGGGGTAGGGCGGTTAAGCGGTGTGTTGATTTTTGAAGTTTTAACTTATCATGGGTCCTCAGCGGCCCCAGGCGGCAATTGAATGTTCAGTTTTTTGCGCAACCTTGATTATATTTACGTGTTGCCCGCGTTTTTGTGTTTTATTGCCTTTTTAGCCGGGGTGATTCCTTGCGTATTGTGCCTGAACGCGGATTTTTTTGCCTGGCTTTCGGTGGGTATCTTCATTGCCTCTTTGTTTGCACATGTCTATATGCTGGTGCTCTGGAAGCGCTATAAACATTCGTCTCCTCTTGCCTACGCATTGACCCAGCCATTCGCGCATTTCATCATCTTGACTTTTGCTTTGAGTGTAGGATCTGTCAATCTGTGCCAGCCCACTGCCTCCTCGACGCGTCTCACCGACAATGAGCTGATTCTAGACGACACCCGAATCTCGGATTTTATCGGGCAAAATTAGCCCTTTCAAAGGAGCGGGACGGCGCAGTACGGCGGCTCTGGCTTCAGGTTGATGCGCAGAGCTGGAGCGTCTGCCGCCTGGCCGCTGCTTGTTGGCGATCCTCGCCCACTACCGCATAACCAAGGGCTGGCCAATAGCCGTTTCACGGTAGCCCGCTACCTATCCTTTATGTGCGCAGTTAGGAGCGAGGCTCCTCTTAAGAGCCTCGACGAGGCTGAATTAACCTGTTATCACTAATCGCGC
>CAYNST010000217.1:0-3168 GCA_964399955.1 uncultured Cellvibrionaceae bacterium | reverse complement strand
AGATTGGTTGTTTTCTGGCCTTCCAGGCGGCAGTCAATCTTCAGCGGCCCACTTCGGCCAGAACAAAGAACAAATAACAAAGAACAAAGAACAAATAACAAATAACAAATAACAAAGCCTGGCTCAAATCGGTGTGTGTTGCTCGGGTTCAATATCGTTTGTGGCCGTCGAACACGCCATGTCAGCTTGGTTTTACCGTTAGTCCCGGAAACCGGCTCGCCGAGGTTTAGTCCGCTTTGAAGTCTACGGCGATGGAGGCCCTATTTGTTTTTCTTGGGCCGGCCAGTTAACTACTTATGCTTATCTGCCGGCCGCATCAGTGCCGTAATCATTGGGACGATTGTATGAATCAATCAAAAAGGTTTTACTATTGCCAGGGTGGCGATTGTAATCATCGCAGCTAGGATAGCAATTCCGACTCCAGGTATGGCGCTATGTAATTTCCCCTGAGCCAGAGAGCGTCGGAGCCGCCCAGCCTGAATACCATGCAGTGCCGACAACAACACAACAACAAAAAGCTTTAGCTGCAACCAATGAGTTGGTAGCCACCCCATCCAGAGCGCCAATGTGAGACCCAACACCCAAGTCAAAAGCAAGGCCGGTGTCGTGACCTGTTGATCAAGCTTGCGAAGTGCCGTCAATGAATCCGCCTGACGATCTTGCGAGTGCCGGGCAATAGCGGACGACATTCGCTCATGAGCCAGCATGCCCCCTACAAGGAACACTACCGCAGTCACATGCAGCGCAACCAGGTAGGGGTATAATTCGCTCACCATTGCGTTTGCTCCGCTGTGCGAGCAACTTTTGCCTTCTCTTGAAGCCAGCCGGTGTTCAAGTAACCCGCCAAGGGAATAAACGCGACAACTACCAAGCGGGCAACCTCGCGGGCCCGCCAGCCGCCTCCAGACACTGTTTCAACTATCATCCATATATAAATAAGGAACGCAATCCCGTGAATTGGTCCCAGTAGCGTTGACCCCATTGGCATGCCATAAATGTGCTTCAACGGAACCGCCACGAAGACCAATAAAACAAGCGTTGTGGCTTCAAATATCGAGGCGATTTTTAAGCGTCGCAATTGATAAAACTCAGTGCCGCCCGCTGTAGATGATAAATACGTCATTGGATATTCTCGATAATGCGGGCTCAGCACAGGCCGGCTCCAGCGTTCAGACCAGATCGGGCGGTTGGAAAAACTGCCCCCGTTATTTCCCGGCTTTATTCGACCATTCGATTGCGCTCAATAAGAGATTCGAACGCCCTCTTAGCCCGCGAGTCAGAATCCTCACTGCAATGGAACCGGCTCGAGACATGGTGTGCAAGATAAATTCCGCAGAGCTCCCACACAAATTGTTGGGCGTCCGTGTCCGGTGCTAGATGCCGCAGGTCAACGGCCTTGGCAACCAGCCCCTCTAGCAACGCCTGCCACTGTTTCTCCATGGACTGGGCATGCCGTTTCACTTCATTGTCAACATCGTCCAACTCAAACAATGCCGCAGCCACAGGGCAGCCCCCGTCAAGACCAGCCCGGCCGGACCACCCCAACCACAAGCTAACCAGTGCAACAAGCCTTGGCAGCCCCTCGTGCGCCTGCAGGGCCGGCTCAAGCACATAGCGCTGGCCCAGTCGCGCCGATTCATCCAGAAGGTCAATCTGCAACTGCTCCTTGGATCGAAAATGGGCAAAAAGGCCACTCTTCGACAGACCTGACTCGCTCGCCAGCCGTCCAAGCGTGATACCGGAAATGCCGTTCACGCTCACCTGATTGAGCCCCACCTGCAGAAGTCTCTGTTTAGTTTGGATTGCTTTCATTGGCTACCGGTAGATTGTGACGGAGATGGCTCGATTGATCTGATGTGCAGCTGCAAACTGTAACGGTTTTTATTCCCGAGAAGACCCGGAGCAGATCGTCGGCTGCAACGTGATTTTTCTTCACGTTATTTAACTTGAAGGTCATGGCGTACTATTCCTGAACGAATACAGTGGTCTCTTCAGGAAAGCTGCTCCATACCATGGAGCCTTTCCCGAAAAAGGCGTCGAACATCTGGCAGCGATACCATTCATTATTTTCCGGCCCGCCTCCTGTATTAACCTCCGGGTCACAGTTGAGGTACTGGTGAATCAGGTAAGCATGCCCCACTTCCGAGCTTCTAGTGCTGCGAATCATGCGGGATCGGAATATCGGCACCCCGTCCAGCGATCCGACAATCGTCTCACTCCCATGACAACCCCGACACGTGCTTTCCACGCCCGCGCCGTTCTTCACTATCCTGTCATAGGCGGCGTTAGGCGGCAGTTCATGCAGTACAGGAAAGGTGAGTTCGCCTTTGATGGTTTGTTGATCCAGTCGGTTCGACTCTACTTCCAAACCAAACTCCAGCAGCTGGATACCATCCGCATCCCAAACGTGAAAGGTTTCGCCGGTTATTTTATCCTCCTTGATAGACAGCGGTTCCTGAGGGACAAATGACAGCCACAGCTTTCCATAATTGATAAAAATGCGAGGGTTGTGCTGCCCAACAGCAGGCTGCAGACTGAACGTGCTGTCAGTGGCGTTGTAGTGAATCGGCCTAGGAAGACTGGCGATAAAGCACGCCAGTGATAACGGCCTCGGCATGGCGTTGATCCACGCAACGACGCTTTCGATATCAGAGATGCGAATAGTCGGAGGTGCCGTGCACAGGCTCAGGTCCTCAGGCTGGAGTGTAGGTGTTCCGGCAGGTCTACCATCAGAACCGGGCTCACCGCCACAGCCAGAGGCAAGACACAAGAGCAAAACCAGTAGTGGTGTCGTGCAGGTTTTCATTTGACTGGCCTTTATTTGAAAGCCGGCGGACGTCAGACCTATCCAGAGTAAATGCAGCACAAAGCCGCTTTAAGCCAGAATAGTACGACCGGTCGTGCTTAATTGCAAGGAGAGCTTTGATCGGTTGCGTTACAATTTCTCGGATTGGAACACTGGTCTCGAAATACACTAAACCAGCGGCAGACCGCAGTTGTTAATGGCCATTTAAACTGACCCACTTCTGGCCAACAATTTTGACCCACCCCAGGTGGCTTTGGCCATAAAACTCTGTAGCGTTCCCGGTCACACACATAGGCCGGGGGCAGATCATTGAAGGGGTGGGTTGTGATACATAAAATCAAAGCACTACACGATCAGGGCCG
>CAYNST010000216.1:0-3183 GCA_964399955.1 uncultured Cellvibrionaceae bacterium | reverse complement strand
TCCGCTCATGGTTCCTACCTCAAATTCACTCTAAAACTGTCCGAAGTGTTGATATGCTGCGACACCATTAAGAAGCAGGTTTCCGAGTACCAGAAACTCTGCGCCTTCAGACTCAAGCTTTGTATTCTTGTAAGCCACATCGACCTCCAAAGCCTGGGATAATTATAAAAAACAACCTCACTCACTTCCATGGCTACGCTCTGATAGCTACGAAGGCCTCAATCCGCTAGCCCAAGAAGGTGCCACGCTTCTGCAAATTTACCTTCGCTATCCTTGAATACTCGCATACCTGAGTCCTTTCGATCCGAGCCGTCTTTCTTCTTTCCCATCAGCCAATCCTGGTGATCTGTCGTGATCACGGCGGCTATCACACCGCTTGGAACCACGTAGAAGTCTGCCCTGACACCAGCAGGCTTCAGGACGACCAGAACGTAGAAATGGCCAGGAGAGTGATAGGTTTCCGACTTTTTATTCATTCTCCAGCTGGGCTTGTCGGTGTTACTCGATTTAACCTGAATGGAAACCTTTCGTGAGGCGTCTGAGCTGCTTGCGATGATGTCGATACCGCGACTATTTCTGAGAGTGATGGAAGCGATGAACCCTCGCAGAGATAGCTCACCAGCAACTAGATACTCGCCAGCCACACCTACCAAAGTCTTTTCCAGACCATGTACTGTCATTTGCTTGGCTTCCAACGTCGCACGATTGATCTTTTGATTGTAGCTGCTTTGGTTGGTGCGCCAAGGATACCGGCCTACATATTGGTTGCAGGAGCCTGTTTCTAGCGCCCTCGGACGGACACGCCGAAGCTCCTATCGCGCACAGCGGAGGGTCGCGCCTGCCGAGCTCTTGCGGTCGGGAGTCATTAAGTAAGCGGGATACTAATTCCGACAGATGCGCAAGAATGTCCATTATTACTCACTTGAGGTGTAACCTTTGGAGGCACATCACTGTTGCCGGCTGCGCTCGACCTGCGGATGCCGCCGGGACTGGAGCCATCATGCTGGCGGTAGGTTGCCGCCTGCTGGTCGAAGGAGATACCCCCAATCAGTTAGGACGAAGGGCGAGCAGCTTGGCTGTTTAGACAACACTGTCACTGGACACGGCTCAGTGGTTTAACCCTGGAAGAGCCCAGTGTTGATGTCGCACACCCGACCCGGCCAATCTCCGCTAGTCAGCGAGGCGTTTAGATGATTACATATCGGCCAGTCAGCAACGGCATTCAGTAGGGCGTGGCTTCACTTGCTCGGCGGGGAGACCGCCTCGCATACTCGACTTAGACTCAGAGGAAAATGATGAAATCGGTAGGAGCAATACTATTCGCGGCGGCCATTTTGATTGGTTCTGGCTGCAGCCATCAGCCGAGCATGACCTCATTGCAGTTAGAGCAGATAGCGGAGACGGCCTATTTTGAAGGGGATCAGGCAACTTTGATCGCACTCCTGAAGGAACCTGCCTTGTCCGGTGATCCCAACGCCGCCTTTTTTATTGGCGCTGGGCTGATCAACTCGGAGCAGCATCAGGCTCGGGCGCTGGAGCTACTCCAGGCATCCGCTGCAACAGGCAACAGCGATGCAAGCTTCCAGCTGGCTCAGGCTTTTGAGAATGGCTGGGGCACTGAGCCGGACCTGCTGGTGGCCCTTGATCACTACCGGGCGGCCATCGCCAATGACCCCAATCCCACCACTCTCGCGGTACAGTCTGCTGAAGGCGCTCCTTTTGTTAATGCCGCCGGCGAATTCGACCGCCTGCGTGGCCTGGCCCAGACGGGTGATGTGGAAGCGCAGTACCGGCTGGGCACATTTTTGGACCACGGCGACGGCGCACCGCAAAACAAGGAAGCTGCAATCAAGTGGTACGAGGCAGCAGCAAGTCAGGGCCACGAACTCTCAAACCTGACCCTGGGTTATCTATACTGTCGCGGCATTGGAACTGCGAGAGACGTCGACAAAGCGACTTTATATCTACAAGCCTCAAACCGTAACGCCGAGTGCAACTAAAAGGACGGACGCATGAACCTGGAGCAGAAGCTAGTCAAGGATCTACAGCAAAACGAACACGTTCTGCAAATTGTGGCGCTGGAGGACTTGGAGCGCGAGAGCGCCGACCGCAAAGCAGCCATCAAAACTGCAGCCGGATTTATTGCACCAGCCATTGACGCAAAGAGCGTGGCAGCAATAATCAGGGATTTCGGCATACAGCCGAACAAAGTCATCCTGAAGCGCTACGCCGGCAAGGATTATGTGATCTTTAAGGGGCGTCCCGGGGACCGCAAGGTACTTAAAGGCACCGGCTACCTGGCCTCCAATCCGAAGGTGGTTCGCTTTGCCATTGGCCCCAAGGGCGTTGCGAACTCCGTTAAGGGCGGCTTCGCTATCACTATAGTGATTTCTACCGGCATTGAGGTTTTGGACTACGTGCTTCGCGACAACGCGAGTCTTGCGCATTTGCTCGGCACCGTCAGCGGCGACTTCATTAAAATTGGCCTTAGCGCTGTTGCCGGTTTGATTGCCGGCATGGCTGTAGGTTCTGCGGCACTACTTGGCTCGGTAGCGGCCGCCCCATTGATCGCCGCTGTAGCAGTGGGCCTTGTCACTGGCCTTGCGCTTGAAGCCATCGATGCACGCGTTGGCGCCACCCAGGTCCTTATTCAGGGCTACAAAAAAATGGGGATGGATCTCGCCCAAATGCAGTATCAGATCAACCGCCAGGTGAACCACTTGGAGAAAAACCCCCACCTCATTCGCTGTTTGTTCGGCCCCTGTTCAGGCATTAGAGGGTACTGATGCGGCCGGAGCTTGCGCAGGGTATTGTCAATTTTCTATATCTGGTAGCGGTGCCCGCGACGGTCTATCCGCTGTGGCTGCTTGTGAATACATGGCTTGCCGCTACGCGGCAGCAGCCCTTGATCGAATTGGATACAGGGGCTTTTTACTTGTTTCTGATGAGTGTCTTTTTCTGCTTTTTTCTAATTCAGAAGGTGGGAGCTGCCAATCCCAAGGGCAGGTTCATGGCGAATGCCTCCAGACTTGTTGTTTGGAATTTCTTTATTGCCATGGCTCTGGCCATATCTTTGGGATTTGCGGTGCCGGCCTGGTTGGAGGGACAGGGTTACAGCAAATGTCCGAGTTATGAGGTTCACCGGGTTGCGCGGGGGAAGCTGATGGTGTTTGCTTTTGGGGA
>CAYNST010000215.1:0-3188 GCA_964399955.1 uncultured Cellvibrionaceae bacterium | reverse complement strand
CCTAGCACAGGCGCCTGTGCGGCAGGCCCCGCTGTGACTGAATTGGCAAAGCAAATAACAAAGTTTGTGACATATTCCAGTCAATTTTGTGACAATGGCCGCCCTTCACTTCATCTACAGCCTAACGGCGGAGACCAACATGCCCGTGGACTTTGACAGCCTGAGCAGGGGCGAGACACCCTGGTGGGTGCGCTTCGGCATACCCGTGCTTTTTCTGGCAGCGACCTTTATCTACGTAGCCTACTTTTCACCGGTTACCGGCAGCCCCTACCTGTTGATTTTTGCCGCCCTGGTGGGGGGCTACATGGCCATGAACATCGGCGCCAATGATGTGGCCAATAACGTGGGGCCCACGGTGGGCTCCGGCGCGCTGACATTGGGCGGTGCAATTGTATTGGCCGGCGTCTTTGAAGCCGCAGGCGCATTGATTGCCGGTGGCGATGTGGTGGGCACCATTAAGTCCGGCATCATTGAACCCACTCTGGTGGAGGACACGCAAACGTTTATCTGGTTGATGGCCGGCGCGCTGTTGGCCGGCGCAGTCTGGCTGAATTTTGCCACCTGGATGGGTGCACCGGTATCCACTACTCACTCTATCGTAGGCGGCATTTTGGGCGCAGGCATTGCCGCCGGTGGCTTGGGCATTGCCAACTGGCCCACAATGGGTGCCATTGCCGCAAGCTGGGTGATCTCACCGGTCATGGGCGGTCTGATTGCCGCATCGCTGCTGATGTTCATCAAGCGCACCATCATGTACAAAGACGATGTAAAAAGTGCCGCTGTGGCCAATGTGCCCTGGCTGGTGGGGCTCATGGCCTGGGCTTTCACCACCTATATCTTTATGAAGGGTTTGAGCAACCTGTGGAACCCGGGCCCTCTGGCGGCTATGGTGCTGGGCCTGGTTGCCGGCGCCATTTGCTATATCCTGGTGGGTAAACGCCTCAAAGCCCGCGCCCACCTGCTGAGTGACACCCGCGAGGCTGTCAATGATTTATTCACCATTCCCTTGATTTTTGCCGCCGGCCTGCTGAGCTTTGCCCACGGCGCCAACGATGTGGCCAACGCCGTCGGTCCGCTGGCGGCCATCAATGATGCCATCACCAGTGGCGGCATAGCGCAAAAAGCCGCGATTCCGCTGTGGATATTGCTGATAGGCGCCCTGGGCCTGGCAGTGGGTTTGGCGCTGTTTGGGCCCAAGCTGATTCGCACCGTGGGCGGAGAAATCACCGAGCTGGACAAGTCGCGCGCCTATTGCATTGCCATGGCGGCTGCCATCACGGTGATTGTCGCCTCCCAGTTGGGGCTGCCGGTTAGCTCCACACATATAGCCATTGGCGGTGTATTTGGGGTGGGATTCTTGCGGGAGTATCTCAAAACCCGCTACGCCAGCCGCCTGCACGGCATTCTGGACCGCCACGCCGGCGAAGACCGGGTGCGCATACAGCAGTTTTTGAAAGATTTTGAAAACGCCGCAGTGGAAGACATGCAGGCCATGCTTAAAAAATCCCACCTGCAACTGGCCACCGTGCCACTGAAGAAAAAAGACCGCAAGCGGCTGAAAAAGATTTATCGCAGCGAGTTGGTCAAGCGCAAGCACCTCTACCGTATTGCCGCAGCCTGGATCATTACCGTCCCGGCGTCCGCGCTCCTCGGGGCAATGATGTTTTTCATGCTGCGGGGCATGTTGCTTTGATCAACACCACGGCCGCCCCTGGCGGCCGTGGTGTTTCCCAGCAAATCATCGCCTTTTGAGCGCAGGGTTCAGATCACGCCTTGGGAATCACCACCTCAAGGCTTGCCCCCTGCCCTGCCGCCAGCTCTTCGTACTTTTTTCTCAGCGCCTGTTTAGCACGGGCGTCGCCGTGCACTATGCGAATCTGCCGCGGCCATTTGCGCATACGACGCACAAAATTCACCAGATCCTGCTGCCCGGCATGCGCGCTGTAGCCGCCAATGCTTACCACCTGCGCCTTGATGTTGTAACGCTGCTCATCAATATCCACATAGCCGTTACCGCCCGGCCCGTAGCGCTGGATAGCTCGGCCAATGGTGCCCTGTGCCTGATAGCCCACAAACAACACCGCGTGGTGTTCGTCCTCCAGCATCGCTTTCAAATAATTCAGAATACGGCCGCCGTTGGCCATGCCACTGGCCGCCAGCACCACCGCCGGGCGCCGCGTTCTGGCCAGCAGTTCCACCAGCTCCATGTGCTGCTGATGGGTATCCACCGTAGTGAGATTGGCAAAATCCAGCGGGTGGCGCCCTGCGCGCAAACGGTCTTGGGCTTCATCATCCCAATAGGGCTTCAGCTCGCGGTAAACCTTGGTGAATCTGGCCGCCAAGGGTGAGTCCACTATAATATCCAGATCCCGCCAAAGTGGGCCGCCGCGGGCTATTAGATCTTCCAGCTCGTACAGCAGCTCCTGCGTCCGGCCAATACTGAAAGCCGGGATCAACACCGTGCCCTTGTTTTCCAGCGCCCGCTCTATGGCATCCTTCAAACGCTGCTTTCGCTGTTGGCGGTTTTCGTGATTGCGGTCGCCGTAGGTGCTTTCAATGATGAGCGTATCCGCACGATAAGGCGCTTTGGGTGCCGGCAAAAGCGGGGAATGCGGCGCACCCAGGTCGCCAGAGAACACCGTGCGATGGGCATGATCTTGGTAAAGGGTATCCACCTCCACATAAGCGGAGCCCAGAATGTGTCCGGCTCGCTGTAGCCGCAGCTTCACCGCCACCCCGTCGGCGTCCACCACCCGGTGCCAGGTGTTGTAATCCAGCGGCACAAGATGCGCCTCTACCTTGTCCAGAAAGCGTTGAATAATATTCTGGTTCCAGGAAAAACCCACCTTCAAGGCGTCTTCGATCACCAATGGCAGCAACTTGGCCGACGGTATACTGCAGATGATCGGCCCCTCATACCCAGCGGCAAACAGGTAGGGCAAGCGGCCAATATGATCAATATGTACGTGAGTGACCACCAAAGCCTTGACATGGCTAATGTCAAAATTGACTGCGTGCTGATCAAAGGCATCGCGCCCTTCATCCTCCCCCTGAAACAGACCGCAATCAACCAGTAGATGATTATGGGCATCAGCTATCAGATGGTGGCAGCTGCCGGTAACGCCGGACGTTGCGCCATGATGAAGAAACTGCGGGTATGGGTGGGCTTGCACGATGAGGCCTCCGGG
>CAYNST010000214.1:0-3209 GCA_964399955.1 uncultured Cellvibrionaceae bacterium | reverse complement strand
TTGTACAGCAGAGGTATCTGACAGTTTCAGATCATTGGTTGCAGGCAAAGCCGCAATGGCGTCAGTCACAGCTGTGATGTCCGCCCAGCTTCCCGGAATACAGCTCACAGCCACGTTTGATACCTTGGCGCCGGCAAGGTTGCCGCTACCATCACTGACCATACAGATTGCGCTTGGCTCTGTTGGATCGGCCAATACCCTGACATCGTAAGCGCTAAGGTCTGCCAATTTGATCGCAAAGCTGAAACTGCCATTGCCACTTACCGTCAAGTCGTCTCCTGAATTGTTCTGCAGCACCAACTCTTGGCCATTTGCCAGTCCAGTGACAATGCCACCAATTGCAAAGCTATTGGTAACACACGAAACCAACACCGAATCGACACTGGCACCGTCTAAGGTGCCGCTACCATCAACGACACTACAGGTCTGACTGGGACTATTGGGTTGAGCCAATACAGTGACGGAGTATGTGCTGAAGTTGCTTACGAGGGAGGAAAAGGTAAAAGCACCGTTGGCGCTCACCGTCAAAGTGTCGCCTTCGTTATTTTGCAGTACAACCTGAGCGCCTTCGGCCAGGCCGCTTACCATGCCACCCACGGTATAGGGCCACTGCGCGTATAGCACCACGTTGGCGGCAGGCATATTGAAGCTGTCACCCGGTTGATAGCCTATACCGCTTCCATCGGCAGCGGTGTTCCAACCTATAAATTGTAAATCCCCTTTCGCAAGGTTGCCGCTGTTCTCATGCACTGCAATTTGATCATCAACGTCATAGGGGCAGGCTGATACAACCGGAACTGTACCGCTGTCTGCGCCATTTGCGTGGTAAGCAACACAAACAAACTGGTAGGCGCCCAGGTCATTGGTTGCTACTCGGCCAAAACCGCGCTGATCCAGAGCCGGAATATGATTACCCGTTAAACCAGCACCGGTGGCGGGACTGCCCGCTTGCAGCGCCATGGTCTGAGTGGTGCCACCGTTATCGGCCAAGGCCGAAAGTAGAGGGTCACTGCTACTCACCTCGGTAAGCACAGCCAAAGAGCTGATACTGCTGGAACTTATGATGCTGTGGCTGATAGTGAGATTATCCACGCCAGGCAGATCCAGGTCCGCAGGGGCATTTTCTACTGTGGCTGTATTGCCATAAAAGATGCTGTTTGTTATCGCAATTGATGTTCTAGAGAATTGTGTACTTCCAAAGCCTTTCAGCGCGGCTGTCGGTGCGCTATTACCGCTGAAGGTACTGTTGACGATGCTTATGGTAGCACCATCAAAGAAACCAATGGCGGATCCGCCGCTAGCAGCGGACTCGTTGCCATAAATACTATTTTCCCAAAAGGTACTATTTTCAATGTTCAATGCGCCTGCCACAAATATCGCCGCCCCTACTATCCCGGCCGCCTGGGATGCCGTTCGTGTGAAGTTATTGTGCGTAAACAGCGAATCTTTTATGGTCAATGACTGATTAGGCTCCCACAGGTCCGAGTAGATTGCTCCGCCTACTTGGCTCACTGTCTTTCTGGAATCACGAACGTGAACCCTTTCCAGTAGAAGATTGCCGGAGCTGTGTTGGATCACGCTGGCGGAGCCCGAATACGGTGAATTCGCCAAACCGAAGCGCAGCGTCAATCCTTTTATTATTAGGTCGTTTCTGACGGAAAATATCGGATTAGAGTTGCTTATATTCGCGTTAAATTCTGCTTCACTCATTCCTTGAATGACGGTTTTGCCTGCACCCTGCCCGGAGATAATCAACGGTTTATTGACAGAAAGCCCTCTTTCAGTGAACACTTCGGCAGCCAGACTGATGATATCATGGTCCGCTACTGCAGCGATGGCCGCCGCTACGGTGGTGAAGTCGCCCCCGGCACTGGCAACCAGGTGCTGGTCCCGATACTGCACCGTCAAATCTGTGCTATTGCTGCCCCTGATTTCGGCGGCGGTGTTGCCAATAAATGCAGTGTCAGAAAAATTTAAAGCCAAATTGGTTACGCTGTCGGCCCGTGAACTGGCAAGCGCATTGCCGCTGACCCGCAACTCCAGCGTCAGTTCGTCAAGGCGAAGCAGGCGGGCTGCCAAACCTGCAGGCAAGCCCGTAATGCTCACCTTGCCACTGGCAATAAAGTCTTCATGATCGGCACCTGCAAAGTGGCCACCGTTGATATTATTATGGGCCAGGACAAGTGCGTTCCCGATACTGCCGTCATTGGCAACGCTTTCCAGCAGACTCTTGCTGCTGAATTTAATGCCGGGCCCGCTTGGCCTCACAGTCATACCCGGCAGGGGCATCCCCCAGTTCGTCCAACCGGTTTCTGGGGGTGTGGCGGAATCGTCAAAGTTGACATAGTCACCACAGCAGAAATCGTTTTGCCCAATAGCCCACTCATGGTGATCCCAGAAGAGATAAAAGGTATGCCCCATGGAGGAGTAGATATATCGTGGTCTTTCATTACTCATGCCATCTTCAACGTATACACCGTTGATATTACCGAACGGACTTTCAGGCGCACCTTCAACAACATAATCGGCCTGGGCGTTGAAACTACAAAAAGCCAGCAACAGCAAGCTGACGCAGGAATGCCACAGCCAATTGCGGCGCGCCCGGTGTAGGCCTGAGCTTTTGGGGGAAACATTGCTTAAAGCCCCACTTGCACTCCCACCTGCAGAACAGGCTCTCAGTTCTCTCATCTTGCTGATCCTTTATAACGTTCAACTTTGCCAATAACAGGCCGCTTGTCCTGATGCGCCAAACCACTGCAGCACCCTGCTTCCCTCCCTTGAAGCAGCCGAACCGCATTGAGGTGGGGAATTATTTTTGTCGGTTCTCCGCAGTCAGCCTGGGCAATCCGCACCAGTTGAGCCACAAAAAAGGCTTTGCCCAACTGAAGACTAAGCAAACAATACAAATGAAGGGCAAACAGAAGGCAAACAGAAAGAAAACAAAGATGATATGCGCGCCACAGGTGCGACGCAAAAAGGACGGGCCAGAGATAATGGCCGTAGAGCTAGTTTTGAGGATTGGTTGCTTTAGTTGGCCTGTTCAGCACCCAAATAGAAACCGCTCCAGCATAGCGCGATGCTAAAGCAGAGCTTTTTTTACGCGGGTTAGCCAAACGTCGCGCAGGCAACCCAGCGGCTGCTCACAACAACAAAAATTGCTGGATAACACCAGTCACTTGGACTCCGGCAACCTCAGGCGGTACCCAACA
>CAYNST010000213.1:0-3211 GCA_964399955.1 uncultured Cellvibrionaceae bacterium | reverse complement strand
TCCTCTGAGTTGAACAGCAATGCTGCCACCCTAGGCCGCTTGCATTGCAGAAACATGTCAGCAATATTTATTTTTTGTGTTCAGAGACAAAGGTCGCATAAGTGGACCCGGCGCCCATGGTGGCAACGCCGGCACCGGCCTGCAGGCTCTAGTTTGGATGCGTTAGCAGTCAAGTTGAGCAGGCGCCAACAAGCGGTCTGGATGCGCAACTTTTGCTGTGGAAGACAGGGCGGGGCCCGCCGAGACCCCGCCCGTCAGGTGTTGGCGATCAGGCCTTCCAGCGACCTTTGCCGCGATTGCGAGTCTCCGGCTCCAGAGTTTGTGTAAACACCACTTCCCCGTCGATGTCCTTCAGACTGACCGTCATCTCAGCGGTGTACTTGTCCACTTTCACATCGCCGTAGAACTGGAACCCGGCAAGAGGAGAAGCGTTTTGAACCGGGGGCGCTTTGGCAAACACCACTTCCGGCCCAAAGGTGTTGTCCATTTCACCCGGACCAAAACTGCCGGCATTCAAAGGGCCGGCAACAAATTCCCAGAAGGGCTTGAACTGCTTGAACACCGCTCGCTCAGGATGGTAGTGATGGGCGGCACAATAATGCACATCCGCAGTCAGCCAAACCACGTTGTCTATGTCGTGCTTCTTGATGTAGCGCAGCAACTCTGCCATCTCCAATTCACGGCCGCGGGGTTCGCCGTCACCGTTGGCCATATTTTCGAACCGTTCCGGCCCGTCGCGCACAATCAGACCAACTGGCATATCTGCAGCAATGACCTTCCACACCGACTTGGAGGTGCGCAACTTGTGCTTCAACCAATCAAGTTGTTGTTGCCCCAGAAACCGGGTTTCCGGGCCGGGCTCGGGTTGATCATTGGCGGTGTTGGGGCCGCGGTAGCTGCGCATATCCAGCACCATCAGATCCACCAG
Organism: uncultured Cellvibrionaceae bacterium; assembly: GCA_964399955.1. Classification (GTDB taxonomy): domain Bacteria; phylum Pseudomonadota; class Gammaproteobacteria; order Pseudomonadales; family Cellvibrionaceae; genus CAYNST01. Next base: position 2,283 of record CAYNST010000213.1, on the reverse strand, counting down.
GTTTCCGTATGGAATATGACGATAGACCCGATCCTGCTCTACCGCAGAGAAAGGCCGCATGGGTGCGTACTCCATGAATGCCGCAGCCCCTCGCGCCACCAGCAGAGGTACGTTTTTTTCGGTGTAGCGGTCGTCGTCGCTCAGATCCTTTGCATCCGACCAGTTGTTGACTACCTCGTGGTCGTCCCACTGCCAGATCTGCGGAACCTGTGCGTTGAACGCGCGAACATTTTCGTCCAACAAGTTGTATTTGTAGCGGCCGCGGAACTCTTTCAAAGTCTCTGCGACCTTGGATACTTCCTCGGTCACTATATTGCGCCACACCAGTCCGTTTTCGGCATCCTGGTACTCGGATATCGGCCCGTCGGCGTAGATGGTGTCTCCGGAATGAATAAAAAAATCCGGGTTCTCTTTGCGCATGGCTTCATAAATACGCATACCTCCAATATCGGGGTTGATGCCCCAGCCCTGCCCTGCCGTATCCCCCGACCACAAAAAGTGCAAATCGCGTCCGCGGCCTTCCGGTGCGGTTACAAAATGTCCCTCGACCACTTCGCTCAGACAACGGTCGTTGTGCAGATCCTCAAATCGTACCCGCACAAAGACGTCACGATTGGCGGCCAGGCCGGTCAGATCCACGCGCGCGGTAAAATCGGTTTTATCCAGCGCATAAGGCCCCGGAACCACCCTTGAGCGCCGGAAGGATTCATCGTAGCTGTACTCCACCAACATGCGCGATGGCCTGTCCGCGCGGCTCCAGATAATGCCCCGGTTTGCACCCGGGTCGCCAATTTGCAGCCCCTGCTCCAGGACCGGCCGGCATTTATCCGAAGAAATGACCCCCGGCGCCTGCCCCCATGACGGACGCACCGCGCCCGTCCCCAGTGCGGCCGAGCCCACCAAAAAAGTCCGGAGTGTTTCAGAAACTTCCTGCGATCAGAGAATGGTTCAAACATCGTTGCTCTCCAATGATTAAGAATGCATGTAACCGCGCTTGTGGACTATCGCCGGAAGGATCTGCGTCACAGAAACAACCAGCACCAAGCAAACAGACGAGACGGTCGGCCGCTATCTTCTTGGGAGCGTGTTGCAGAACGGAGGAATCTTGATGAAATATTGATGAAGAAATAATGGCCGGTGGCCACGGGCGGCATGAAAACCCCAGACACCTGCGCCCCTCTTGAGCACGAAATATTTCTGCAATAAATCTGCAACGCAAACAGCGTATGTTCTGCGCGCAACAACCACCGCCCGCCTTGCAGGATCTTGTTGGCCTTGTATGAAGGCTGGTGCCTTAAACTCGCAGGTCTACTCCCCCGCGTCAAAGCCGCTATGCTTCATAGAAGACCAGGCTGCGCTGTGTACGTAGCGCTGTGTACGTAGAATTGATGGGTGACAGCGAAGGGTCCTCCCGGCAGCAGCACTTTATTGAAGTCTCTGCTGGCGTTAGCAACTTTTTTGATATTTCCCTGAGGACTAAATGATCACCGTTGCGCTTTACAATTTGAAAGGCGGTGTCGGCAAAACCACCGCAGCGGTCAACCTGGCCTATCTGGCCGCGCAAACGAGCAACACTGTGCTGTGGGATTGGGACCCGCAGGCCGCCGCCAGCTGGTATTGCGGTGTGGATAAGGGCAAAAACCGGGCCATTCGCCTGTTGGACAAGGGCGTGCCAGTGGGCTCCATGGAGCTTGCCACACCCTACCCGCGCCTCACCGTTGTGCCCGCCGACTTGAGCCTGCGCAACCTGGACCGCACCCTGGCGGAGCACAGCAAAGTCAGGCAGCTTATCCAGAAGCTGGTCGAGCCACTGGGGGAGACCGCCGCCTACGTTGTATTTGACTGCCCGCCTACGCTCACCTCCAGCATGCAGCACTTGCTGAGCGGCGTTGATCTGGTATTGGTACCCATTATTCCCAGTCCTTTGTCAGTGCGTGCAGCTGAGCAGGTTGTGGAATTTTTCAGCGAGAAAAAACATGCACCCAAGCAGATCATGGGCTTTTTTTCTCAGGTGGATCAGCGCCGAAGCCTGCATCAGGAGCACATGAAGGCCGCTGGACAAATGCCGATCAACATGCTCAAAACCGTTATCCCCGCGGACGCAGCCGTAGAAAAAATGGGGGTTCATCGCGCGCCACTGTTCTGTTGCGGGCAAGGCGGACGAGCCGCGACAGCCTACAAAAAGCTGTGGAAGGAAGTGCTCAGCCTACTCCAGGAAGAACGACCGGGGCGCAATTAATCACGACCGGTTCACCAGCCCGCAGGTTGGGCAAAGGCCTGCGT
>CAYNST010000212.1:0-3289 GCA_964399955.1 uncultured Cellvibrionaceae bacterium | reverse complement strand
TAGGCCCCAGGCGTGCATTGGGCGCGGGAACTGGCTTTGCAAGTGGGGCTGGATGGCGGGAGCCCGGCCGGGTACAATCCGCTGTTATATCCCTCAAAACTTAGGGTTCACGGCTGAAGGCAAGACCAGGCCGCTCAGCGCTGCGACTGTGCCAAAGTAAATGGGCCTGCTATGCGAGCACACTATCTACAGCATGTTCCCTTCGAAGGGCTCGGCTACATTGAGCATTGGCTGCAGGCAGGCGGTTGGCAGATAACCGGAACGCACCTGTATGATTCAGCCACTTTCCCCGCTTTGCAGCAGTTTGACCTGCTGGTGATCATGGGCGGCCCCATGAGCGTTAATGATGAAGCCGAGCATGGCTGGCTATTGGCAGAGCAGGCGTTTATACGTATGGCCATAGAGGCCGGTAAAGCGGTGTTGGGGGTGTGCCTGGGTGCGCAACTGATTGCCAAGGCGCTTGGTGCACAAGTCTATGCCAATCCAAACAAAGAAATTGGCTGGTGGCCGCTGCGGGGGAGCACGCACTCTCAGCCTTGTTTCGAGTTCCCCGCCAGTCTGACGGCGTTCCATTGGCATGGGGAAACCTTTGACCTGCCAGCAACTGCAGTACAATTGGCAAGCTCCCGTGCTTGCGAACATCAAGCCTTTCAGTTTGGCAAGGCAGTGATTGCTTTGCAGTTTCACCTGGAAGCAACTCCAGAGTCCGTGCAGCAGATGGTCTTGCATGGCCAGTCGGAGCTGACCGAAGCCGATTTTGTGCAGACCGGGCATTATATGCTTGCCGCCACACCTGAACATTATCCGGCAAGCAACCGCCATATGGCCCGTGTCCTTGAATACCTGCGCTCTGCCCTTGAGTGCTGATCTCAAAAGGCGGCGCGCCGCTGACAACTTGAAGCTTGTGGTTTTCCGGCTAATCTATAATTAAGTGGTTATTCCGCTCATCCCCTGACTGTGCAGACTGTGTTCAAATTGTGCAGAGCCGGGCGCAGAAGGCGATTTTACCGGTGTAGCTATCGCGCACTGTCTGTGCTGAACCTTTCCGGGGCCGCCCTAAGGGCGTTTCATTCTGTTCCGGTCAGAAGGTGGCCCATTCTTGCCGCCGTTGGCGGCATTGGGGCGTGAGCTGAATAGTTACCGCTAGGTTAGGTTCGCACAGCACCGACAGTTGCCGCATTGCTTAAAGGAAAGCCAATGGACCCGATCACGGCCGTGTTTGCAGCGTATCTGCAATTTCTGATTCACCCGGATGCCGCCAGCGCGACCGACGCCGATGGCCGAGACCCGCAGGCGCTCATCATTAGCTACCAGGGGGTGGATGTGCCGTTTCGGCATCAGTTGTGGGAGGTTGACAGTGATAGCGTTTGCGCAGGTCTTGAAGCGGATGTCGCCGCCTTCTCAAATTGCTCCGTGACCGCGAAGAATCTCTTTACCGACCTCTGCACGGAGCTTAAAAAGGCGCCAGGCCAACACTGGTACTACCAGAAAGCCCGAGACATGTACTGCAGTGCCGCCGACAGCTACCAGGCCACAATTGCCGTGATCACCATCCCGGCACCACCCGCAGCGCTCGAGTCCGCAAAACAACGTTGCAACATGGCCATTCTTAACGCGGCAGGCAGCTCGCAGCCAAGCCTGCTGGCAGAACAGAAAGAGGCCTGTGATGAGTACCAGAGACTGAGGTAGCGCGGTGCCGATGAACGGTTGCTGCCCGTGTACTGCATCGTATCATTGGTGCCGGCCGAGTCGGCGACCTATTGCTCGGCTGGATCCTGCTTGACGCGGGGTCGCCTTTGGTAGTATCACTGAAGCTTGGACGTTTGCCTGGCAGAGTGGTCAAAGCGCTATGTTTGTACCTCACCCTCTCAATGCTCAAATCGCCGTTATGCGCCTGCAAGCTCTGATGCGGCTATCGCAGGTGCAGTCCCGTACTCTATTGGCTCGGTTGCTGGGCTTTGCAGCTTGGGACGCGCTGACTAAAGCCATGACCGACTTGCCCACCAGCCCAGCAGACCGGGACTTGCCACCGGGACTTCGCAGCCTTCGCAGAGATATTTTACAGACCCGCCTGCTAGCGCTTGGGGTTACTGATCTGCGGGTATATGAACAAATCAATCCTTTCGCGGACTGTCCCCGTTTGACCGCCGGCGGCTTTCCAGCCTTGCCGGCGCCTGCTCTGGCCCAGGGACAAGCTTCCGGTGCTGACCACGCATGCCTGTTGGCGACTGAAGTGGACTCGGGTAACGGGACGCGCACGATAGAGCCGCAAACTGCGGCCGGTTATTTCGATTTGCTGGGCAATTTTGGCTGGGACCCCATTGACGACAGTTTTATGCCCTCTCCGAAGCCGGGATGTCCGGTGTTTCATCTGCGTGAGGGTGGCGGTGCGCCTGTGCCGGTTTTTCTTTTCCCGGAATATGCAGTGCCCGGTGACATAAGCGATTGCCGTTTTCGGGCGTTCCAGCACGAGGTGGCCGCACAGGTGCAAGCCGGAACGGCATTATTATTGATGCGCGGCCCCTGTTGGAGAGAAGCGCGGTTTCAGCCAGGCTCCGGTCAGGACAATTCCTATATTTCCATCATTGGCCAGGTTTACCGGGCCGGGAAGTTCCATTGGCTACCCATTAGCGAATGGATCCATTCTGTCTCCAGCTTCTTTCACTTGAATACAGGTTGCGACGACAATCTAGACGGCAAAATTTGGCCTGCGGAATGTGCTGACCCTTACCGCAGTTGCGCCATGATTGCACTTGCAATACTGGCGGGATCGGGAGGCGCCACTGCAGGGAGGGAGCCCGAGGTGCGGACGGTCGCAGGCGGCTGGCAGATTGCCCACTGGCCGGGTGAGTGAGCCACCCCTGCCTGGCACTTAGTGCTGGGTACTATTGCCAACTTGAATGCAGTCTACTGGTAACAATGGGTAAGTTGATAACTTGCGACTTTTATTCAGTAAACGGCAGAGCATTTTGCCCGTCGTCTTCCCGGGGTCCCCGCCGGTCAGCCACAGTAGACGTATCTTTTAAGCGCACGCTGGAGTATTCCCGTCGCTGCGCATCCCCACCCTGCCAGGAGCCGGACGGCTCAACTGCAGGGCGGCGGCGCAAGGGTGCAGCAGAGTGCGCAATTCTTAAACGTATGCACTCACCGTTTTGCCTTCCTCTGCAGAAATTCGAACGCAGCCTGAGCAGCAGGAATAGCTGACAGGAAAAAATTAATTGTTCATTGGCCGTAAGACACCCGGCGGTTTTTTACTCACATCGCAAAGTCCGTAGTTGTCGGGGGCGGT
>CAYNST010000211.1:0-3323 GCA_964399955.1 uncultured Cellvibrionaceae bacterium | reverse complement strand
GCCAATACGCCGGGTTACAGCCGCCAGGAAGCGGTGCTGGCCTCGCGGGTGGACAGCAGCCCCAGCCGGTTGACGCCGGGCAACGGCGTTGAAGTAACGGAGCTGCGACGCATTGCCGACGACTACCGCGTTGCCGGCCTTTGGCGCGCCACCAGCCAGGCGGGCTTCGACGACCAGATGCAAACCCTGGTAATGCAGGCAGAAGACATCATTGGCGGCAGCGAGCTGTCTGTATCTACCGGCATTGACAGCCTGTTTGCCGCCTTCAACGCCGCGGCAGAAGCGCCGCAGTCCACCGCCACGCGTCAGCAGATTCTGGCGACGGCCGGCTCCCTTGCCCACCGTTTCAACCAGTTGGCTGGCAACCTGGGCGTGCAGGCGCGACAGGTGGACGAGCAATCCGCCGCGCTGGTGGCCAGTATCAACAGCCAGACCGGCAGCATCGGGCGGCTCAATGAAAAAATCAGCGAGGTCCTGGCCAAGGGCGGCAACACCTCGCAGTTGGAGGACCAGCGCGACCTGGCCGTGCAGGCGCTGGCCAACAGCCTGGATATTCGCTCGCAAAGAATGCCGGACGGGCGTCTGAACATTACCCTCACCAGCGGGCAGCCGCTGGTGCTGGGCAACAAGGCTTCAGCCGTGACCCTGGTGGGGGATGAACTGAAACTGGAGCTCAAAGGCCAGGATTTCCCCATCACCCATTCCGGTGGACAGCTGGGTGCGCTGCAGGGCTACAAACACGGCACCCTGGCCGGCCTGCAGGCAAGCCTGGACCAGCAGGCTGCCAACCTGGCCGCCAGCCTCAATGACCGGCTGATGGCGGGCTTTGATCTGAACGGCAACCCCGGTGCGGCGCTGTATCAGTTTGACCCGGCGGACCCGGCGGCCAGCCTGCGCTTATCTGCCGGCATTCAGCCGGACCACCTCGGCTTTATTGTTGACGACGGCACCGGCAATCCCGCCGCAGGCAGTGGTGACAACCGCAATCTGCTGCAGGTCATCTCACTCAAAGCCGGCTTCTACGACGATTACACCGGCCTGCTCGGCGGGCTGGCTATTGAAAGTGCGCAGATCCAGGCAGAGACCAACGCCAGCAAAGGTCTGCTGACCGACGCGCAAAGCCGGCGCGACAGCATCAGCGGCGTCAATGAAGACGAAGAAGCGGTGCGCTTGATGGAGTTTACCCGCGCCTACCAGGCCAATGCCAAGGTGATCAACACCGCCGGCCAACTGTTTGACACCTTATTGGGGATGTTCTGATGAGAGTAAGCACCGGCCAGATGAGCCAATTGGTTTTGCAGGCTCTGCACCGTCAGGACAAGGAATTCGCCAACGTGATGACGCAGATCAGCACCGGCTACCGCATCAACCGCATGTCCGACGACCCCCTGGGCACCGTAGCACTGCTGGGCATAGAGCGGGACCAGAGCAGCTTTGAACAGTTTCGGGACAACGCCTCCCGGGTGATCAGTCGCATGGAGCAGAGCGAGAGCTATTTGAATTCCAGTTTTTCTGCCCTGCTGCGCGTGCAGGATCTGGCGCTGTCCGCCATATCCGGCTCATCCACCGCCGAAGATCGCCAGGCCGTCGCCAACGAATTGGTCAGCCTGCGCGATTCCCTCACGCAGTTTGCCAACGCCCAGGACGAAGAGGGTAATTATTTGTTCAGTGGCAGCCAGCTGGGCATAGCGCCGGTGGTGGGCAACGCCTATCAGGGTGACGATTTGCGGCGCGAAGTGCCGGTGGCGCAGGGCGTTACCCTGCCGGCCAATGAAACCATTGAAAGTGTGTACTTCAACGGTGGCAACTTTTTTGTGGATCTGGACACCTTCATTGCCGACCTGCGCGCGGGCGGCGCCGATGTACAAACCAGCGGACCGGCCATGATTGCCGCCATCAATCGAGCAGTCACCGGTATTGGTGAAAAGCTCACCCAGGTGGGCTCGCGCATAAGCAGTGCCCGCAGCCTGGATATGGCGCAACAGGACCTGGCGCTGGCAAATGAGAAGATACGGGCTAAGATTCAAGATCTGGATTATGTGGAAGCGGTGGGCCGGGTAAACCGATTGGAAGCGGCACTCAACACCACGCAGAAGACCTACAGCAAACTGAGTCAGCTGAGTTTATTCAACTATCTGTAAACCGATGCCAATGTCATGAAGCCGAACCCGCCCGTCAATCGACTGTCTTCGCCTCAGCCATTGGCGGCCGGCGTAGCCGCGCAGCCGGGCGTCAACGCAGAAGGTAAACAGGCAAAGGCGGCCCGCTCGCCGCGAGTGGAGACAAGCAGTATCTCCGGCAAAGTGGAGCTGCACGGTCGCTGGGCAAGCATGAGCCGCTTCCAGGCGCAGTTGTCCCGCGTGCAGGGCGCCGAGCAGACTGTACTCAATACCTACAAGGAATTGCACAGCCTGACCCGCCAACTTAACCAGAGCGGCGCCCGCAGTGAGGCCCTGGCCGCACGGGTTGCCAGCCTGCGTCAAAGCCTGGAGCAGGGCAAGGTGCTGGACAATAATTTGAAGTTACAGCAGAACCCCGCCCGGGCCAGCTATGTACTGGAACGGGTTGATCTACTGTCACCACGACCCCAGGCAGAGCAGATCAACCTGCAGTTGCCCAGTGGCGGCAATTTAACCCTGTCTTTGGACGCCGGCGCAGGTGTGGACCAGAATCTGCGCCAGCTGCAAAAAGCCTTTGACCCACACCAACTCAAGCTCAGCCTGACGGGCAAACGCCAACTGCGGGTGGAAGGCGGTGAAAAACAGCTGTCCTCACCCTGGCTGTTTCGCGGGCAGGGGGTGCGCGTGCCTGCCGGTAACCCGGTAACCATTCAGCTGGCCAAAGAGACCAGCGAACTGGCGCGTCTGGAAGACGAACTGCGCAGCGGCGAGCACCAGCAACAAAAGCTGCGTGTGCAGCAACTTTTGGCCACGCTTGAACAGGAACGTCGTGTGCTGGACAGCCGTCGCCAGCAACTGGTGCGCGAAATTCAACATCTGAATATCAAAGCCGCGCAAAAAATCGCCCCGTCCGGGGACGCCAGTGGGCAGTTGCGGGACCAGTTTCGCGACGGTGATTTCACTGTGCAACTGGGCGCGCTACTGGCCCAGGCCAACGCCTCCCGCCCATTTGTGGTAGCACTGCTCGGCCGCTGAGAAAACAGCAGCCGCGCGTAATGCACCATTGCTGCGACAATCCAGTATTTTCATAATTTGATAAACCTTTCATGCAACCAGGGCCACTATCGGTATGGCTGCTGGCCGGGATGATTTGTAAGCGCAGGATTCGAATTGAACTGTTGAATGGACTTTGCCTGGTGTTTT
>CAYNST010000210.1:0-3329 GCA_964399955.1 uncultured Cellvibrionaceae bacterium | reverse complement strand
TAGGGTTGACAGCCGCTGGTTTGTTTACGCCCCACCAGAACTTGCAACCGGGCCTTCGGCGAGCAGCAGCCTGAACCTTGCTTGTGGTTCCAAATCCAGTCTGGCTTGCGCCTTGCCATCAACCAGTGCCGGCCTGCTGATGCTGCTAGATCTGTAAAATCAGTCTGCGCTGGAGTACAGTCTGGAGCGGTTCATATAACCAGAACCCTTGCCTGATGCCCGGGGTCAATCCCTCCCCAGCTTGGTCGTTCGCAATCGGAGCGCGTTGGTGATGACGCTGACGGAGGATAGTGACATAGCTGCCGCCGCAAAAATCGGTGTCAGTAGTATTCCTGCAACCGGATATAAAATGCCTGCCGCAATGGGTACGCCAGCCGCGTTATAAATGAAGGCAAAAAACAGGTTTTGCCGTATGTTGCGCATGGTCGCCAATGAGAGGCGGCGAGCATCGACAATCCCCATCAAATCGCCCCGCAGTAGCGTTATACCGGCACTTTCGATGGCCACATCGGTTCCCGTTCCCATGGCAACGCCCACATCTGCGGTGGCCAGAGCCGGTGCATCATTTACGCCATCACCAGCCATAAGAACAATTCGTCCTTCGTCCTTCAGGCGTTGAACAATCTTGCCTTTGTCTTCGGGTAGCACTTCCGCTTCCACTTCATCGATATGCAGTTTACGGGCAACTGCTTCGGCCGAGGTGCGGTTATCTCCGGTTACCATAACCACCCGGATGCCGTCTTTTTGCAGGGCAGAAATAGCCGCTTCAGTGGTTTTTTTAATGGGGTCGGCGATGGCGAGCAAACCGCAGACTTTGCCGTCTGCGGCTGCGAATATCACCGTGGCCCCATCCTGGCGGAGCAGGTCGGCGTCACGCTCAAAGTCAGACGCGTCAACGTTTTCCGACTCCATCAGCAATCGATTACCCAGCAATACCCGCTGACCATCAATCCTGCCGGTTACGCCTTTGCCATTGGGGGAGTCAAAGTCTTCAGCATCCGGCAGTGTCAGCTTCATATCTTTTGCTTTGTCCAGAATGGCGTGGGCCAATGGATGCTCACTGCCTTTCTCCAAACCACCTGCCAACTGCATCAGCTCCTGCTCGGAGAAGCCTTCAGCGGGAAGGATACGGGTCACCCGTGGTTTGCCTTCGGTAAGTGTGCCGGTTTTGTCCACCACAACCGTGTCCACCTTTTCCATACGCTCCAGCGCTTCCGCATCCCGGATCAATACGCCGCTCTGCGCTCCCCGGCCGACACCCACCATAATGGACATGGGCGTTGCCAAACCCAGCGCACAGGGGCAGGCGATAATCAATACGCTGACGGCTGCAATCAGGCCAAACGCCATGGGTGGCGACGGGCCAAAATAGGACCAGACGACGAAAGCAATGAGAGCGATAGCAATAACGGCCGGCACAAACCAACCCGCCACCTTGTCCGCCAGGCCTTGTATGGGCGCCCGACTGCGCTGCGCACTGGCCACCATCTGCACAATCTGTGACAGCATGGTGTCGCGGCCAACTTTATCGGCCCGCATAATGAAGCTGCCCTGCTGGTTGATGCTGCCACCGATGACCTGGTCACCGGCGCCTTTGCCGACTGCAAGCGGCTCACCGGTCACCATGGACTCATCCACGTTCGAGCGGCCTTCCAGTACCTCGCCATCCAGAGGCACCTTGTCACCGGGCCTTACTCGCAGGCGGTCGCCAACCTTGACCTGATCAAGGGGCACGTCCGACTCGCCCGCACCATTCAACCTGCGGGCAGTGGCTGGCGCCAGATTCAGCAGGGCTTTGATGGCGCCGGAGGTTTTTTCCCGCGCTCGCAACTCCAGTACCTGTCCAAGCAGCACCAGCACCACAATGACCGCCGCCGCCTCGAAATACACCGCAACCGAACCGTCGTCCAGCCGAAAGCGATCTGGAAACACTTGCGGTGCAATTGTGGCCACCAGACTGTAAATCAGCGATACACCGGTGCCGATGGCGATCAGCGTGAACATGTTCAGGTTGCGATTGACAACAGATTTCCACCCGCGAACAAAAAAAGGCCACCCACACCAGACAACAACGGGCGTTGCCAGCATCAGCTGAATCCAGTTGGACGTTTGCGGAGCAACAATATGGCTGAGTCCAATCAAGTGTCCGCCCATCTCGAATATAAATACGGGCAATGTCAACACCAGGCCAATCCAGAACCGGCGGGTCATACTGTTGAGTTCTTCCGAGGGTCCGTCGTCCAGGCTCACCTGCTCCGGCTCCAACCCCATGCCACAGATCGGGCAGTCTCCCGGCCCCTGCTGGCGGACTTCCGGGTGCATCGGGCAGGTGTAGAAGGCGCCGGCGGGTACAGGTGCTGCTTGTGGATTTTTGCCACTGAGGAAGGCGTCAGGATTTTCATCAAACCGGACCCGGCAGCGTGACGAGCAGAAGTACCAGGTTTCCCCTCTGTGCCGACTGCGATGCTCCGCCGTGTGCGGATCAACCGTCATTCCGCAGACCGGATCCTTCACGCGATGCTCACCCTGGTGCTGGTCGCCGTGATCATGGTCGTGCTGGTGCTCAGTCATTGTCATCTCCAGTTGTTGCGTTCATAGACTTACTTGCAGTAGCCGCGCCCAACAAGGCTGACCGCCTCCAGCGGATGGAGGTTCCTTGTGGCAGGCCGGCCACATCTATTAACAGGGCGGAAGAGAAATTTCCCGAAGTGACCATTCCGGGCCGACCGCTGCGGGAATTCAGCAGGCATCAATGTGCAGGAGCCAAGGTGGCACTCACTGCGTCCGGTCTATTACGAACACTCATTGTAAGGCCGAAACACCACCCTTACGACAGCGGACAGCGGAAAGGCTTCTTCTACGCCTTAGACTCCCGGTATAGCGGTTCTGAAACAGCATCCACCAGCAGTGCCTGTCTCCTGAACATCGCTTCAGGAGCAAGCAGGGCTACAGACGCTAATCAGCTTCTGGTTGCGCGCAGCGGAGCTGTTAACTTTGGGCGAGGTAGGCGGCCGTAAGCGCACGATCGACGAGCCGTTCGGGCCGGAGAAACAGCGCAAATTCACAAAAGCACTGCTCTGCGAGATCAACCCAGTCTGAGAAAGTAAGCCGGTTGCAGTCTATCCTCGCCGCCAAGGATGTCCTGCACGGCCAGAATGGCGCCAAGATCATATGTGGCTCGGACTGGCGTAGAGATCAAGCTGCATGAAGTGCAGCGGGGGCGGCCGCTGATACTCCGGAGCGGGAGGTTTGTGCCGGATTTCTATGCGGTGCTTGGACTGTGGTTTCCGTGTCGTTTTTATACCTGGATGGTCGATTTAAAAATGCAG
>CAYNST010000209.1:0-3370 GCA_964399955.1 uncultured Cellvibrionaceae bacterium | reverse complement strand
CCAAGCAGCTGGAGCCGAAACGGCCACGGAAAAAATCGTTAAACAGATAAACGCCGCGACGCTCTCATTGGTATTGGCGTGGGCTCGATGAGCCCGAAACAACAAAAGCCCGTGATCCGCTTCTATGGGTGTTCCAGGGGTGCGTTTTGCAAGAATCCCCAGTGCGTCAGCAACCAGAAGTTGTATCAGCAGAAGACCGCCGATCAATCCCACTGAAAGGAAGGCGCCCGCGTAGCTTTCTAATAATGTGTCCATAATCAGTTCCAATGGCTTTGTCAACGCACTCCGTTCAACGAGCTAATCAACTTTCTTAGCAAGGATTTTGCAGCCAGGCTGAAGCAGGCAGAGCCCGGTTACACCTTTGCCTTCTTCAATTTGAAAGCGAACCGATGAATTCAATACAGTGGCGTAAAAATTGGTTGTTGAGGAGGGAAAGATTGGGAGTGGCGCTTGGTCATTCAGATGCAGCAACAGATGAGTCTCCGCCGCGCTGATGATAAACCGCATGCCGTAATCTGTGGCATACAGCCCCTCATAATACTGCAGCGGCTCTATATAGATGGGCTTTTTCTTTCGCGGGAAGAAATCCGGCCAATGATACTCCGTCGCGACCGCGCGCAAAATTTCAGCAACCAGCGGACTGCCTTCATCCGAGTTGACCATAACCACTGCGCCCTTGCCAGTACGGCCATACAACCTCATGTCGGCAATAAAGCCTTTGTTCCGGCCACTGTGCCCAAAGTAAAAGCCCTCGTCATGGCCTTCACAAAACAGCCCAAGGCCAACGTAGTCGCCCTTATCCGTCTTTTGCCGGCCAAGCGGCGGTGCCAGTATGGCTGTAAGCAGATCTGCTGACAGAAAAGCGCTCGATGTGCGCTCAGCGAAGATTTCGAGCAGCTCAACGCCGACTTTGGCCAGGTCACCAGCAGTTGACCACAGGCCAGCCGCCGCCAGCTCCGGATAAATATGCGCGCCGCCCGCTACAGGCATTGATTTGCTCGCGTGAGCTGTGGCCCGGTTTGGGGCCCACCGCTCGTCCAGTGGCTGAGCATAGGTGCTGTGCGTTAGTCTCAGTGTTCTGAATACCAGCTCATCCATTACCTGAGCGAACGGCTTGCCAAGCAGATCCACCACTACTTGCTGTGCCACCACGTAACCGCCGCCGGAATAGCGGAACTGAGTGCCCGGCAATATGTTCACCTCTACCCGTGGGCTGTTTGCTGGCGGCTGTCCGTTAAGGATTTGCGGCACAGAGGGAACCGCTTCAGACGGTAGATAGCCGGGGAAACCATGAACGTTCATACCTGCTGTATGGCTAAGAAGGTCACGCATGGTCACCTTTGCTTGCCACTGGTCATTCCCCGGCACCTGCCACGACGTCAAGTACTGGTTTACATCCACATCAAGGTCAAGCACGCCGTCCTGTACCAAGCGCATCACAGCTACCGCAAAAATAGCCTTGCTGATGGAGCCCGCCTGAAAGAGCGTTTCGCCAGTCACTGGTTGATTGCTGCTCACATCACATACGCCAAACCCTTGGATCCAATCTACCTTAAAGTCGTCAATGACGGCGATACTCACACCCGGCGTGTTGAAGTACTCCATGCGCTGGGACAGGTTGTTGGGCGGACCAAACCGGTCGATGAGCGCCGTGGAGGGTAACAAACCGTTGATAACGCGCTGGACGCGGTGCTCAGTGTCTGTGGACATAACTTTGTGCTCGCTGTAACTGGAGGGCCTGCCATCAGGTGTAGCCAGTGACAGTAGAGGAATAGTCTTGCCATCAAAGCGTGATTTCGTAAATACAGGAGTGGGTGGACCTTTTGCATTGCCCCTTCCTCACCCAGCCGTGCTTCTCATAAAACGGCCGCAGCATGCTCCTGCAGCACCGCGCCGTAGGCAAAGGGCAAAGGCTGCCAGGCCGACACTCATAACCGCCCCGCCTTCAATGCCTGCCGGATACAGTACCTGGCCACAATTTTGTGAAACGGTTTGATGCATGCCATGTATGCCCTGCCCGTCCTGGTTTTGAGATTCACCAGGGTGGAGACAGCAAACTCCCGCTCCGAAATCTTAAGCACCGAAAGCCACATATCCATGTTGGTCTCGGAAGAACTGCACACGACCTCTGAAGCAGAGACCGAGTCAATCAGCAAAAATCCGGCACGGGTGCCGGCCTTGATGTCTTCCAGCGGCAGGCTCATCTTGGTATTGCTGGCCGCAAAGCCGAAGGGCTTCATCAGGGCATTTCTCACCCGCAGCGCCACCTGCACAGGCTTGGGCAAATAGCCGAAGATTGCGTGGTAAACATGCCCGGCCTCCAGATTGTCTTTGCTTACGTTCACCTTGAAGGCATCGCGGAAGTACGAGCCCTGCTCCCTTCCGAATAATTGTGCGTCACGTGGAAAATCGATTTCCTTGATCAAGATTAACTCCTATAACCTGTGCCTGAATGGCTGGTGAAATTATGGCGCTTCGCCCACTGAGCGACCCAGCTTGTATAACAGGTTTTGTTTAACACCGGGCCATTCGTAATGGGTTATGCTGTGCATGACCGAGTCGCGGACGCGGCCATTGGGCATTACTCTGTGACTCCTCAAAATCCCTTCTTCCTTGGCTCCCAGCCGCAGTATTGCCTGGCGTGAGCGGGTGTTCAAGTAGTCGGTGATCAACTCAACCCGGTTCAGGCCCAGTGTGTCAAAGGCGTGCTCAAGCATCAACAGTTTTGCCTCGGTGTTGATGCGCGTCTTCTGCCAGGAGCGGCCGAGGAAGGTAAAGCCGATTTCTATACATTTGTTGGGCAGGCTCGCCCGCATGAACCGGGTGGAGCCTGCAACCTGGCCGCTGGCCTTGTCGATGGTGGCAAAGGCCAGGCTATCCCCCGTCTCATAGTCCGCCTGCGCTTTGGCGAAGAACGCATCAATCTGGCTGACGTGCGGCACCGATGTCACAAAC
This sequence comes from uncultured Cellvibrionaceae bacterium, assembly GCA_964399955.1. Taxonomy (GTDB): domain Bacteria; phylum Pseudomonadota; class Gammaproteobacteria; order Pseudomonadales; family Cellvibrionaceae; genus CAYNST01. The sequence continues at coordinate 415 of CAYNST010000209.1, read as the reverse complement.
AGTGTCCACAGCTCCCCGTCGCAGATCGCCCGGCACAGCCCCTCTTTGTGCGTATTGTTCAGCGGCTCCAACCGAACGTGGCTTCCTTCCAGTGTTATCTTTTCCAGCTTCATGGTCTTTTTGAATGCTCCCTCTGATTGCCCGGTGATCAAACCGGCGTGGTGATGGATATTAGCGTTTGTCTGGTTCCGCTGCATTAACTTGTCAGGCTCCCAGCGCATATTGCTCTGGCGTAGCGGCATGGACTATCTCTGCGGTCATATTTGCTCCCTCTCCATTTCCATTTCCATTTCCATTTCCATTCCCACCAGCTCTAATTGGCTGACACTCGGACGCGCCCTTCCGGGTTTATCCCACGACTGTCATATTTCTGCAAGTTTGCCGGCTTAGCATGCCGGCAGTTTGTTTGAAACGC
>CAYNST010000208.1:0-3481 GCA_964399955.1 uncultured Cellvibrionaceae bacterium | reverse complement strand
CCTAGGGACAGATTACCCGCACACGAATAACGTGGTTAACCTCTCGCAGCGCCTGCAAGGCTTCTTCTGTAGGCTTCTCGGCCAGGTCCAGGATGTTGTAGGCCAGGTCCTGCCGGCTCTTGTTGACCATATCGGTCACATTCAGCTTGTGCTTGGCAAAGATGGAAAGCACCTCTCCCAGCACGCCGGACACGTTCTCGTTGCTGAAGGTGATGCGGCACCCGCCTGCGGTGCGCGGCATACTGGTTTGCGGGAAGTTGACCGAGTTGGTGATGTTGCCGTTTTCCAGAAACTCGCGCACCTGGTCTGCCGCCATCACGGCGCAGTTGTCTTCCGCTTCTTCCGTGCTGGCACCTATGTGCGGCAGGGCGATGACATCCTTGCGCCCCAGCATGGCGGGCTCCGGGAAGTCGCACACGTACTGTCGCAACTTGCCGGCTTCCAGGGCGTTCAGGACGGCGGCACTGTCAACAATGGCGTCGCGGGCAAAGTTCACCAAGGCTGCGCCCGGCTTCATCACCGCAAGCGACTCCGCATTGATCATGTGCTTGGTGGCCTCTATGGCCGGCACGTGCAGAGAGACGTAGTCGGACTCGGCCAGCAACTGATTCAGGCTGTCTTTGCGCTGCACCTGATTGGGCAGGCGCCAGGCCGCCTCCACCGAAAGCGCCGGGTCAAAACCCAGTACGGTCATGTCCATTGCCAGGGCCATCTCGGCCACCATGGAGCCAATGGCACCCAGACCGATCACCCCCAGGGTTTTGCCCTTCAGCTCACGCCCGGCAAAACGCTTTTTTTCTGCCTCCAGCAGTTTGGACATTTCTGCACTGTCACTGATGTGAGTCAACCCTTCGACAAACTGTCTGCTGCCGATGATGTCGCGCGAGCTGAGCAGCATGCCGGCCAAAACCAGTTCCTTGACCGCGTTGGCATTGGCGCCGGGCGTATTGAAGGCAACAATGCCGCGCACGCTGTACTCCGCCACCGGCAGATTGTTGACCCCGGCGCCCGCGCGGGCTACCGCCAGCAGGCTCTCCGGGATGACTTCCTCGTGCAGTTTCTGGCTGCGCAGCACGTAGGCATCGGGGTTTTGAACCTCCGCCCCAACTTCATAGGTATCTTTTGGGAATCGCTGCAGCCCTTTGGGGGATATTTTGTTGTAGGTTTTGATACTGAACATGGACGCTCCTGATGGATGCTCAATCTGCCCGCTGCGGGCGGTGACCAAAGGCTTGGCCTGTCCGCCAGGCGCGCAGCGGCATTCTGGCCGAGAATTATTCTGCGGCGGCGCCTTGGCAGGGCCGCCGTGGGTGCCTGGTTTTAGCCAACAATTTCCTGGTACGCCCAGCTGAGCCAGGGCAGCAGTGCCTGCAGATCGGCGGTCTCCACCGTGGCGCCGCACCAGATGCGCATTCCGGGAGGTGCATCGCGATAGGCGCCTATGTCGTAGGCTACGCCTTCCTTGTCCAGCAGCTTGACCATGGCCTTGACTTGATCGGCTGTGGCGTCCAGCGTCAGGCATACGCTGGTGTTGGAGCGCAGCGCGGGATCGGCCGCCAGGAAGTGTATCCAGGGGGTGGCGGCCACAAACTCTTCCAGTACCGTCAGGTTGGCCTGTGATTTGGCAATGGTGGCCTGCACGCCGCCGATGCGCTTGACCCAGGCCAGTGCATCCAGGTAATCCGCCACGCACAGCATGGATGGTGTATTGATGGTTTCGCCCCTGAAGATGCCCTCTTCCAGCTTGCCGCCCTTGGTCATACGGAAGAGCTTGGGCATGGGCCAGGGGGGGGTGTAGGACTCCAGACGGGCCACCGCGCGCGGGCTCAGAATCAGCATGCCGTGAGCACCTTCGCCGCCCAATACCTTCTGCCAGGAATAGGTGATAACGTCCAGCTTGTGCCAGGGCATGTCCATGGCAAACACCGCCGAGGTGGCGTCGCAGATGGTCAGGCCCTGACGATCGTCGGCAATCCAGTCGCCATCAGGAACCTTCACGCCGGAAGTGGTGCCGTTCCAGGTGAATACCACATCGTGATCAAAATTCACCGCACCCAGGTCTGGCAACAAGCCGTAGTCGGCTTCCATGATGCGCGTGTCTTTCAGTTTCAGCTGTTTGGTGATGTCGGTGACCCAGCCCTTGCCAAACGACTCCCAGGCCAGCACATCCACCGGGCGCTCACCCAGCATGGACCACATGGCCATTTCCACGGCTCCAGTGTCAGACCCGGCCACCACACCCACTCGGTAACCCTCGGGCAGGCCCAGTATCTCGGCGGTCTCGGAACAGGCGCGACCCAGGGCGCTCTTGCCCAGCGCGGAGCGGTGCGAGCGGCCCAGGGTGTCCAGCTCCAGCTCGTTGACGGAATAGCCCGGGCGCTTGCTGCAAGGCCCGGAGGAAAAATTGGGGTTGGAGGGCTTTACTTGCGGCTGCATGGTGTTCCTCGGTTGGTCGACATTGATAACAGGGCCCGCGGCGAGCCGCCGGGCTTAATCAGGGTGCGGCATTATGCCAGTAGTTGCCGGGCGAACCCAAGCAACGGCGCAAGGCACTGCAGCAGGCCGCTGCCGGGGGCTGCGGCTAATAGTGCCTCAGTAGATGAGGGAATAGAGCTTGCGCTGAAACTCGGCCGCCAGCGGATCACCCTTGCCCAACACTGCCAATATATCGGTGTAGGCACGGCGCGCGTCGCCGTCGCGCCAGGCCAGATTGCGCTGCAACAGCCCCAACAGCAGCTCCAGAGCTTCACGATGGTAATGATGCTGGGCATACTGCAGAGCCAGATCATAAATAACCGCCTCGTCTTCGGGACTCTGGCGGAGCTTGTCCTCCAGTGCGCTGATCTCCGGCGCCTTTTCGGCGTTGATGGCCAGCTCCCACTGCGCTCGCACCTGGTCGTATTCCGGGCCCTGATCCACCATGCGAACCCCGTCCAGCAGTTTTTTGGCGTCGTCCAGGCGGTTGAGCAGCAGATAAGCCCGTGCCAGCGCACAGGCAATGTCGGCGCGCTCGCCGGAGTCGAGGTAAGCCGGCCGCAGCACCGCCACGGCCTCTTTCGCTGCGCCCTCCTCCAGCAAGGCCCGGCCCTGCTGCAATTGCAAATCCCAGGGCTTGGGCAGATGGGTGTCCAGCAGCTTGCGCACCTCCACCTCGGTCTGGGCACCGGTAAAACCGTCAATGGGCTGGCCGTCCTTCATCAGCACAACCGTCGGCAGACTGCGCACACCAAACTGCGAGGCGATCATCTGTTCGTGATCCACATTGACCTTGGCCAGCAAAAACGCACCGGCGTACTCGTCGGCAAGCTTCTCCAGCACAGGTGTCAGGCTTTTGCAGGGCCCGCACCAGTCGGCCCAAAAATCGACCAGCACCGGCCGGTTGAATGACTCGTCAACCAGCAATTGCTTGGCGTTCTGTGAATGGATGTCCACTACATTGTCTTGCACGGTAAAGTCTCCAAAATTGGGCCGGTTAGGCTCC
>CAYNST010000207.1:0-3484 GCA_964399955.1 uncultured Cellvibrionaceae bacterium | reverse complement strand
TAGGCAATGCTCGCCTCCTTCTTCACATAGACGTTGTCCATATGCAGCCGCCCGGACGTAAGCCCGCGGATGCCCTGAACGATTAGCCTTGCCCAGTAGTTGCCACCGCCTGCCAGGCCGGCCAAAGCGTTGTACACGGGAAGGGCTTGGGGTGAGCAACGGACTTTGCGGCCGGCGGATTTGCCGGCAATGGTGGTGAGCTGGCCTTCGGTAACCTTCAGGCGACTGGCTTGTAGCATGAGAACTTCTCCCTGTTTGGTGCTGACGTAGACGCTGGATGGCGTAGTACCGATCCATCGGTGGGTCGATTCTAGCGGGAATGCGGTATGGAGTAAACTTGAGTCGGTTTAGCATGGGGTTGAAATTTTGCTCCGCTTCACGAGCTCGATTGCTCGCGGCTTGCCAGCATTCCCGCCGTCCCTGGCGGTCGGCACCGATGCGGGTTTCTAGACGGGTCTGACTCGCCAACTAGAGGGGCACCCCTCGTCAGATCCGAGTGTATGACAAGGGCGGCCACCGCAGAAGGCTTACTGTGCCCTACCCTCGCGGCTACTTGCTGGACCCACTGCTCTCTTGCTTACTTCTTTGGCCAGTTGACACTGCAACCCACGGCCCGCCAGCACCCCACTGCGATGAGAAAGACTGTTTATTACTGGCGGCTGTAGTAGCTGGCATGAGGAACTCAGCCAGGAAGCTGACCACGTCATCTAACGGCAGTGATTGCAGTGCGTTCTTGCGAAGGAAGGCTTTCCACTGCGTCTGTTTCTGGACGTCTCTGGCAAATGTCATCGTCAAACCCAAAGGGGACCCTACGGGAAAACTGGTCTGACGCCGGGAAAAAGTGGCGTAGATCGCCCGGCGAAGCGTTTCCCCGTCAAAATCGGTATGGCGAGCAAGAATCCAAAGATCAAAATAGTCCTTCATGCGACTGTTTGTGATGCCAAGTTTGCACAGCGCCTCAAATTTTTCTGCAACGACGGTATAGCGTGGATAAACTTGAAGCTTAGGAGCTTTGAGATCTTTCAAGATGGTGGGGTATTCAACTTCTTGGGGCCCAGGCGTTACTGCATCGCCAAACCCGATATCCGCTTGGATCTGACAGCGCGCCCCGTCAAGCAATGCCAATAAAGTGATGCGGACACCGGCATAATTGGCGTCTTTGCGTATGTCTGCCGCTCGAACCGTATCCGGCTGAAATACCACACCATCCTCTGCATCAATATTGCAAATTTGCTTGAAAGTGTTTTCAACGTCCGGCAATGCAGAGGGCCCAAAACCCAAAAAATCCACATCCCGTGTTGGACGGTGCGGTACGTCAAACCAGAGATCAAACAACAATGCGCCTTTCAAAAGAAGCTGCTCAGCGTGATCAGAAACGCTTATCCGGTACAGCAATCGCTCAAGGCAGAACCGAGTTAACACCAGGTTAAAATCCTGCTTCGCTTCACGAGCATGATTGAGAAGCCGAGCCCGTACGGAGGCTGCCATGTTGCGGTTGCTCATGAAAGGCTCTCCACGTAGGGTCGCATTACATTTGCCACTCTGAACAGGGTGGCATATCGCCACAGGTCATCCATGCTGACGCGCTTACTGTCCCATGCCTCGCGCAGAGCTTCCAACGCGACATCCAGTCCAATCTTATTGCGAAATCTAAAACAGTCGACCACGGTACGTGCGACGCTGGAAACCTTGACGGTTACGTCGTCGATCACGTGCTCCTCAACGCCTTCGGTCAATGCCTTACCGGAGAAACGCACGATTCTAAGCGGGGGGTAGTCGATCTTTGGTACTCGGCTTTTATGAGGTATGGCAAGCCAGACCTCAAAGGGCGACTGAGTGGTCAGGTCATGTACGCGCAGGGCAGACAGCAGGCAAACAATGCCATCAGGATATTTGATGGCAACCTCCGCCAAGGAACCATGCTCTGACATCTGCCTGTTGGGGAGTGCGTACAATCCGCGACCTATCCGAAGCAGCTGCCCCTCTTTCACCAACCTTGTAAGCGCGACACGCGGCAGCCTCAACGCAGCGATATCGCGTGGGCGGATAAGTCCGTTGGACTGGGCTAACTCTAGAATTTGTTGGCCGGCGCTTTTCATGGGGCAATGATGTTCCATATTGTCGGCAAATGTCAATGTTTGCCTACATTATGGAACATTGACGAGCTGCAAGCCTGAATCGCAGGAGCCACTCCTCCGCAGTGACGCTCCCGGCTACTTAGGCTTCCCCGAACTCTCCTGTTCCGGCCGAATGTGCACTATGACGCCATTGCGACTGACCACCAAGGCCGTGCCAGTCTGCGCCGCAATCTCACGGGCTCTCTGCGCCGCACGCCGAAGTGCCTGTAGTGAGCCAGGCAATTCGGGGTTTTTGGCGTCGGTTATGGGACGTTTGTTCATCAGTGCTCGCTCCAATCCAGTAGCACAGGCTCATCGCCAGAGTTGTCTTAGAGCCTTGAATTTCGGTTGAGCCACCAACCTGCCGCAGCAACGGCGCGCGATATTTGCGCCCTCCCTGCGGCATCCAGGGTGTAGATAAAGCCGCAACGCAGCAGTTCTTTTTCAATGGCGGGCCGCATGTCAGCGCGCCCAGAGTCCCGCATAGCCATTGTGGTGAGCCGGTCAAAATCGGTCTTTTCAATCATCCACCAGCTTCCCTTCATTCACCAGGTGGGTATTGCGCCCCACCCGCTTTAAATCGCGCCAGGCCGTCTGTGCCGTCGCCAGGCGCAGCGGCCGCTGTACATCAACAACGCCCGCCAGGATCGCGGAAAGCTTGCGTTTTGTGTGAACAAACTCAATGGTGCCTACCGGTGTGCCATACACCCCCTTGCGCCCGGTTGTCATTACCGTTAGCCGATCCACCGGGATCTGCGAGATGACGCCGTATTCACTGAGGGCAGACTCCAGGCTCACGTAGTTGTACTCCCCCCGCCGCAACGCTCGGGCTACATGCTCAATGGCGTGACTGTCGCGGCTGTGCGCCATGGCAAAGGTGTACCCCCCCCCGCGCCGGGCGCAGTAACAGCCCATCTTGCACAAGACGGTAAAGCCCGGCTTTGAAGGCCCGGGGGCTGTCTTCATGGAAGATTTTAGCAAGATCGCTCCGTTTAAAGACGTACCGACCTTGCCTATCCCATTCGCCAAGTCGCTTGATTGCTGTGCTTTTGTCCATTAAGTAAACATCATGGCCCCTTGGATGTGTCTTTAGCGTCCACTTAGACTAAAGCTGGTTTAGGTATCCAGCAAGTGTGCCTATGCGTCGCCTTGATGCATTGTGGGGTGTATCTGGTCTAGCTTGTCTGTGGGGGTGTTTAAAGCGGCCCCTCGGATTGTGGTCTTTGGCGCGGCGGGGTGTACTAGCCATTGCTCCTGCATTGCCAGCATTTCCGTGTCCGTCAATGCCCATGAACCGCCTTCCAGGCTGTGTACTCGGACGGTCGTAAACCGTGGCGCGCCAGCACCCCCTCGTGCAGCCTGCGGAG
>CAYNST010000206.1:0-3491 GCA_964399955.1 uncultured Cellvibrionaceae bacterium | reverse complement strand
ATTGCCGCGTTTTCAGGTGCAACAGAGGCGATGATGAAACGTCAACAAACCCTAGGGTTTATGCCCTGACGGTTCCTACTTCAACAGACCCTAACCTACTTAAAACTGCCCGCCCACATGAGCTGCGCGTTTCCGATTAAACACGGGATGCGCGCCGACGGCAAGGGCAGCCGGCGCAGCTTGGCGACGGCCATATAGCGATTGGAAAAAAAGTCCAAGCCCCCCCATCAACTCACGTTAGTCGCGACTGGGTGGCAGTTTTGCGTCCCGCAAGAACATTATGATTGACACTTTAATGATAATGGTTATCATTAGCGTTAAATGGCACCTCAGGAAGCTTCCTATGTTGACCGCTGACGATATCTCCCATCTGATCGAGCCGGTGCTCTACCGAGCTCAGGCCAAACGCACTCACCCCAGACTTCGCTTGTCGGACCAGTGGGCGGAGTTTGTGCTGGATAAGCTTGAGGTGGCACCCTTTCTGCGTCACAGCGTGCAGAGAGACTCCAGCAAGTACAAAATGGCACTTCAGCGCTGTAAGTGGATAGACCAACAGCTGTTGCAGTTTGTCACTGCCAATCCCACGGCCGTCATTGTGGAGCTGTTTGCCGGACTGAGCACTCGATTTCACCGGGTGTCTCATGGGTCTGACTGGCCTCAGTTTAGGTGGGTTGCGGTGGATGAATTTGAAGTCGCCGAGTGCATCAAATACGTGTTTCCCACGCTGGACAATCACGCACGCGTGGTTGCGGAGAAGGGCAACTCGGCGTGGATGCGGCAGATCAACCGCCCCGGAAAACCGACACCAGTGGTGGTCCTGGATGACGAGCACCACCCTGCGAGCTTGTCTGACATTATGCACCTGCTGACCGACTTGCAAGAGCACACTCTTGAACGCTGTTCGCCGGTGCATGTGTTGGTGACACATAAGGTTGAGGCCTTGGCCGAACAATTAAGCAAGCTGCCTGTAGAGGTTGTTGCAGAATTCCAGACCCTGGAGGCCCCGCGTACGGTGTGGCGAAGTTACGCGCGTAGGCTATTGAGCCTGGTTAGAACAGCCAATTGGGTGCAAACCACCCATCTGTCACTTGCCCCGTCTTCAAAAGGAGTTCAACAGTGAAATTCAGTCACCTGTGCCACCACCATGTCACTGTGCTTCAATGTTGCGAAGATGAGGCACGGAAGTACTGGTCAGAAACCATGAGACGCGGCGCGCAGGCTTTTACCCAATGTCGGTGGGACGCCGCGCGTATTTACCTGGGTGCGGCATACGAGATTGGACTGATTCGCAAAGCCGTGCCCCACAATGACTTCTTTGATGATATGCATATTGTTAAGCCGCTCAAATTCATGCTAACAATTTTGTTGGCCGACAACGCCTGGAATTCGGCGTTGAAGCTGATAGACGACACACGGGCAAGATTGGGGTTCATGGACCTGACGCCGGGAAGCGGAATCTTCCGCCAGTTGAGTGACTGTGTCTCCCAGATCGAATCCGCCCGCATTGCGGGCGGTGAGCCTTCTGTAGAAGCGGCGGGGGCGCATGCCCCTGTTGAGGGAATGGCCTACCCCTCGAGTTCAAATGGTGTCGGGGCCGTTGTTCCCATTTCTGCAGTGCACCAGGCCACCCTGTTGCATTAGCTGTAGAATTGGCGATTGTTCGTGCGCCAGCCGGCTGCTAAAGTAGCGGCTTGGAGATGGCATTCCTCCTTGAACCGCCCGCGTGGCTGATGATGCCTACATTCTTCCTGGACTCAGGAGGGTGTAGGTTCCTACCCGCCCTGTTTCCAGATTGTGCTTCCAAGGGTTGAACAGCTGGATCATCATGAAATTTCTCCAATTTTTTCAGCAACCTGAACTGCTGATTTACCTGATAAAGTGGCTACTGCTGGCCAGCCTGGTGGCGGCATTGGCCGGTACGGCCTCGGCTGCGTTCCTTTACGCGCTGGATTGGGCCACGGCCACTCACAATAGCTACCGCTGGTTGATCTGGCTCTTGCCCATTGCGGGCTTTGCTGTGAGTTGGGTCTACCTGCGCTTTGGGCAGGCTGTGGAGCGGGGCAACAATCTGTTGTTGGAGCAGATCCACAGCCCCGACAAAGTGGTGCCGCTGCGCATGGTGCCTTTGGTATTGGTCAGCACGGTGGTATCTCACCTGTTTGGCGCCTCGGTAGGGCGCGAGGGCACGGCAGTGCAAATGGGTGGTGCCCTGGCGGACCAACTGACCCACGCCTTTCGGTTGCGCCATGAAGACCGTCGAATTATTTTGATGGCGGGTATTGCCGCCGGCTTCTCGTCAGTATTTGGCACACCGCTGGGCGGTACAGTCTTCGGGTTGGAGGTTTTGGCCATTGGCCGCCTGCGGCACGACGCAATCCTGCCTTTGCCTTATAGCCGCCGTAGTCGCAGATCAGGTTGCTTTGCTCTGGGGAGTTCATCATGTTCATTACGCGATCAGCAAGATCCCGGCTATTTCCACCTGGAGCCTGACCGCCATCGTAATTGCCGGCGTGGCTTTTGGTTTGACGGCCCGCGCGTTTGCCAACGCCACCCACGGTTTGACGACGCTGATGAGACGATACCTGGCCTATGCGCCGCTGCGCCCCCTTTTTGGCGGCACAGTCGTGGCAACCGCAGCTTGGTTTTTGAGCGGCGACCGCTATCTGGGCTTGGGGCTGCCGGTCATCACCGAGGCTTTGCAGGGCCCGGTGCCTTTTTATGATTTTCTTGCCAAAATGCTTTTCACCGTCGCGTCACTAGGCAGTGGCTTCAAGGGCGGGGAGGTGACCCCCTTGTTTTTTATTGGCGCCACCTTGGGCAACGCCCTGGCGCCCTTGCTGAACATGCCGGTTACTTTTCTGGCAGCCATCGGTTTTGTGGCGGTTTTCGCCGGTGCGGCCAACACACCCCTGGCTTCAACCCTCATCGCCATCGAGTTGTTCGGCGCTGAAGTAGGGGTCTTTGCCGCCATTGCCTGTGCGGTCAGCTATTTGTTTTCCGGGCACGCCGGCATCTACCTGTCACAGCGACCCGGCCGGCCCAAGCACCGGCTGCTGTGGGATGAACAGCGGAGCAATCCCCCGCCTCACGACGACCAACAGGATACAAAGGTTCAGGGTGTGGATGAAGGCAAGCGGTAGTGGCTGGAACGGCGACCCTCCCCTTGTTCCACTGGCAGGCACGATTGAGTTGCCCCAATAGAGCAGGGGGCAGCGTAAATACAAACAAACAACTCATTCACTTTGGAGAAAACCTATGGATCTTATCCGCATATTGTTCGCCATTTTACTGCCGCCTCTTGGCGTGTTTCTGCAGGTAGGTCTGAAAGGCGCGTTTTGGCTGAATATCTTACTTACCTTACTGGGGTACATTCCCGGCATTGTCCATGCGGTATATATCATTGCCAAGCGCTGATAGGGCAAGTGCTTGCAGCCCGCCTAGAGTGGACGGCCGGGCTGCAAATATCTTTTGCCCGGTTCTGGCTTGCAGAT
>CAYNST010000205.1:0-3498 GCA_964399955.1 uncultured Cellvibrionaceae bacterium | reverse complement strand
AAAAACTAAGCCCTCACCCATACCCCAAACCTGAACCAGTGGTTTTGATACATGAAAGATAGCGGCTTTACCACCCAGATAGTTCACGGCGATCGCAGCCTGCCGATAGAACACGGCTCTGTGCACAAGCCGGTGCACAATGTCGTACTCTACGGCTACCAAACCGCAGAGGAACTTGCCGCCGTGTTCCAGAATAAGCAGGCAGGCTATTCCTACGGCCGTCAGAACAATCCGACCACCACCGCCTTGCAGGCTAAAATAACAGCAATGGAGTGCGGCACCGATACCATCTGTTTTGCCACCGGGATGGCGGCAATTTCTGCAACCTGCTTGACGCTGCTGAAAGCGGGCGACCATCTCATTTCCAGCCAATTTCTATTTGGCAACACCAACAGCTTTTTTCAAACCTTGATGCGCCTGGGCATTGAAGTTACTTTTGTTGATGCCACTGACGTCTGCAACGTGCAAACGGCGGTGCAGCCGAATACGCGCATGGTGTTTGTTGAGACCATCGCCAACCCTTGCACCCAGATTGCGGATTTACAGGGCATTGGCGAGCTCTGCCGGCAACAGAAATTGGTCTATGTGGTGGACAACACCATGACCTCACCCGCCTTGTTCCTGCCGAATACCGTCGGCGCAAGCTTGAGCATCAATTCATTGAGCAAGTGCATCGCCGGCCACGGTGAAGTGCTGGGCGGAGCCATAACGGATTTGAGCTTGTACGACTGGAGCGATCATCCAAATATCAGCCCGGCCTATCAGAAAGGCGATCCGCAAAAGTGGGGGCTGCAGCAGATACGCAAAAAGGGTTTGCGCGATATGGGCGCCACCTTGGCTCCGGATTCCGCCCATCGCATTGCGATAGGCGCAGAAACACTCTCCCTGCGCATGAACAGGGCTTGCCGTAACGCACAGGTGCTAGCGGAATTTTTTGCCCAGCACAAAGCGGTCAAGAACGTCTTCTATCCGGGACTCACTTCCCACCCGCAACACCAGCGGGCAAAGGAGTTGTTCGGCGGCTTTGGCATACTCATGAGCATTGACCTGGTCGACGAGGCCGCGTGTTTTGAAGTGCTGAACAAACTGAATAATGTAGTGCTGTCCAGCCATCTCGGTGACAACCGCACTCTGGCAATTCCGGTCGCGCATACCATTTTTCACGAAATAGGACCGGACGCGAGAGCGTCCATGGGTATCTCTGACGGAACTATCAGGATTTCGGTGGGCATTGAAGACAAGGAGGACCTGATCGCGGATTTTGAGCGGGCACTGCATTAGTATTTACGGCTCAGATTGAACGGGCGCAAGTCGCTGCATGCAGAGCAGAATCGTCCTTCCCTCGTTGAGAAACGAGCAGAAGCTCGGAGCGTAAGCATGTCAATTGCTGGTCTCTGCTCAAACCAGCGCGCGGGAGACAATGTGACAAAAGAATGTGTGGATGTGGCAATTATAGGTGCCGGTCTTGCCGGGCTTTACGCCGCGCGGCAGGCGGCCCAGGCGGGGCTGACGGTTAGCGTGCTGGAGGCGCGGGAAAGGATTGGTGGACGGGTTTTCTCTCAGCGGCTGGAAGACGGCACAGTGGTTGATCTGGGAGGGCAATGGTTTGGGCCGGACCACAGGAGAGTCACCGCTTTAGCCAAGGCCTTGAACCTTGAGGTTTTGCCCGTTCAGGCCCGTGGGCGCCAGGTGACCGAACTGGACGGCCAGATCAAACGGCGGGGGCTTCCGCTTCCCCTTTCCGGGTTGCTTGATGTATGGAGAATTTTTCGGCGCCTGGCGCGGCTGAGCAAACCGCTTGCTGTGCATGAACCCTGGAAGCACCCGCAGGCGGAGCCGCTGGATGGCCTCAGTGTCAGCGAATGGCTATCACGCAATACATTGTCTCTACGCACGCGTAGCTTTCTTGTGCATACGCTCGAATCACAGCTGTGCGTTAGCGGCAATGACGTCTCTCTGCTGGAAGTGGCTCATATCCTCAAAACTGCAGGAGGCTTTGCCGGTCTTGCGCGCGCGGAGACAAGCTACTTTGCGCAGGGCGCGCAGTCCCTTGCGCAGGGAATGGCGGCCGAGTTGGGCGGTTGCCTGCGGGTCGCCAACCAAGTCAAGGAAATCAACAATGCAGGAGGCCTACTCTGCATGGAAGGAGAGAGTTTTTCAGTTACTGCTCGCCATACCATTCTGGCCCTGCCACCACAAATGATTGAACAGATCGCTTTTTCGGGCATTGAGCTACCAGCCTCCACCCATCGCACCGTGACCGGCAGAGTGATTAAAACCCAAGTGGTTTTCGACAACGCCTGGTGGCGCGAGCGCAAATTGAGCGGCCGAGCGTTCACTCCGGAAGCGCTTGTGAACCTGTTCATAGACGGCTCTGGCGTGACCGGACGGCCGGGAATTCTGGTGGCGCTAAGCACCGGCCCAGCTGCTGCGCGGCTGGAGCTACTGGATGCACAGCAACAGCGCACAGCAATACTGGCGCATATTGAGCATGCGTTTGGCCGCAGCGCAAAGCCCTTGCAGTTGGTCAGCAAAAACTGGACTGCGGACCCCTACTCTCTGGGAGGCTACGCCGCGCTGCGGCCGCTTGGCGGCTGGACGGAACCGCAGGCTTTTGTCACTGAGCTAGGCAACCTTCATCTAGCCGGCACAGAAACCGCAACCGAACACCGGGGCTACATGGAAGGCGCCTTGCAGTCGGGTGAGCGGGCGGTGCAGCAGGTGTTGAATGCATTGAGGGCGTCGCAATAGTTTCTTAGGTAATGGAGGGCGATTAATTCGACCGCTGCTTTTCTCTGAAACTTGATGCCCCTTGAAATGCATTTGAAGGCGGCCTTATCAGTCATTATTTCCGGCTATGCAACTCGCAGAGGCGCTGTCAATAGTCTGGCTGAAGGGTTGGCCCTGGCGGTTGCAGGCTATGACGCCTGATTTAGCGCATTATGGCCGGGACGAGTTTACACGATTGAATTAAGGTACGCGGAGAAGCTGACATCTCACGGGTCCTACTGGTGTAGGCTACAGGGCGACAATCGGATCAAAAATATGAACGTCGATTACGACAATTTGGCTATAGAATACCTGAACTATCGCGCGCCAGACCCCCGTATCGGAGCGGCAATTTGGAAGCATATCCCTGCGGGAGGAACAGTGCTGAACGTCGGCGCCGGCCAAGGGTCGTATGAACCAAACGACTGCGCTGTTATTGCAATTGAACCGTCCCAAGAAATGATTGCCCGGCGCTCCTCCACGAAGGCGCCAGCAGTACAGGGGATTGCTGAGCACTTGCCGTTCGACGTTGACTGCTTTGATACATCACTGGCAATTTTGACTATTCACCACTGGCAGGACCTTCGCCAGGGTCTGAGCGAGCTTAAGCGCGTTACCCGAGGCAAGATCGTTATTTTGACCTGGAACGGGGTTATTGGTGACTTCTGGCTGCCTGAGTATCTCCCCTGCATCGAGCGCATCGACAAAGACCTGTTTCCGCCCATCGAC
>CAYNST010000204.1:0-3568 GCA_964399955.1 uncultured Cellvibrionaceae bacterium | reverse complement strand
AACATCAAGTCGCAGTCGGTAAACCAGATCCAGTCTGCCTGAGTTTGCAGTGCCGCGTCATTGCGCCCAATTGTTCGGCGAAACAGTGCCTGCTTTGGCAGCGCGCGCCAGTTCCAGGTGACGCGGGGAACCTGCATCTGACCAAAGTGCTTGAGCAGCGCCTCTGTACGCGTGTCCTCCGGGCAATAGTATACCGTGAGGGTGACATCGGCTTTCTGCGGGGGGTAGTTCACTAGTGAACTCAGCTGGTAAACCAGCAGGTGCGCGTAATTCCAGCAGTGACTGACGATTTCCAGCTTGAGTTCGCCGGTTCTGGCAGCCCGCTCTTCTTCAGCCGGCAGCTTGGGTTCAAACCAACGGGCGGGCACCAATCCACCGGCGGCCAGCCGCAGCATGCGGCCCACCAGCGGGTCGCTCCACTTAGGAGGGGGTACAGGATAGTTGTCCATATACGGCAAACCTGGCTTGTTCTCGGGAGCCGAGCGCACGATGCCGGCGGTTGTCGCCCGCATCATACCCAAGTAAAATCAGCGCCTCAACGACAGCTTTAAGGACAGCGCTGAAGCCCGCACCAGAATTGGCCTCTATAGGCGCAGGTCGGAGCTACCCAACCATAGCCACCGGCGCACAGAGCTCCTTCCATGCAAGCCAAACATTTATCCTCCGCCAACCTGCATATCCTTTACAACCCGAAGCTGGTCAACCCACCGCTGGAGCCGCTCTTCGACCGCAACCGGCACGCCCAACACAGCAGCCAAAACACCCTGGGGCGGGGTTGTGCGCTGGTTTTCCAGGATCGCGGGCTAGAGCTGGTACTCAAGCAGTACCGCCGAGGCGGTCTGTTTCGCCGCCTGGTGCGCGACTCCTACGCCTATACGGGCTTGGAGCGCACACGCATGTGGCGGGAGTTCAAGTTACTGGCCGCCATGCGGGAGCTCGACTTGCCGGTTCCCCAGCCGGTGGCCGCTCGTTGCCAACGGATTTCTGCTCTCAGTTATCGCGGCGATCTGATCACGCAATGCATTCCCAAGGCCCAAACCCTGGCCGAATACATCAGTAAAGCCCCGCTGGATAAGCCTGCCTGGTTGGCAATAGGCTGTACCCTGGCAAGGTTCCACAAACATAATGTCTACCACGCAGACCTGAATGCCAACAACATCATGCTGGATGAACAACTACGGGTTTACTTGATTGATTTTGACAAGGGCGAAATTCGAGAAGAGCAAAAAAAGGAGTGGACGCAGAGCAATGTGCAGCGATTACTGCGCTCGCTGAACAAACTAAAAAGCAACAGCCCTGAATTTCACTTTTCGCCTGGAGACTGGGAGAAATTGAGAGAAGGGTATTTTGAAGCAGCACCGGACAGGAACTGACAAGCTGACCTTGTCAAAAGAACGGGCGCCTATGCTTGCTGCCATTTGGCAGGCCGCCCGTTTACTGAACCTAAAAGCCCCCCCTTCAACGGAAGAAAGCCCCGGCAATTGTCGGAGCTTTTTTACAGCTACCCATCCCTGGGTTGATCGGGCAGATCAGCTGCCGGCAGCGTCCCGCAAAGCCTCCTGCACACCTTCAAACGCAGGCTTCGGCTGCAAAGCTTCGTTGAACAGCAGTGGCCAGTCCGGCAGGCCGGCATGAGTGTAGAACCAGCTGTCGGGGTCCGCTATGCCCCACACCGTAATACCGCCGCGTCGCCCGGCAGGCACCACATCGTAAAAAGCATCAATAATTTGCTTGTAGCGGGCCTTTTGCCGGGCCAGACCGGGGCAGTCCTGTGCGCAATCGCCGCGCCCGGTGTAGTCGTTGCGGGTATTGCCGTCGTAGGGGTTGTTGATGCGGACATCCAGCTCGGTAATCTTGATTTTCAGATCCGCACTCAGATCAACAACTCGCTGCATGGATTCACGGATATTGGCAATGGATGGGTAATCCAGCAGTACGTGCATCTGGAAACCAACGCCGTCAATGGGGGCGCCGGCCGCCAGCAGGGATTCCACCAGACTCACCAATGCATCGGTTTTGGCGCCATTTTCCTCGGTGTTGAAGTCGTTGTAGTACAGCTCGGCGTCAGAATCTGCCGCGCGGGCTAGTCGGAAGGCCTCTTCAATGTAGCCGGGGCCGTTGTACTGACGATAGAACACCGACTGACGATAGCCGTTTGCCGAGCCCAAACCGTCTGCGCTATCCGCAGGGTCATACAGCGCCTCATTCACCACATCCCAGCTGTCCAGCCGACCGGCATAATGGGCAGCCACGGTTTCTAGGTGACGTTCGTAGTCCTGGCGGAAGTTGCTGTTATTGTCTGTGGCCCATTCGGGCAACTGATAGGCAGAATGCCAGACCAACGCATGACCATGCACACCCAAGCCATTCCGCCTGGCCCAGTCCACCAGACGGTCGGCCTGGGTGAAGTTGAACTGGCCGCCGGAGTACATGTAACTCATCTTCATGATGTTCTCGGCGGTGATCTGGTTGAAGTGCTGACGTACCAGTGTTTGCCGAGGCGCGTTGCTGAGAATGTCGGCACTGTTGTTGCTGCCCGCCGCCACCGCAACACCGATGGGTATATCGACTAAGGCCGCCAAACCGGTGCCGTCGGGAATGGGCGGCATTTCCACTTCCTCAATTTCGCCCGCCACCGAGATCTCATCCACGTAAAAGCTGACGTTGCTTTCGCCATCGACCGACTCGAAGATGAAGTGCTCGAAGGGGGTGGTGCCGTCGGGTATGTAGGTGCCGGTCAGCAGAGTCCAGGCGGCGGCGGTGACTTGGGCGCTGTCCACTTCGGTGTACTCGAGGTAGGAGGTGTCGTCGGCATCGTCAACCCGCTTTGCGGTCAGCTTGATCACGCCGCTCGGCTCGCCTGGCGCCAGCTTTACCCAGGCGGCCACTTCATACACATTGCCGGGGGTAAGAGTACCCAGGCTGAAGGTGGCACCGTGCCAGCTTTCTTGTCGACCAGTTACCAGAAGACTGGCTTCACCGCTGTACATGTCGTCTGTGGTGCGGGCGATGACCGCAGGGCCACGGGCCGACCAGCCCAGCAAACCGTCTTCTACGCCACCATTGATGGCCAGATTGTTTTCTGGCACCGTGAGGCCGCCAGAGGAACCGCTGGAGTTGGACGACGAGCTGCTGGAGCTTGAGGAAGAGCTACTTGAGCTGGACGAACTGCTGGAACTGGACGACGAAGAACTGCTGGAACTGGACGATGAACTGCTGGAACTGGACGATGAACTGCTGGACGGCGCCGGAGGCATGGGGTCCGGGTCCTGG
This sequence comes from uncultured Cellvibrionaceae bacterium, assembly GCA_964399955.1. Taxonomy (GTDB): domain Bacteria; phylum Pseudomonadota; class Gammaproteobacteria; order Pseudomonadales; family Cellvibrionaceae; genus CAYNST01. The sequence continues at coordinate 295 of CAYNST010000204.1, read as the reverse complement.
GGCGAGGGCGATCCCGCGCCGCCACAGGCCGCCAGGCTGCCGACGAGCAGCGCCGAGCAGCTGTAGCGTTTGATACAAAGTGTAAATTGACCGCGGTTCATGAACGACATTTTTAATAATCTCCTGGATCCTCTATACAACAGTAAGATGAACATCACTGCAGTTTTAGCGTTGTGCGGGCCAAGTACCGGGTATAGCGCGCGCCTGCAGCCATGAAAGGGCAAGGAGCCTACGGGGCCGCAACCGCCGTAATGCTGTCAATTCGACGCGGCGGTTTCAATAGGCTCCGAGGCTA
>CAYNST010000203.1:0-3578 GCA_964399955.1 uncultured Cellvibrionaceae bacterium | reverse complement strand
CCTAAGGGCTCGGCTGTTGGTCGTAATGGCCCCCGATCGCGAAGATTTAGATCTAACAATGCCCTCTCCTTTGCTGTAAAGGGATCAGCTGCATTCGCCGCGCAGTCACTCTTCGGTATAATGCGCCTCCGTCATTCCACCCGTCACCGAATCCTAGAAGGCCAGTACCCTCATGCAGTTTTCTATCACCGATATCCAAGCCATGGCAGACCCTAAAACCTTTCTACGTGGGGTTGAATACTTCAAGTCCGGACGCGTGCGCTCGATGCGTTATCGCTCCGGCGACCAGTCTTTCAACGCCACCGTTGCCGGCAGTGGGCGGCAGAAGTACGACACGACGGTCTTCAAGAGCGGCGCCCTCCTGGCCGGCTTCTGCACCTGCCCGGTGAGTACCAGGTGCAAACACTGTGTGGCCGCAGCGCTGGAGTGGAAGCGACGGTTCTCCCTGGAGGGCGCTGTCACAGGCAGGCAGACAGGTTCCGGTTCATCCCTGGAACATTGGCTGGCGGATATGCCGAAACCGCCAACCGACCGGCGTGCCCACTTGAGCTTCGGGCAATCCTACGTGCTTTATTTCCTTGAGGAACGGGTGGGGCGCATCAAGGTTTTTTTGCACAAGGGTTACCTCAAGAAAAACGGGGAGTGGAGCCGCATCACCCCCTATACCCCGGACTACTTTGCTCTGAAGTACACCCCGCCGGCCCACGTCCAGCCCGAGGATGCGGTCATCATTCAGCTGTTGCCGACAGACAGCGGCATCAACGGTATAGACCTGGAGGGCGAGGCCGGTCGCCTGGCCTTGACCCACATGCTGGCCACCCGGCGGGTGTACTACGAGGGGCGCCCGCTAAGCCCGGTGCCACCGGAGCGTCTGAATTGGACCTGGAAGGAGGAAGCGAAAGCGTTTCAACTGGCGCAGGTACTGGAGGGCCGCGACCGCTGGCACCTGCTGGCAACCGAACCACCCTGTTTTCTGGACGGTGAACGCGCCGAGGTGGGTGAGTTGCTGACCCCAGTGGACCGCGCTCGCCTGGGCCATTTGCGCACCATGCCGCCGGTGCCTGCGGCGCAGATCAGCCAGGTGGCGGTAACCTTGCGCCAGTGGTTTGATCAGAGCGCCCTGCCGCTGCCGGTTGCCGAACCCGAGGTCATCACCGCCGATACACCCGTACCCTGCCTGACGCTGGTGTTGGTGCATTTTGACAAGCACGCGCCGCTGCCCACCGCGTTGATCCACTTTGAGTACGCCGGCCTGCGCCTGCAGCCCAATTATGACGGAGTACCCTTGCCGCCCGTTGAAACACACGAAATAGACGGCAAGCACATCCAGATTAAACGCGATCTTGCACAGGAAGTGGAAAGGGTTGATCAAATCCACCAGTGCAATCTGCACCTATATGCCGATATGGGCGAATTCGGCGACGGCTGGTCGCCGGACCTCAATGCCATCAACGCCGTCATGGCCTTTTGGCAATCATTTATAGAAACCCAGGTGCCTGCGCTTGAGCAGCAGGGCTGGCGCATCGACACCCACCCGGATTTTGCACTTCCGGTTCGCAAGGGGCAATTTGATTTCGCCATCAAAGACAGCAGCAATCAATGGTTTGAATTTGCGCTGAGCTTGCCCATGGCCGGCAAAGGCAATTTGAAAACCACCGAGGTGGTAGATCAATGGTTGCAACAAGGCACGCCTGATTTATTGACGCTGGCCGTTGACGACGAGTGGGTGCAGGTGGATGCCAAGCCACTTAAAGCCATTCGCGATCTGATCACCGATCTGTACCACCGCAAGCAGTTGCATAAATCCGTCAAATTGCCTGCTTTTCAGGTGGCGCAATTGCAGTCATTGCCAAATCTGGATCAGAGCAAGGCACCGGCCACGCGTGCACTGCTAAAGCAGCTGCAGGACTTCCGAGGCATTGAAACGGTAACACCGTCAAAAAACCTGCAGGCGGACTTGCGCAGCTATCAACAAGAGGGGCTGAATTGGCTTGTATTTTTGCACCGGTACCGTTTGGGTGGCATTCTTGCCGACGACATGGGTTTAGGCAAAACCCTGCAAACCCTGGCACTTTTGCAGCACTTGAAAGACGCCAGAGGACTCAGCCAGCCCGCACTGATACTGGCGCCCACCAGCCTGATTGGCAATTGGCAGCACGAGGCCGCACGCTTTACGCCACAGCTGAGAGTCACTTTGATTCACGGGCCAGACCGCTTTGATGCCTTCAAAAAGTTTGGCAAAAGCGATGTGCTGATTACCACCTACCCGTTGCTTTTGAGGGACAAAAAACGCTACGAGAAGCGCACGTTCAGTCTGCTGATACTGGATGAAGCCCAGGCTATCAAAAACCCCGCTTCCAAGGTTGCCCAGGCCGTAGGCGAATTGAAAGGTCAAACCCGCCTGTGCCTGACCGGCACGCCGCTGGAAAACCACCTGGGCGAGCTTTGGTCACTGATGAACTTCGCCCTGCCGGGTTTGCTCGGTGGGCAAAAAGCCTTTCGGCAAAACTTCCGTACACCCATCGAGAACCAAGGCGATGCCGAAAGCCAAAAGCAATTGGCAGAGCGCGTAGCACCCTTCATGTTGCGCCGTACCAAGCAACAGGTGGTCAAAGAGTTGCCCGCCAAAAGCGAACAAGTGCAGTACGTAGAGCTGGAAGGCCAGCAGCGTGTTCTGTACGAGAGCATTCGCGTCAGCATGGAAAAACGCATTCGTGATCTGGTGGCAAGCCAGGGCATGGCCCGCAGCCATATCGAGTTTTTGGACGCCCTGCTGAAGCTGCGCCAGGCCTGCATCGACCCGCGCCTGGTCAAATTGGAGAGCGCCGCCAAAATCAAAGAGCACGCCAAGCTTAATTGGCTGGCGGAGAACTTGCCGCAATTGCTGGAAGAAGGGCGCAACGTCTTGATCTTCTCCCAATTTACACAAGTGTTGGGCTTGATAGAGGCAGAGTTGAAGACCTGGAAAATAGCCTACAGCAAGCTCACCGGCCAAACCCGCAAGCGCCAGGAGGCCATTGATCAATTCCAGAGCGGCGAAACCCGGGTCTTCCTGATCAGCCTCAAAGCCGGCGGCAGCGGCCTTAACCTCACCGCCGCCGATGTCGTCATCCACATGGACCCCTGGTGGAACCCCGCCGTGGAAAACCAAGCCACCGACCGCGCCTACCGCATCGGCCAGGACAAACCTGTATTCGTCTACAAACTGGTCGCCGCTGACACCATCGAAGAACGCATCCAACTGCTGCAGCAGCAAAAGCAGGCACTGGCGGATAACCTGTTCAGCGAAGCGGGTGCTGTGGGTATGCCCAAAGAGCAGGATGTGCTGTTGAAGTTGCTGGCGCGCTGAGGCTGCTCGCCCTGCGAGGAAGAAAGTTGATTTTGTGAGAACCCTTCGATATGAATGGATCCTGTATATTGGCGTTTCCAATGGTCTGACGCTGAAGAGCCGAACCGGTAGGTTGGCGTGGGCAGGTGCCGGGCAAAGGCCCGCCGGACACGCGGTGAATCCATCCCTGGACGCTCGACACGCGCATCCCTGCGCGTGACGGTCCGGCGAACCTCCGCCCGACACCATC
>CAYNST010000202.1:0-3610 GCA_964399955.1 uncultured Cellvibrionaceae bacterium | reverse complement strand
TCCATTTTGAAGACATCTGCGAAATCATGAAGGCCTATGACGTCGCCTTCTCGCTGGGTGACGGTCTGCGGCCCGGCTCCATTGCCGACGCCAACGACGAAGCGCAGTTCGGCGAGTTGGAGACTCTGGGTGAGCTGACCAAGATCGCCTGGAAGCACGATGTGCAGTGCATGATTGAGGGGCCAGGTCATGTGCCGATGCATATGATCAAGGAGAACATGGACAAGCAGCTGGAGGTATGCAGCGAAGCGCCTTTTTATACGCTTGGCCCCCTGACCACCGACATTGCCCCAGGCTACGACCACATCACCTCCGGCATCGGTGCGGCCATGATCGGCTGGTTTGGTTGCGCCATGCTCTGTTACGTCACCCCCAAAGAGCACTTGGGCCTGCCGAACAAAGACGACGTAAAAGAGGGCATCATCACTTACAAAATTGCCGCCCACGCTGCGGATCTGGCCAAAGGCCACCCGGGTGCGCAGCTACGCGACAACGCGCTGTCCAAGGCGCGCTTTGAATTTCGTTGGGAGGACCAGTTCAACCTGGGGCTGGACCCCGACACCGCTCGCTCCTACCACGACGAGACCCTGCCCAAGGATTCCGCCAAGGTGGCGCATTTCTGCTCCATGTGCGGTCCCAAATTCTGCTCCATGAAGATTACCCAAGAGGTTCGCGATTACGCAGCCGGCCTGACGGGGGTGGACCCGGGCCTGGATCAGGTGGTGACCATGGTGGATGTGGAAGCCGAAATGAAAGCCAAGGCTCAGGAGTTTCGCACCCGCGGCAGCGAGCTGTACCACAAGGTTTGAGGAGTAACGGCATGATTCCAGCAATGTTTGGCGGCAAGGATGTGGACATTCAGCAAGACGAAGATGTCTTCAAGGGCTTCTTCCGCCTGCGCAAGCTTACTTTGCGCCACAAGTTGTTTGACGGCGAGTGGGGGCCTTCAATTGAGCGGGAAATTTTTGCCAAAGGGGAGGCCGCTGCGGCGATTGTTTATGACCCGGTTCACGATTTGATTGGTCTGGTGGAACAGTTTCGCGCGGGGATGCTCAATAGTGCACTCGGCCCCTGGTCGCTGGAGGGTGCCGCCGGCATGATCGAAGTGGACGGCGAGGCCCCGGAAGCGGTATTGCGCCGGGAACTGGTCGAGGAAGCCGGTATCGATCAAGCCGAATTATTGCCAATTACCTCGTTTTACCCTCTGCCCGGCAGTTGCAGCGAGTATACTCACCTGTATTGCGCTCTGGCGGATCTGTCAGCCGCCGGGGGACGCTACGGGCTGGCGGAAGAGGGCGAAGACATCTATTTTCATGTAGTGCCGGCAGAGCAGGTGCTGGCCACCATGTTGACCGGCAGAACCAATAATGCGGCGACCTTGATCGGGCTGTTGTGGTTGCAAATCCACCGTAACCGCCTGCAGGCCCAGGTTGACCGCAGTGACACCACCACCAGCTGACGAACCACTATGTCCAAGGGGTATATGCTAAAAGTTGCGCAACGGGAGGCGGACAAACGCCCGGTTGCCGTCAATCTCAGCAGCCATCATGCGCAATGTGAGCTCAACTATCACCTGTGCATGACGCTGTTGCCGGATTGCCGTGACGGGCGCAACGAGTGGAAGTTTCTGTTAGGCGATGGTCGGTCGTTTCTGGTGTGCATAAGTCTGGTTGAGCGCGCGCCCTACACCACAACCGTGGATGTCATGCAGCAGCCCAACCTGGGTGAGCACCTGCCTACGCCCAAACTGCGCCTGCGCCTTTACCACGACGCGGCCATGGCCGAGGTGGTAGCCTGGGACAGGCACCGCAACTGGCTGCCGGTGTACAGTTACCCCAACGCGCAGATGTACCACCCGGACGAAAAACTGGCACTCAACCGCTTTTTGGGTGAGTGGCTGGCCCACTGCCGCAAACTGGGCATTGTATGTGAGCCGTTTTGTGAATGAGTTCTCATTATAAGGAAGTGATACATGGCTAAATCGGAATTAGCATACACACTAAAACCAGGCATAAACGAAGTTTACGTGCCACTTTTTTCAGCGCGCCCAGTTTTGTGTGGGAACCCATAATGGCACGGTTGAACGACAGTCCACTTCGTATATTGCAGATCACTGATTGCCACTTGGGGCAAGACTTCGACGAGTCACTGCTGGGCCTCAAGACCGCCGAAAGCCTGGCCGATGTCCTGACCCGGGTGGCGGAAGACACGCAAAGCTTTGACCTGATCCTGGCCACCGGCGACATCTCCAATGACGGCACGCCGGCATCCTACGAGCGCTTCATCGCCGCAGTCCAGGCCCACTTCCCCGAAACCCCCATTGCCTGGCTTGAAGGCAATCACGACGACCCCTCCAGCATGCGTGGCGTGTCGCTCGCCGCCCCTCAGTCCGGCTACATCAGTGTGGGTGATTGGCGGCTGATACTGCTCAACTCCCGAGTACCCTTCGAGGAGCGCGGCGAGCTGCAGGATCAGGAGCTGGAGCGTCTGCATCGGTTGCTGCAAGCCGAGCCCAATGCACCAACCATGATTTTTCTCCATCATCAGGTGGTCCCGGTGGGCAGTAGCTGGATAGACCAGTATGTGGTCAGCAACGCGCACCAGTTTTTTGACATCATTGACCGCTTCGATAACGTCAAGGCCGTCTCCTGGGGGCACGTGCACCAGGAGTTTTTTACCGTGCGCAACGGCGTTGATCTGCTGGCAACGCCCTCTACCTGTGTGCAGTTTGCCCCCTCCAGCGACGACTTCATGGTCGACAGCAGCATGCCGGGCTACCGCATCTACAACCTCTACCCGGACGGCAACTACAGTACGTCGGTTGGGCGTATCGCCGAGCGGGTCTATCAAATAGACTTTGCATCATCGGGTTATTAGCGCCCAATCCTGTTTCGCAGTCGACAAGCGCACAGCGGTTGCCTCAGGCAGTGCCGAATCATCCCGTCACTTGACAGTCAGCCATCGCGGCGCCAGCATTCGGGCCACATTCTCAACCTCGCATACACCCTTGTCAGGTCCAGCCTATGCCGACGCTGCTCTACATTCACGGGTTCCTGAGCTCGCCCGCCTCGCTCAAGGCCCAGCAAACGCTGCACTGGCTGCAGCAGAACCGCCCCGACTGGCGCTTTGTCTGCCCGCAGTTGTCTTCATACCCGGGCGAAGCCCACGCCGAGCTGTGTCGTCTGGTGGAGCAGGATTTGCTGGCCGGGGAGCCTGTGTACATCATTGGCAGCTCCCTTGGCGGTTTCTGGGCCACCGCCCTCACTGAACGCTTTGGTTTCAAGAGCGCATTGATCAACCCGGCCGTCAGCCCGCACAAGCGCTTTGTTCACCTGGTCGGCCAGACACTGCACAACTACCACAGTGGCGAGCCCTGCCGTTTGACGGAGCTTGACCTGGCAATTCTGCGCGAGCTGGATACGCCGGTGCTCACGCGCAAGGACCTATACTGGTTACTGGCCCAGACCGGCGACGAGACATTGGATTACCGCGACGCGGTGGCAAAGTACGCCGGATGCCGGCAGCAGGTGGAGGAGGGCGGCAGTCACGCTTTTGACGGTTTTATTGATCGGCTGCCCGGCATCATAGCGTTTTTTGAGCAGCCTGTTTG
>CAYNST010000201.1:0-3672 GCA_964399955.1 uncultured Cellvibrionaceae bacterium | reverse complement strand
CTTCAGACCTTAAGCGGCGACAATCATCAGCATTTGTTAGCAACTGGCTGCCAGACACTCTGATGTATAGGCGAGCGAGACGCCCACCCCAGCCCTACACCCAGTCCCCAGGTTCATACTCTTCCTGAAAGGCTTCCAGTGCATCGTAAACGCTGTCGGTCTGGTCGTCGTACTGCGCGATGTGGAACAGGGCTTCTCCCTCATGGGCAAGCGGCAGGAAGGTTTTGCCAATGACGATGCCCTGCACCGGTGACGTCACGGCGTCTTCCCGATCCCCATGAGGATCGCTGATCATGCCGAGCGGGCTGCCTACTTCCGTTCGTGCTCCCAGCGGAATCAAGCTGTTTAGAATGCCGCTGTGCGGCGCCCGGACCCAGGTAGTATGCCGGGACACCACGGGTTTGTGCCCGGTCAGGCGACGCGCTTTCTGCCCCAGCAACATCTCCAACTCGCGCATCACATTGAGTACGCCGCGCACACCTGCGCGAATGCTGACTTCATCGAAGCGCAGCGCCTCGCCGGCTTCGTACAGCAAGATCGGGACGCCCGCGTCCCGGCTGGCCTCGCGCAAACTGCCGTCGCGGATTTTTGAGTGCAGCACCACCGGCACACCGAATGCCGCGGCCAGAGCGCGGGTGGTGGCCTCGCTCAGATCGGCCCGAATCTGAGGCAGGTTGGACCTGTGACGGGCGCCCGTGTGAAGGTCAATGCCGTGACTGCACTGGCTCACGATCTCCTGCAGGAAGTGGTGCGCTACGCGCTCCGCCAAAGAGCTGTGCTCGCCACCGGGGAAAGAGCGGTTCAGATCTCTGCCGTCCGGCAGATAGCGCGAGTGAGCGAGAAACCCGTAGACGTTGACAATGGGTATCAGAATAAGCGTGCCGCGGATCCGCTCCACCTGTTTTTTCTTCAGCAAGCGCCGAATGATTTCCACTCCGTTGAGCTCATCGCCGTGAATGGCGGCGCTGACAAAGAGCCTGGGGCCATCCTGCTTGCCATTGATGACATGAACCGTCATTTCCACGTCGGTATGGGTGTACATGGCAGCCAGAGGCAATTTGATGGTTTTGCGCTGACCGGGGAGAACGGTTGTCTCGCCGATGGTGATGGGACGGTTTTTTGCCACGTATCAACAACTCCTGGGCATTGTGTAGTTTGTTGCGCGTGTTGATGCTGAAGCAGGAATTTGGTTCGGCATCAGGCGCGCATTTGGCCTTGGAACTATTCGCCACTACAGCTTTTGACAGTATAGTTACGCCCGCTCGAAGTAGCGTTTGGCCGCGTGGTTTACTTTGGGCGCGAGCAGCAGGGCCGAGGTCATGGTGGGGATCGCCATCAGAGCGTACATGGAGTCAATCAGATTGACCACCAGGTTGAGCGAGGCGACGGCACCGGCAACGATCAGGCACAGGTAAAACCAGATGTAGTGGTGCTGATACTTGGCGCCGATCAAAAAGCCCAAACATTTGCTGCCGTAGTACCAAAAGGTGAACACGGTACTCAAGCTCAAGAGCGCAACCAGCACCACAAGAATCACCGCGCCGCCGCCGGGCAGCAGAGTATCAAAAGCCTCTGCGGTGAGGGTCGCGCCGTTGCTGTCCCCGCTCTGCCACACGCCGCTGACCAGGATCACCAGAGCAGTACAGGTGCACACGATCAGAGTATCAATCACCGGCCCGAGCATAGCCACCAGGCCTTCGCGGATCGGCTCCTTGGTGCGGGCGGCGCCATGAGCCATGGCCTCGGTGCCGATGCCCGCCTCGTTGGAGAAGGCCGCCCGGCGCACCCCGGTGATGATCACTGCACCGACCGCGCCGCCGGCGACGGCCTGCCCGGAGAAGGCGTCTTCAACGATAAGCGCCAGCGCCGCCGGTATCTGCTCAAGGCGAAGGGCCAGCACCGCAAAGGTCAGCAGCAGATAGCCCAGTACCATGCTCGGCACCAACCAGGCGGTTACCCTGCCCAGGCGCGGCAGTCGCCCCCAGGCCACCACCAGCACGATACCGGCGAGCAACACGCCGAGGGCGAAGTCGAAAGTCAGATGAGCCTCGGGTGTGGCGAGCCCAGCGGGAATCGCCACGGTATCGCGAACAATTTGCACCAGTTGGTTAATCTGGAAGATGGGCATGCTGCCGAGCAAACCGGCCAGGGCAAAGAAGTAGGCGAGTGGCTTGAAGCGCGGGCCCAGGCCCTCGCGAATGACGTACATGGGGCCACCCTGCCACTGACCCTCGGAGTCGCGCCCCCGGTACATCACAGCCAGAGAGCAGGTGTAGAACTTGGTGGCGATGCCGAGCAGGGCGCTCATCCACATCCAAAAGATAGCCCCCGGCCCGCCCATGGTAATGGCGATGGCCACCCCGGCCACATTGCCCATACCCAAGGTGCCCGAAAGTGCGGTGCTGAGCGCCTGAAAGTGAGACAACTGCCCCGGGTCGTCCTTGTCCGCCGAGCGAAACAGCAAGCGAACGCTCTGCCCCAGGTGCCGATAGGGCAAAAGCCGGGAGTAGAACAAAAAGTACAGGCCACCGCCGACCAGTAGAACTACCAGCGGCGGCCCCCAGAGCACACCCACCAGTTGGTTGAGCGCAGATTCAAGCGAGGAGTAAATAGTCATGGCGCTATGTTAACAGGACGGTAACTATTCAGCTCACGCCCGAATTTGCCCATAGCCAACGACTGGCTGGACAACCGCCTGATAGGCCGCCGGGCCGCTCTGGCATGAAAGCCTTTCCGCCACATTCAAGTTGCTTTCACGAACGTGAATGTTCGCCCTGATCCAGCCCACACTTCAAACTCCTGCAAGACCCGAGGCCCCGCATCGCTTAAACCATGCCGGTTGTCCGGACACCTGATACGGTTAATGCTGGCCTATCGTTGCCGGGCTATCCTGACTCAACTTTCTCAATATCAGCAAATCCAACCCGCTGCCGAAGGCGTCAGTAACTGCCCAATCGTGCCTGACGAAAAGGTTTGCAAGCACTTGGCACGAAGTTGGCTGCCTGCTTTGGCCCCAGCTGGTGAAGGTGTTGATGGAGATTGGCAGGCTCCACGCCCAATAGGCTCTGCAACTCGTCTAATTTGCTTTGAAGCTCGGGTTTGCGCCCTGCCTGGCTGTGGGCTCCTTTTTTTTGCCTCCACAGGCGTTGGAATCACTGGCGAAGGCGAGCTCGGCCCTGCTGGCAAGTTGAAAGAAGTTTGCCTCATGCTCTTGCATGAACGCGAAGTTGCTCTGCACAGCGGTGGGGCTGGCCGTCATGATTCCCTCTGACTTTCTTCCTACAGGCCTCAGCATCGGGCGCCTGTGGGCATTGCGGAGTTATCCCCCCACGCGAGCCTTAAGTATTGTCCAGGTGCCGGCTTCACCCAAGCCGTCAACCAGTCACACGATTTTGCTGCTGGTACACTGAAAAGGAATAACGCATGACGGTTTTTGACGCAACAGTCAGCGGCCGTGACCCACTGCGTTTCTTCATGGGCTGCCGCGCCTCGCTGCAAGTTGGCGTGAGATGCGCTAGTTTTGTACTACCGTAACTATTCAGCTCTTCCCGTGACTGTTCAGATTGCGTTCGAATTTGAGCAGAGCAAGGCAGAAAATGTGAGTTTACATGTGTAAATGACCATTTTTGAACGCCGCTATGGGCAAATTCGGGCGTGAGCTGAATAGTTACG
>CAYNST010000200.1:0-3687 GCA_964399955.1 uncultured Cellvibrionaceae bacterium | reverse complement strand
AACGGTTACTCCGCTGTCAGCTGGCTCACCCTGATGGTGAAGACATCGTCTGCTATCAAGCTGTGACCGTCAACACGAATGAACCTGGGCCAGCCGGCCTCTGCGTATTCCACCTCTATATCTGCAGCTTTTTTTGCGTGTTGGGCAACATAATCCAGCCACCCATCCACTGTGCGCAATTGCTCTTGGCCGTAGGTTTCTACTACCGACGCGCTGCTGTCGGGGAAGTAACTGTCCACCACTTCACCGTCTTCCACGCGCACAACAAATTGCCCCGCTATGCACCCGTAACAGGCAAACTCCACCGTCATCCGATAGTTTTGCACTGCTTGCGTCTGCCAAGTGTCGAGATTGTTGTGTGCCTGATTGATGACCGACTGTCGCTCTTCAAAATTTGAAACAATATAACGGATCTCGTCGTCGATAGCGCCGACCGCCCAGTCCAAGTCCACATCCACAGGAAAACCGTAATCCGGGTGATACTGAACGGTCACCGCTGAGTCCGGCGCAAGGATGGCCTGCTCTACCTTGGCGAACAGGTCGTCTACCGACAGCGCCATGTAATCGTCATCCGGTAACGGGCCTTCCTCATCACTGTACAAACTTATCTCCCCGTCACTGACGGTAAGATGGACAGTGCGTGCCGGAGGGAAGCAAAAGCAGCTTTGTCTGATCGTAAACCGGTAGTGGTGGATAGCCTGCGCCACCCACTGAGCGCGCGCCTCCTGCAGAGCTTGCAGTTGAGGGTCCTGGTCTAGGGGCCGGCCGCCGCAGGCGGCAATCAGGAAAAAACAAGTGATAGCAATTAGTCGTTGCATCATGATACATCCCTCCTTTTGTTATTCTTGAAAACCCGAGCGACTCCCGTCCAGACCTAACGCGGCCTGCGCTGCGGACCGCTTCAGCATGTCAGTGATTGCTGGTTCAGAAAAGCACTTTGAGGATCAAAGGTACCGAGCGGGTACTCTAATGTGTGCTAAATCGCACTTTGCCGGGTTGGCCGGCCATCTGAAGTGAGAACGACGAAGCACGACGATTCGGACAGACTGGGAGGGCATGGCAGTTGGAGCCGAGTAAAGTAAGGCGAGCAGGTTGTTGAACAGCGCCGGAAGAGACAGGTCTGCGAGACAATGAAATCGGCTGTAGTGGCTAACGATACCAGGATCTATTACACGTGCAGGGGAGCAGTGGGTGTCAGGTACAAAAAGGGCGTGATCACGCTTCGAAAGACGTGCGCCGCTCAATAGACTTTCACCTATCTCCTTGTCTAGAGCAGGGGGCATGTTTATAAACATTCGCCCGGAGTCAGCCATGACCGAAACCGAGCTCGACATCAAACACTGGGGCAACAATCTGGGGGTAAGGCTGCCCGCGGCCATAGCCCGTGCGGCCCATTTGCATGCCGATCAGCGTGTCCGCATCTCAGTGGAGGGGGAGCGAGTTATCATCACCCCCCTGCACGACGCACCCTTGTCATTGGAACAGCGCCTGGCCCGGTTCGACCCGGAGCGCCACTGCGGCGAAGCCATGCCAATCCGCAACGACGTGGGCGCCGAAAGGTGGTAAGGCGCAGCGCTTGGGCACCCGATCGCCAGGATGTTATTTGGATCGACTGCAACCCGCAGCGGGGGCAGGAAATGCGCGAAGTGCATCCCTTCCTGGTGCTATCACCCAAAGCCTTCAATAAACGCACTTCACTGGTGATCGGCCTGCCCATGACTACAGCCGAATACAGCGCTGACAATCCCTTTGCCATCACCGTGGGTGTGGCCAGTGGGCGGAAGGCCGGTCAAACCAGCTACGTGCTCTGCCACCAGCCCAAGTCTTTTGACTGGCGCCTGCGCGAGAGCACACCGCACCCCAAAAAAAATTCACCCACGCCCGGTTTGCCGAGGTACTGGCCCTGCTGAACCAGATTATTCAATTGGCTTGAAGCTGCCTTTCCCCCGGCGCTCATCGGCGGCTATCTCAGGTATGAATCGCACGGCTTGGAAGTGCTACTATTTGCCTCCACCTAATTGCTTCACCCCAACCCCCAAATTGACCGGCCAGGAGAAAACCAGCGGCTGGCGGGGCATGGGCGATCACTGCGGCTTCGCAGGTAATCCCTTAGCCGTTCAGCCAGTAAAGCGCTGAACTCCGTCTGACGGCGGGCGTCTAAAATTTTTGAACTCTATGGCGAGCAGCATTTTGTGTCTCCAGCATTTGCCCGCCGGCAAATCACACAACAACCTCCGCCATATCCCCTTTGCTCTCCAACCAAGTCCGCCTGTCCCCGGCGCGTTTTTTTGCCAGCAGCATGTCCATTATCTGGTGCGTCTCGTCCCCCGCTTCCATAACCAGTTGTACCAGTCGGCGGGTGTCTCGGGCCATGGTGGTTTCGCGCAGTTGCAGGGGGTTCATCTCGCCCAGGCCCTTGAAGCGCTGCACGTTGGGCTTGGCTTTTTTCTTTTCGGCGGCTATGCGGTCCAGCACACCGCGTTTTTCGGCCTCGTCCAGGGCGTAGTAGACGTCCTGGCCCACATCGATGCGGTAGAGCGGCGGCATGGCAACGTAAACATGGCCGGCGTTGACCAGGGCCGGGAAGTGACGCACAAACAGGGCACACAGCAGGGTGGCAATGTGCAGACCGTCGGAGTCCGCGTCCGCCAGGATGCAAACCTTGTGGTAGCGCAACTGACTGATGTCGGTGCTGCCGGGCTCTATGCCAAGCGCCACGGAAATATCGTGCACCTCCTGGCTTGCCAGTACATCCAGGCTGTCCACTTCCCAGGTGTTCAAGATTTTGCCGCGCAGCGGCATGATGGCCTGGGTTTCGCGGTCGCGGGCCTGCTTGGCAGAGCCGCCGGCGGAGTCACCCTCCACCAGAAACAGCTCGCCACGGGCGGGGTCGTCACTGCTACAGTCGGCCAGTTTGCCAGGTAATGCAGGGCCTTGGGTAACGCGCTTGCGGGCAATTTTTTTGCTGGAGCGCACCCGTTTGCTGGCGTTGTTGATGCAGTATTCCGCCAGCTTGTCGCCCTCTTCGGTGTGCTGATTAAGCCACAGGCTGAAGGCATCTTTGGCCACGCCGGAGATAAACGCGGCGGCCTCTCGCGAGGTCAGCCGCTCTTTGGTCTGCCCGGAAAACTGTGGGTCGGCCAGTTTGAACGACAGCACAAAACAACAGTTGACCCAGACATCGTCCGGCGCCAGCTTCATGCCGCGCGGCAGCAGATTGCGCAGCTCGCAGTATTCGCGCATGGCGTCCAGCAGGCCGGTGCGCAGGCCGTTGACATGGGTGCCGCCTTGAGCGGTGGGAATCAGGTTGACGTAGCTTTCCTGAATCAGGTCGCCACCTTCTGGCAGCCATTGCACCGCCCAGTCCACCGCCTCCATTTTGGCACTGAAGCTGCCCACGAAGGGTTCCGCCGGCAGGCATTCCCAGCCTTCGATGCTGCTTTTCAAATAATCCCGCAGGCCGTCTTCAAAGTACCACTCGTCTTTGTCGCCGGTGCTTTCATCCACGAACTGTACCCGCAGGCCCGGGCAGAGCACGGCCTTGGCGCGCAGAACATGACGCAGGCGGCTGGCGGAAAACTTGGGCGTGTCAAAATAGCTGGGATTGGGCAAAAAGCGCACACTCGTGCCGGTATTGCGCTTGCCACAGGTGTCAATAACATGCAGATCCACGGTTTTGTCACCGTT
>CAYNST010000199.1:0-3761 GCA_964399955.1 uncultured Cellvibrionaceae bacterium | reverse complement strand
AGTTCCAGTAGCTCGGGCCAGCCTGTCTCTAGCCTGACAATTCAAGAGAACGACAGTGGCTTTTGCAGTCTGCTGGGCAGCATTGATCAAGATCAGCCTGGCTATACCGGCACGGGCTTTGCCAAGGGTATAAATCAAAAGCATGGCGGGGTCAGTTGGTTGGTTCACGCTCCGCAAGACGGCCGCTACACAGTCACCTGGCGCTATGCCAACGGTAATGCGGCGGCGCGGGATGCTCAGTTAAGCCTTAATCATGAAGCCGGCGGCGTGCAAAACTTTCCAGGCACGGGCGCTTGGGCGCAGTGGAGCACCCTGGCAACGCAGGTTGCGCTGATAAAAGGCGACAATCATATTGCCTTGAACGCACTGACGGACGGGGGGCTGCCCAACATAGATCACCTGCAAATCACCGGTCAGAGCCCCTTGATGGGAGACTGCGAGGGGTACGCGCCAAACGCCGAGCGCGCCTTTGTCCAGCCCACATTTACGGATCAGTCCGTTCACGACCCGTCAGTGATCAGAGTGGGGCAGGAATATTATGTTTTTGGCTCACATCTGGCCGCAGCCAAAACCACGGATCTCATGAATTGGGCGCCAGTGGCCAATGGCGTCAACCCACGCAACCCGCTGTTTGGCAATGTGGTCACAGAGCTTGCCGATGCCCTTAACTGGGCCGAAACGGACACCCTTTGGGCAGCCGATGTAGTGCGTCTGCCCGATGGTCGCTTTGCCATGTACTACAACGCCTGTCGTGGTGATTCGCCGTTGTCCGCCATGGGGATCGCCACCGCTGATCGGGTGGATGGCCCCTACAGCGATCAAGGCGTATTTTTGCGTTCGGGCCGCAATGACGGCAGCGCCGCCGGGTCTGCTTATGATGCCCGACGACATCCCAACGCTGTAGATCCGCACGCCTTTTATGACCAACAGGGGCGGTTCTGGCTTTTTTATGGCTCCTACTCTGGTGGGCTGTTTGTTCTGGAGCTGGACACGCGCACTGGGTTGCCGCTGCCTGGACAAGGTTATGGCAGGCACTTGATTGGAGGCAATCATGCGCGCATAGAAGGCGCCTATGTACTCTACAGCCCGCAGACGGAATACTATTACTTATTTATGTCCTATGGCGGACTTGATGCCGTAGGCGGCTACAATATCCGCGTTGCACGTTCGCGTAACGCCGACGGCCCCTATCAGGACAGCGAGGGCCGGTTGATGAGCGAGGTGCGTGCCAACGCTTCACGGCCTCTATTCGATGATGCCTCCATAGAACCCTCCGGTGTCAAACTGATGGGCAATCATCTGTTCGCGAATACCAACAATCAACTGGGCTACGTATCACCGGGCCACAACTCTGCCTACCACGATGCGGAAACAGGGCGCTATTATTTGATTTTTCACACCCGCTTTCCCGGTCGGGGCGAACTGCACCAGATTCGTGTGCACGAGATGCAGATCAATGCAGAGGGCTGGCCTGTGGTATCGCCTCTGCGTTATGCCCCTCGCCGCGTTGAAGGCTCCGCCAACCAGGCGGAGCTTGAGTTTATAGGTATTGGCGAAATCAACGGCGAATACGCGCTGATCAATCACGGCAAAGATATATCGGCGGCTGTGAAGACCTCTAGCCCAATTCAATTGCACGCCAACCGAACGGTTACTGGCGCAGGCGATGGTCAGTGGGTTTACACCGGCAGCAACGGTATAACCATTACTCTCAACAATGTCGAATATATTGGCGTGCTCTCACGGCAATGGAACCAACACACAAGACGGTTTCAAGTGACGTTTAGCGCGCTGTCGGCCAGCGGTGTGAGCCTTTGGGGCATTCGTACAGGCGACTGATGCTGTTGGGGGCGGTCGTCGGTAACAAAGCAAGCCTGCCGGGGATTACTTCACTAGGGCAATCCGGTCTTTTTCGATCAGAATTTTCTTGTCTTTGTACAACTTGCCCAACGCCTTGCGGTAGTTGGATTTGCTGACGTTGAAGGTCTTATAAATGTCCTCTGGGGCGCACTTGTCGGTCAGTGGAGAAACGCCGTTATTGCGGCGCAGATGCTCAAGTATTTGCTCTGACAACTGGTCGCGGCCACTGGCCGCCGGAGGCTGCAGGCTTAAGTCGATTTTTTTGTCGTCGCGGATGCCTTTGATAAAACCTTGCACTTGCTGACCGTAGTTCAAAGGTTTGAAGGCTTCATCCTTGAATATAAGCCCCAGGTGAGTGTGGTCAATAATTGCCTTGTAACCCATGTCGCTTTGCCCGCAGATCAACAGGTTGACGGCTTGCTGCGGTCGGAAATACACGTTTTGTTCCTGCAGGTGGCGGCTCAGTTTGGATGAGGCGACAATGCGGTCATCATTGGGGTCGCGCAGCACGCATACTACATAGGAGCGCCCCACCTCCATCGGCCTGTGCTGCTCGCTGAAAGGCACCAACAGGTCCTTAGGCAAACCCCAGTCCAGAAAAGCCCCCGCACGGTTGACATCGGTCACCTTCAAATAGGCACATTCACCCACCTGAACCTTGGGGGTCAAGGTGGTGGCAATGAGCATATCTTCTGAATCCATGTACAAAAACACATCCAGCCAGTCGCCCAGCTTACAGTTATCGGGTGCATAGCGCTTGGGCAGGAGTATGGTGTCCAGGTGCCCACCGTCCAGATACACGCCAAATTCTACGGTCTTGACCACTTGCAGGCGATTCATTCGGCCAATATTGATACTGCTGGAGTTATTCAAAGCGTTACCTTGTGCAATTGGACGTTTGTCGTTCTGGAAGTATAGGGCATGGCAGTATACCGTGTGGCGCTCCGGAGCGGAAACGCCCCACCCTCAGGCAAATTGTGCAAGCTGCAGAATCAGCACCGCATTTTGATGTTGCAGAAACACAAAAGGCAGCGCGCCGGCCCAGAAGCCACCGCGCTGCCTTGTCAGGCAGGTGTTCCCGCCTGTTTTACCAGTTCATGATTTTTTCTTTGACATACAGGCCCGACTCCGTCAGGTCGGCATCCGTCCAGCCGTTTTCGCCCATGGAACCGGGCTTAAGGATTGATGCACCTTCTTCCTTGTCACTGAGCGACCAGTTGGCGTGGCTGATGTTGTTGTCGTACAAGAACTGCAGCCAAATGTCAGATTCCGCTGCATCTACTGCGCCATCGCCGTCAGCGTCCACTGTGCCCCATTCGGTGACAAACAAAGGAACGTTATTTCTGATGGCGGTTATGGCGCGATTTCTCAGATCCTGTTTGTGTGAACCTGCATAGAAATGCAGGGTGTAGGCCACGTTGGTGTCCAGAATCGGATCTTCAGATGCCTCATCAACAAACTGAGAATAATAGGGCGTGCCAACAATAATCAGGTTGTCGCTGTCTATAGCACGAATGGCCGCAATCACTTCTTCCGCATAGGCCTTGATCTCTGCCCAGGAAGTTTTTTCTTCCCAGCCACAGCGCACCGCATCAGAAGCGCAGGTGGGCTCATTATAAATTTCATAGATTACGTTGTTGAACTCGCCATACTCGCGTGCCATCTGCTCGAAGAAACCAACAGCGTTGGCCGTGTAATCCTGCGCGTAATGCGTATGCCAGTCGATGATCACGTACATGTCGTTGTCGATGGCGGCATCCACCACTTCCCGTACCTGAGTCAGGCTGGTTTCCGGGTTGGTCACATAACCACCCATTTCTTCCACGCCCATGGCGGCTCGCACCAGTTTGGCGTTCCAGTCGTTTGCAAGCGTTTCGACGACGGCGCGGGTGTAAAATTTA
>CAYNST010000198.1:0-3852 GCA_964399955.1 uncultured Cellvibrionaceae bacterium | reverse complement strand
AGACAAAAAAATGGCCTCCAGCAGTGGTGATGAGGAAACGTCAACAGACCCTAGGTACAAAGCTGTAACAAGGCATTGAAATTTTGGCGCTATGGCCACGCCTGCATCAGCGCGATCTTGATGGGTAGGTACAGTTACTGCATACGCCTGCGAAAGGCGCTGCTATTGGGTTAATGACCGTGGTAAAGCCAACAAAATGTCCGGCTAGTTGACACATTGTTGTGCGCGTTAGCGTTTGCGGCCATTCTGGGGTGCATGGTTGTAAAGCCGTTATCGTGTTAATGTGCGCGCCGGTTTCGTCGTCGCTGGTCAAGGAGAAGGTTTGATGCGTTCGTGGATGTTGATCTTGTTGGGAGTGGTTGGGGCATGGCATTACACTGACATGCTCTCTCAGAGTTTGCTGCGCGGGATGGTGGCGCCGATTGTGTTTGGCAGCCTGCTGTTTGCGTTGATCATTCGGGTAATACGGCTGTTGGACAGTGATTCGTCGGCCGATCGCGGCGAACCCGCCACACTGCAGGCGTCAGCTGGCCAGCATGTGGAGGATGACGTCCGCTGTAACTCTGCTGATTAAACGCGGCGTGGAGGCAGCCTCACACCGGTGAGTGTCAGGCTGCACCAACACGCTGCCGCGCCAATGCCAACGCCGCCGCTCACAGGGGGCGGACGGGCGCTTCTTCGTTGTCCTCAAGCGTAACCACACCCTCGGCACTGAACTCTTGCGCAAAGATGTCCCACAGCACCACAAACAGGGCTGCAATCAGCGGGCCGATGACAAACCCACTGATGCCGAACAGGGCAAACCCGCCCAGGGTTGAAAGCAGTACCATATAGTCCGGCAGCTTGGTGTCCCGGCCAACCAGAATGGGCCGCACGATGTTGTCGACCAGCCCAATCACGCCCGCGCCAAAACCTGTAAGAATCAACGCACTAATCCAGTTGCCAGTGACCAGCAGATAAACGGCCGCCGGCGCCCAGATGGCGGCAGCACCCACTACCGGCACCAGCGAAAACACCGCCATCACCACGCCCCATAGCACAGGGGCCGAAATGCCCAACGCCCAGAAGATGAAGCCGCCCAGCGCGCCCTGAATGGCCGCCACCACCAAATTGCCTTTGACGGTTGCGCGGGTAACCTCTGCGAACTTGGCAAACAGTAGACGCTCCCGCTCGTCACCCAGGGGCAGCGCGCGCACCAGTGCCGTAACAATTCTTGGCCCGTCCCGCAGCAGAAAAAATGCGAGGTAGAGCATGACGCCCAGGCTCAGGAAAAAGCGCAGCGTGCCCTGGCCCAGCTTCATCGCGTGGCCCGCAACATAGCCGCTGCCGGCAATGGCCGCGTCGGCAGTGAGTTCGCGCAGGTTGTTCAGGTCTATATCGTAGCGGGCAAGCATAGCCTCTGCGGCGGGAAAAGACTGCCTTAACTGGTCAAAGAGGGCGCGCGGGTCCAGTTCGCCGCTTTGCAGGCGCTGATACAAACCCGCGCCTTCCTTGACGAAGGAGCCTAAAACAAACAAGGTGGGCAGTACCCCTATGACGACACACGTCAGCAGCGAAACCAGCGCCGCCGTATTGGGGCGGTGATGCAGGCGCGCCAGCAAACGAAGATGTAATGGATAAAAAATCAGCGCAACGACGCACGCCCAAAAAATCACACCAAAAAACGGCTTCATCAGAAACAGGAACAGCAGCGTAACCAGCGCCAGGACCAACAAAAACGAGCGTTTTTCCATCATTTCCTGCATAGGGCTACCCGCCGAATAAAGTCCAGTCTATACGCAGTGCAGCAGCAACCGGCGCTGGCACCGCAGAAGTTGCAAGCATAGCCGGCCCTTTCACACCAGGCGTGCGCGAAATTGCCGGCCCTTGAGTTTGCCGTTGTTGATAAGGTCCAGCGCCTGATGGGCGTAAGCGCGTTTTACGGCAACATAAGCACGCAGGTCTTGCAGGTGTATCTTGCCCACATCCTGCCCCGCCAAGCCGTTGCTGACGGTCAGGGCGCCCAGAATATCACCCCGCCGCAGCTTCTGCTTTTTGCCGCCGTCAATTTGCAGTGTAGCCATGGGCGCCTTAAATCCCGGCTTGTGCAGCAGGCTTGCATCCGGCAGGGGTGTGGGCACTATGGCTTGCTGCAGTAACTCCGCCAACCGCTCCAGTTTAAAGCCTTCTTTGTCGTCATACAGGGTTATGGCCTTGCCACTCAAACCCGCCCGCCCGGTGCGGCCTACCCGATGCGTGTGCACGGCAGTTTCCCGCGCCAGGTGGTAGTTGATGACCACATCCACGGCCTCGATATCCAAACCGCGCGCCGCCACATCCGTTGCAACCAGTATAGAAACGCTTTTATTGGCAAACATTACCAGCGTCAGGTCTCGGTCTTTCTGCTCCAGGTCGCCGTGCAGCGCCAAAGCGTTAAGGCCAAACCGGTTGAGGTGACCGGCCAGCTCCTTGACGTCTTTTTTGGTATTGCAGAATACCAGGGCGGAATCCGGACGGTGATGCAGCAGCAACAGGCGCACGGCATCTTCGCGCGGCAGATTGTTGATGGGGCAAAAGAGCTGCTCGATGCTGCGGTCGTCGTGTTGCTCCTCCACGGTTACCCGCACCGGCTGCGCCATGATGCGGCGGGCAATGTTTTGAATCTGCTCGGGAAAGGTGGCACTGAACAGCAGATTTTGGCGGTCCTTCGGCAAAAAGCCAACAATGGCGTCCAGCACATCCTGAAAGCCCATATCCAGCATGCGGTCGGCTTCGTCCAGCACCAGGGTGGTTGCCTGCGCAAGCGTCAGTGAGCCCTTGCGCAGATGCTCGTCAACCCGCCCGGGCGTACCCACCACAATATGGGCACCGTGCTCCAGCGAGCCCAACTGCGGGCCAAAGGGCGAGCCGCCGCACAGCGTCAGAATCTTGATATTGGGCAGCGCGCGGGCCAGCTTGCGCAGCTCGCCTGCCACCTGGTCTGCAAGCTCCCGGGTTGGACAGAGGATCAGCGCCTGCACGGCAAAGCTCTTCGGCCGAATCTTCTGCAATACACCCAGGCCAAAGGCGGCAGTCTTGCCGGATCCTGTTTTTGCCTGCGCAATGACATCCTGACCTGCGAGTATGGGCGGCAAGCTCTGCGCCTGCACCGGTGTCATCTGGTGATAGCTGAGGGTGGTGAGGTTTTCCAGCAGGGCTGGATGCAGGGCAAGGGAGGAAAATTCGGTGCTGCTCAAAAGGAAAGTCTCGGTAGGTGGCAATAAGCGCAGGGGCTGCGGATGCGGGAGGCCAGATTTTACGGCCTTACGGTCGCCACTGCGAGGGTTTGAGCGCAAAATGACCCGTTTGCAAAAGAAAACGCCGTTGCAGGGCCGCTACAGCCGGCCTGACAGTTGATGCCATCTTGGGCCGGGGCTGACTAAGCGCTTGATTCGCGCCTGTGCAGCTTCTAGGATGAGCTGAACAGGCGGCGCTTTTTGGCTGCAATCATAGTTACTGGATTGGAGGCGGACCATGTCCACAGATAAGCCGGACAGAAGCAAGGTGGACAGAATACTCGCCGAGCAGCGCAAATATATTGCCCAGCGCGAAAAAGGCTACCGGGAGCAGGCGCTGAAGCTCTACCCCTGGATTTGCGGCCGCTGCACCCGCGAATTCACCCGCGCCAACCTGCGCGAACTGGAGGTGCACCACATCAACCACGATCACGGCGACAACCCGCCGGACGGCAGCAACTGGGAGTTGCTGTGTACCTACTGTCACGACGAAGAGCACAGCAAATTCGAAAACTTCATCCGCTACGGCAGCACGGCAGAGCCCAAAAAAGCGGCCGCCACCAGCAATCCCTTTGCCGGGCTCAAGGATATGCTGAAC
>CAYNST010000197.1:0-3950 GCA_964399955.1 uncultured Cellvibrionaceae bacterium | reverse complement strand
TCTGGCAGCCAGTTGCTAACAAATGCTGATGATTGTCGCCGCTTAAGGTCTGAAGAGCTGAAATTCAAAGGAGAGCAGGTTTGTGAAAGGATTTATCCTGGGGCTTGGCCTCATATCTTTAGTGGGCTGCGCGGGCATTCGCCCCAGTGAAAGCGGCGCCCTCACATCGGTGCACTACAGCGCATACTTCAGCTTGAAGCTGCCCACGTCCATGTTTGACGGTGCAAAGGTATACTCTGCTGATGGCCCTGCGCTCATCTTCAACGGCAATAAATCGTTGTCGGGTGCCATCGTCACGAAAGAACTGGAAAGCTTGCCTGATAATTTTGATTTGTCCAAATATCCCGCCTATCTATTCGGTCTTACCGAGATCGCCGGCTTGGAAGCTAACATCCAGCAAAGGTTCAGGCGGTCCCGGCAGGAATTGGTTCACAGTCTTGAATCCCCCACTATTTCGGAGTCTAAAGGTGCAGATTATTCGGTTTTTTCTGCTTGCGCCGGCCTTGAATGCGTTTCTTTCATAGTTCAAGACACGCAGTCAGAGCAAATTTTAATGCTGTCGACAAATGGATTTACCCCCGTCGAATTACACAACGCCATAGAAGGAACTAGCCATGCTAACAAGCCAAGAGAAAGATGATCTTTATTTCCTGATTGCACTTATTCTGGGCGAAGACCCGAGCATCAAGGCCTACAAGCCGTCGTTCAATGACCAGACCGTTGGTGTCGTAGAGGATATGATTGCGGCCAACATAGAATGCAATAAAACAATGAAAGATTTGCTGTCGGGCCTGCTGTCTGGCGGCAGAGTCGCCGCCAAGGGCTGGCTGAAGAAATCTTTGGGTTCACTGAAGAAATCTCTGAAGAAGTCCGTCCCGCTCAACGGCTACGGGTGCTTGGTCAGCACCAAGTCACGCTGGAAATCTGCCATCATTTTCACTGCAGTGTAACGGCTGACATAGACATCCGGCAGTGGCGTCACCGCCGCTGCCGCATCGAAAACGGTTACACAACTGCTGTCTTTTATGCTCAGCACGGGTAGGACGACGGAGCGTAAACCTTTGCGCCGCGCCCAATAAATCAGTTGCGATAGCGCCTATTCCGAATAATCACACTTTCCTTTATTTCCGCTCGTAAAGCGCTTCAATGGTGTCCGAACCTAACGAATGTGCATTCACCAAATAACCGATCAACGCGGCCGAGGCATTGTCCGGAACCTCGAGCTTTTGCGATAGGGCGTGCACGGTGAATCTGTACCTGTGGACTCCATTCCCCTCGGGCGGACAAGCGCCACCGAATCCCGCTTCACCGTAATCGTTCCTGCCGCTGGTGCTGCCTTCAGGGCTGCCGTCTTTGTTGGGGTTCCCAGCGCCGGCGGCAAGCTCGGTGACATTCTTAGGGATATTTATAAGCTGCCAGTGCCACCAACCGCTTCCGGTCGGCGCGTCCGGGTCATGAACCATCACGGCGAAGGCTTTCGTCCCCTCTGGCGCGCCCTGCCAAGAGAGCTGCGGAGACGCGTTGCCACCGTCACACCCAAAGCCCTTATACTCCTGGGCAGAACCCATCGCCTTGCCATGCGATATGTCTGAACTGGAGAGTTTAAAGCTATTTGCCAAGACGGAGACAGAGATAAAGCTTGCAGCCAAAAGAGGCAGTTTTATCAGGGATTTGATTCTCAAGTTATTCTCCTAAATTGTTGATGAGGCCCGCAGATTCTACCTCTTTCAGCGCGGCGCGGTTAACCACGAGTGGCCACAATCTCGCGCTAATTGCTCATCTCTGTGCTCTGCAGATCAATAAAGACGCAGCTGCCCTGTTATTCCATGGCAGCGACTGACCTTACGGGGAAACTTGTCGCAACTCACCGGTATCGCAGGCAAAGATAACAAGCAGAGGCCTACACGGGTTGCCCAGACACAAAACCGCGATTTCTGGCCGAATAAGAGGAGCGGGCTCAGTGCTTGAGCGAAGACGACGCCTGGACCATACTTGAGGCTCATGCGGGGCTCCACCCCCGCTACGCCCCACAGGCGCCCGGCGCTTGAGCTAATAAGAATAGAGTCAGAGGGAATCATGACCGAAAGCCCAGATGCTGTGCAAAGCAACTTCGCGTTCATGCAAGAGCACGAGGCAATCTTCTTTCAACTGGCCAGCAGTGCCGAGCGCGCCTTCGCCAGCGACCCCAACGCCTGTTTGATCAAGCTGCGCCAGTTTGGCGAGGCGCTGGCGCAGGACCTTGCCAGCCGCACCGGGCTGGAGTTTGACCAGCAAACCAGCCAATCCGAACTGCTGCACCGCCTGAACCGTGAGATTCGCCTGGACCCGCAAATCCGTGAGCTGTTTCATACCTTACGCATTGAAGGCAACCGCGCCACTCACCAGTTCCACACGGCGCACAAAGAAGCTTTGGACGGCTTGAAGGTGGCCCGCGCCCTGGCGGTTTGGTACCACCAGGTTTTTGGCAAACAGCTCACCGCCTTCAAAGCAGGGCCATTTTTAGCGCCGCCAGACCCCAGCGCCCAGCTGCGCGCACTGCAAACGCAGATAGAGCAGCTCAAATCGCAGTTGTCCCACGCCAGTGAAGAGCGGGACGCTCAGCAACAGCTGGCCGAGCTGACCGCCAAAGAGAAAGAAGAATACGCCGAGCTTGCGGAGGCCATGGACCAGGAAGCGCGCCACCATGCCGAACAGGTGAACCTTCAAGAGCAACTGTTGGCCAGTCAGCAGCAGGCTTTTGAACAAAAGATTGCGGCGCTGCAACGGCAACTGGCCCAGGAAGATACCCAACGCCAGCAAACCGCGCAGCAACAGCGCAATGACGTTGCGCAAAGGACACAAAAAGCCACCCAGTGCCTGACATTGAATGAAGAGCTCACCCGCATTCTGATTGATCAACAACTGATGGAAGCGGGCTGGTTGGCGGACACCCAGGAATTGACCTACCTGAAGGGCGCTCGGCCGGAAAAAGGCGTTAACAAAGCCATTGCCGAGTGGCCAACCCAGTTGCAGGGCAAAAAAGGCAAAGCCGATTACATGCTCTTTTGTGGTTTGGTGCCGGTGGCCGTAGTGGAGGCCAAAAAGGAAAACACCAACGTTGCCGGCAAGATTGCCCAAGCGGAACGCTACGCCCGTGGGTTTTGCGCTGAACCGCCACTGCAAAGCGCGTGGGCGGAAGCCGGGCGCACGGTTGCCTGGCCGGATGAGCAGGACGGTCACTACCATGTGCCCTTTGTTTACTCCTGCAATGGCCGGCCGTTTGTGCCACAGCTGGCGGAGCAATCCGGCACTTGGTTTCGCGATGTGCGTGAGCCCTGTAATACCGCCCACGCCCTGCAACAGTTTCACACCCCTGCAGGCCTCTTGGACAAACTCAAGCGCAGCAAAAAGGAAGCGGAAGCCAAACTCAAGCAGGAGGGGTTTGCCTACCTAAAGCTGCGGGATTATCAGGAACAAGCCATTGTTGCCGTAGAGCAGGCACTTTCGCAAAACCGCCGTCACTGCCTGTTGGCCATGGCCACCGGCACCGGTAAAACGCGCACCATTCTGGGTTTGATGTATCGCTTATTGGATAGCGAACGCTTCAAACGCATTCTGTTTTTGGTGGACCGCACCGCCCTGGGCAATCAGGCGCAGGACGTCTTTCACGAGGCGCCGCTGAAGCAAAATCAAACCCTTGCCCAGATCTACAACATTGCCGAGCTGGGCGACATGGCCGCCCAAGCGGAGACCCGTGTGCAGGTGGCTACCGTGCAGGCCATGGTCAAACGCATTTTCATGTCGGACAACCCACCGCCGGTGGACCAATTTGACTGCATCATCGTGGATGAGGCCCACCGCGGCTACACCCTGGACCAGGAAATGACCGAAGGCGAGCTCGCCACTCGGGACCCCCACCAGTACCTGTCCAGCTACCGCCGGGTGCTGGACTACTTTGATGCCTTCAAAGT
>CAYNST010000196.1:0-4098 GCA_964399955.1 uncultured Cellvibrionaceae bacterium | reverse complement strand
CGCAAATTCGGGCGTGAGCTGGACAGTTACTCGGCGTTATAACCATTCAGCTCCTACCGTGACTGTTCAGATTGCGTCAGAATTTGTGCAGAGCAAGGCGAAAAATGTGAGTTTACATCGGTAAACGACCATTTTTTAACGCAGCTATGCGCGAATTCGGGCGTGAGCTGGACAGTTACGTTTATTTGTACTGCTGCTCTATCCACTCCCGGTAGGAGCCGTTCATTACCCGCTGCCACCAGGCGTCGTTGTGCAGATACCACTGCACGGTTTTGCGAATACCGGTTTCAAAGGATTCCTGCGGCTGGTAGCCCAACTCGCGGCCGGTCTTGGTGGCGTCAATGGCGTAGCGCCGGTCATGACCCGGACGGTCCTTGACGAAGGTGATCAAGCTTTCAACCTTGCCTGCGGCAGCGGCTTTGGCTTGCGGGTATTTTTTGGCCCACTCGGGGTTCTCGGCAAAAGTCTCCTGCATTAACTGGCAGATGAGTTTCACAATATCAATATTGGCCCACTCGTTGTGGCCGCCAATATTGTAGTTCTCGCCCACCTGCCCCTTGTGCAATACCAAATCTATTCCGCGAGCGTGGTCCTCCACGTACAACCAGTCACGAATCTGCTGCCCGTCGCCATAAATTGGCAGCGGTTTGTCGTGCAAAATATTGGTGATAACCAGCGGGATCAGTTTCTCCGGGAAGTGAAACGGCCCGTAGTTGTTGGAGCAGTTGCTGGTGGTTACCTGCAGGCCATAGGTGTGGTGATAGGCACGCACAAGATGATCCGAGGCCGCCTTGCTGGCCGAATAGGGCGAGTTGGGCGCATAGGCGGTCTCCTCGGTGAACGCTGGGTCTGTAGGGCTCAAGGTGCCGTAGACTTCGTCCGTGGATACATGGTGAAAGCGATGCGGGAGCGGCCCGCCCGCGCCGTCCAGCCAAACCCGCTTGGCGGCTTTCAGCAAGCTGTAGGTGCCAATGATGTTGGTTTGTATGAAAGCGTCCGGGCCGGTGATGGAGCGGTCAACATGGGACTCTGCGGCAAAATGCACCAGCATGTCTATTTGGTGCTCGCGCAGCAGTTTTTCTACCAGATCGCCATCACAAATATCGCCGTGCACAAAAACAAAGCGGCCGTCTTCCGGCAGGCCTGCCAGGTTGTCCTGATTGCCGGCGTAGGTCAATGCATCCAGCACCACAACCTTGTCTGCCGCGTGTTGCTGCAGCCAGTAGTGAACAAAATTGGCGCCGATAAACCCTGCGCCGCCGGTAACCAGTAGTTGATGACTCATTTTATGTAACCGTAATTTGATGGTGTGAAATAGGCTGTTGGCGCAGCATGCGGCGTCCTTCTGCGCTGAACGCGTGCTTACCCCAAGCTTCTTGACTTTTATTTTTCATTTAGGCATTCCACCCTGCTCCAGACAGGATGTGGACCACTTTTTTTAGCAGCTATGCGCGAATATGGGCGTGAGCCGAATAGTTACAAAGCTCTAAGCTCGTCCAGCATGGCCGCCAGCTGGCTGCGCCAATGCACCGTTTGCAGCGCCAGGGCAGCCTCTGTTTGGCTTTTGTCCAGCACGGAAAAGGCCGGGCGCGCTGCAGGCGTCGGGTAGGCGGAACTGGGAATGGGCCGCACGGGAATGGCCCGGTCCAGCAGGCCCCGCTCCAACGCCAACTCCTGGATGGCAACGGCAAAATCGTACCAGGAGGCCACGCCTGCGTCTGTCCAGTGCAGGACGCCGACGGTGCCGGGCGTTTCTACAGCCCGCCAGATGCAGCCGGCCAGGCCACGCGCCCAGGTGGGCGTGCCAATCTGGTCGCAAACTACATTCAACTGCGGTTTTTCGCTCATCAGGCGCAGCATGGTTTTGACAAAGTTGTTGCCATGGGTGGAATAAACCCAGGCCGTGCGCAGCACCAACGCGGCCTGCGGCAACTGCGCCAATACCGCGCGCTCACCAGCCAGCTTGGATGCGCCGTATACGCCCAGCGGATGAGTGCGGTCTGCCGGCTTGTAAGGGGCAGTTTGTGTGCCGTCAAAGACAAAATCTGTAGATACATGCACCAAGCGCGCGCCAATGCCTTCGCAGGCCTCGGCCAACAGACGGGGGCCAAACTCATTGCAGGCGTAGGCTTGGTCCAGCTCACTCTCTGCCTTGTCCACCCCGGTATAAGCGGCGGCGTTGATGATGACGTCCGGCTTCAGCTCCGCCACCTCGTGCACCACGGCCGCTGCGTTGGCAATATCAAGCTCTGCGCGGCCCAATACCGTCACATCAAAGTGGCTGGGCGCCGACTGCGCCAACTCCCACGCCAGTTGTCCACCCTTACCGGTGATGAGAATTTTCATGGCAGCGTCCTTCAGGCAAATTTGGGGGCATCGGCAAAGCTGAACCCCTGCGCGTCTTTTTGCGATAGTTGCGGCAGGGAGCCATGGGTTGGCCAGACAATGCCCACCTGCGGGTCATCCCATTTCAGGCTGGCTTCGGACTGAGGGTGGTAATAATCCGTACACTTATAGACGAATTCTGCAGCGTCACTCAAAACGTAAAACCCGTGGGCAAAGCCCGGTGGCACCCACAGCTGGCGCTTGTTCTCGGCAGATAACTCCACCCCAACCCACCGGCCGAAGGTGGCAGAGGACTGGCGCATATCCACCGCCACATCAAACACCGCCCCGCTGACCACACGCACCAGCTTGCCCTGGGCCTGCTCCAGCTGGTAGTGCAGCCCGCGCAATATACCCTTGGCGGATTTGCTGTGATTATCCTGCACAAACGGCTGGGCGCCGGTGTTCATTGCAAACTCGTCGGCGCGGAAAGTCTCCATGAAGAAGCCGCGCTCATCGCCAAATACTGCAGGTTCCAGGATTTTTACCTCCGGGATATCCGTCTCTATGAATTTCATCAAAAAACCCGACCGTCCAATAATCTGAGTAAATATTCCCCATAGCCGCTCTTGCGCAGGGGCTGAGCAATGTCGCGCAATTTGGCCGCGTCTATCCAGCCGTTGCGGTAGGCCACTTCTTCCGGGCAGTTCACTTTCAAACCCTGGCGTTTGTCCAGCGTGGCAATGAACTGCGCCGCGGCCAGCAGGTCGTCGTGGGTGCCGGTGTCCAGCCAGGCGGTGCCCCGGCCCATGACTTCCACCTTCAGGGTGCCGTGCAAAAGGTATTGGTTGATCACATCAATGATTTCCAGCTCACCGCGCGGTGACGGTTTGACCGCCTTGGCGTACTCCACCACTTTCTCATCAAAAAAATAAATGCCCGGCACCGCGTAATTGGATTTGGGCTGACTTGGTTTTTCCTCAATGGACAGCACCTTGCCATCGTCATCAAACTCCACCACCCCGTATGCCCGGGGGTTGGCCACATGGTAGCCAAACACCGTACCACCCTGGGTTTGTTGAGACGCACTTTTCAGGCATTTGAGCAGGTCGTGGCCGTAAAACAGGTTGTCGCCCAGCACCAGCGCCGCGCTGCTGCCGTCTAAAAACTGCTCGCCGATGATAAACGCCTGTGCCAGGCCCTCGGGCTTTGGCTGCACCGCATAGGAGATGGAGATACCAAACTGTTTACCGTCACCCAGCAGCGCCTCAAAGCGCTCACGCTCCAGCGGCGTAGTGATGATAAGAATATCCCGGATGCCCGCCTGCATCAGGGTACAGAGGGGGTAGTAAATCATCGGCTTGTCGTAAACAGGCATCAGCTGCTTACTCACCACCTGAGTTAATGGATACAACCGCGTGCCACTGCCACCGGCCAAAACTATTCCTTTTCTCACAGATACCCCACTTGGTTGACTTGGGTTGTTACGCCCGATATTAACGTATGCCGTTGCGCGAATGAAGTTATATCGGT
The DNA here is from genome assembly GCA_964399955.1 of uncultured Cellvibrionaceae bacterium. Taxonomy (GTDB): domain Bacteria; phylum Pseudomonadota; class Gammaproteobacteria; order Pseudomonadales; family Cellvibrionaceae; genus CAYNST01. Next base: position 240 of record CAYNST010000196.1, on the reverse strand, counting down.
ACAGCCGCAGGCCGGTCCGCCACCAAAGGTCTGCCCTTTGACTGGCAAAGAAACCCTGCTCGCTTACGCACGGGCAGTGTATTGGGTTTAGTGTCAACGGCCAGGAACAGGGGTTTCAATGCGCGGGTCATGGCCCTGAGACCCAGGGCGTCGCACTTCCGGGGATGTGCCGGACAGCGGCTTGCGTGTAACCCTGCGCAAGTATGGCCCTGTCGGGTGGCCGTATTTGATCCCGCCTAG
>CAYNST010000195.1:0-4111 GCA_964399955.1 uncultured Cellvibrionaceae bacterium | reverse complement strand
TGTCATATTTCTGCAAGTTTGCCGGCTTAGCATGCCGGCAGTTTGTTTGAAACGCCCTAAAGCTAACCGACAATGGACGGACAATTTATGATCTTCAAGCGTAGAGCGCTGGCGCAGGCCCTTGCTGTGTGTGTACCTCTGGTATTGTTTGGCTGTGACGCAACCGACGGCCTGGATGGCAGTCCCGGCCTGCCCGGCGCTGACGGAGCCAATGGGCTGGAGGGTTTGACCAGCCTGGTGGCGCAGGTGTCTCTTGGCGCCGGCAACAGCATGTGCTTTAACGGCGGCTTGCAGATCAGATCCGGCAAGGATATCAACGGTGACGGTATTTTGAGCGCCGACGAGGTGTCCGCCGACGCCTATCTCTGCGCGGCCAGCGCCCCCAATGCTGATAAGAGTTTCAATCGCATTGCCACCCTGCCGGTGTGCCTGCAACAGGACGACCACTGCAACACCGATGCGGAGACCGCAGCCGAGATAGTGGCTGCCAGCATCGACGGCGAGACCCTGATTTACACCGACAGCCCCGGCAATCAAATGGGTTTTGTTGATATCCAAGACCCGACCGCCCCCGTTGCCACGGGTACTCTGGCCCTGGACGGGGAGCCCACCTCCGTGGCCGTGAAGGGTGGCTACGCACTGGTTGGCGTGGACACCTCGGCGGATTATGTAGACGTCTCCGGTGACCTGGTGGTGGTAGACATAGCTAGCCAAACCATTGTTGCCACGCTGGCGCTTGGCGGTCAGCCGGACTCCGTCGCCGTCAGCCCCGACGGACAATACGCCGCCGTTGTTATTGAAAATGAGCGCGACGAAGAACTGGGCGATGGCGCCCCGCCGCAAGCGCCGGCCGGCAAGCTGGTGATAGTGGATCTTGTAGGTGAGCCAGAGAGCTGGGCCACGCGGGACGTGGACCTGACCGGCCTGGCGACCCTCTTCCCCGGTGACCCCGAGCCGGAGTATGTGGATATCAACAGCAACAACCTGGCGGTCATCACCCTGCAGGAAAACAACCATTTGGTGATCGTGGACTTGAGCGACGGCAGCATCGTCAATCATTTTTCTGCCGGTGAAGTTAACCTGACCGGCATCGACATCACTGAAGAAACCCCGGCTCTGATCGATCAAAGCGAAGCCCTTGACGGGCTAAAGCGTGAGCCGGATGGCGTAGCCTGGATCAACGAAGCGTATTTTGTTACAGCCGACGAGGGCGACCTGGATGGCGGCAGCCGCGGCTTTACAATCTTCAATATGCAGGGTGACGTGGTTTACAGTTCCGGCAACGAGCTTGATCAACTGGCCACCCGCCTGGGCCACTACCCCGACAGCCGCTCCGGCAACAAAGGGGTAGAGCCGGAAAACGTCGATGTGGCGGTCTTTGGCAACCGGCGCTACTTGTTTGTAAACGCCGAGCGGGCGAGCCTGGTGTTTGTTTATGACCTGGCGGACCCAACCAAACCGGTTTTTCGACAAGCCTTACCCACTGCCCTAAGCCCAGAAGGCGCGCACGCCATTCCATCGCGCAATTTGCTGGTGGTTGCCAGCGAAGCCGACAGCCGTGAAGACGGCTTTCGCGGCTCGCTCAATATCTACCGTTACGCCACCGGCAAAGCCGACTACCCCACCATAGTTTCCGACGACCGATGGGACGGCTCCCCCATTCCGTGGAGCGCCTTGTCGGGTTTGGCTGCAGACCCTTTGCACCCGCACCGGGTTTATGCAATTGAAGACAGCGCCTATCAGCAAAGCCGCATTTTTGAGCTGAACGTGAGTGAGCGGCCCGCGCGCCTGACCCAGGAAATTCGCATTCGCGATGCCAACGGCGTTCTCGCGGCCTATCCCGTCGAACCGCTGGCGGACCCGACTGTGGCCGCCGATGATGCCAGCCGTGCGAGTGTGTTTGACGAGGCGGACCTGCGCGCCCTGATCAACGATGATCATACCGTCAACCTGGACCCGGAAGGCATTGCGGTGGCCAGCGACGGCGGCTTCTGGATTGCGTCCGAAGGCGCGGGCACCATGGGCGAGGTCAGTCAGCCCATCAACAGCATGAATTGGATCATTAAAACCGACCTACAAGGCGTGATTGAGCACGTGATCTCCTTGCCTGACGAGGTCAATGCCAAGCAGCTGCGTTTTGGCTTTGAAGGCGTAGCCGAATACAACGGCTCTCTGTACGTGGCCTTCCAGCGCGCCTGGGCCGACGATAAACACGTTCACATCGGCGTTTACGATCTGGCAAAACAAAGCTGGAGCTTTCTCTGCTACCCATTGGACGCAGTGGAATCCGCCAATGGCGGCTGGGTGGGGCTTTCCGACCTCACATCGCTTGGCGATGGCCGCTTCGCAGTTATAGAGCGCGACAATCAAAGCGGCCCCGACGCGGCCATCAAGCGGCTTTACACTTTTGATACCAGCGGGCTGACGGACGGCAAACCGGTCACCAAACACCTGGCGGCAGACTTGATCCCGGCGCTGCAGGCCAGCGGCGGTCTGGTACCGGAGAAGATAGAAGGTTTGGCGCTGCTGGCGGATGGCACGATGCTGATCGTCAACGACAATGACGGCGTCGATGACAACAGCGGCGAGACTCAGCTGATAAATCTGGGGCCGGTGTTGAAATAGTGCCAACCCTGCGCTCGCCTGGGTGGGCGGGCGCTGGGCTGATTTCACAAAAGGTTAGTTTGGCAAAGCCTCATAAATACTGCCGCATTTTGCGGCCGCCAACCGGTGACAAACCATTCGCCTGATAAAACTCCAGCGTTTGAGCAAACTCCGGAAGTGGCGGCGTGGTAAGTTCCATGCACGCCCACCCACTCTTACCGCCGTACTCGCGGATTTCCTTGATTAACCGGGTGCCCACTCCTTTCGCCCGGAATTCCGGCTCTACGTAAAACTCCTGCACCAGTCCGATCGTCCCACCTGCATACAGCGCATAGGTTTCGGTGAAGGTAGCAACCGCTATTGGGCGTTGTTCAGCGTAGGCCAGTATTGCAGCGTAATGCCGGGCCTGCAAAAGGGCACGACAGCGGTCTGCCGTTTCACCCTCAGATATATTGAACAACCTGGACGAGGTCCGCGCTGTTATCTCACCGGTCAGCCTGGAAACCATGCATGCAATAACCTCCGCGTCTGCGGGTTTGGCATGCTCAAATCTTACATTCAAGTCCACCACCTCCTACTGCTCCATTCTCACTCAAATAACTCATAGTGTGCTTCAATCACGCGTCCTTTCCAAACCAACTCCAGCTTCCCATCCACGTGCCAACCCACCTCACCGTATTGCGGCACCCACATACCCGCAACCTGCTGATAATCGCGAAAGTGCCCTTCCCAGGGCGCCTGCCGATAACCGTCGTCAAACTGGCCGAACCGGCCAGGGCTGAAGATGCCTGTCACCTCGCCTGCGTCGTTGAAGCTGAATACCAACGCCACGTATAGGCCGCGTGTACTCAAACTAGCCAAAGCAGAGTAATCATCAATTGCGGTCCATTTCACGCCGAACTGGGGCAGCAACGCTGTAGGTGACCAGACGGCCTCCGCCAGGTAGCGGTGCAGAGCACCTGAATTCAGCTCCGCCCCTCCCTGCTTCGCAGCAACCGGAATGGCAGATAACAGACTTACGCGACCCCTGCCCACGCCATTGGCAAAGCTGTCCAACACGCGAACGTGAGTGCCCAACGGCATCCTGACCCTGGCATTCCAAATGAATCCGGTTGACGCCGGCACCACCCGCTGAACGGCACTGAATGACGACCAGGAGTCAGAGCGGGTGCTGGTTCGCAGTACGCCCGTCTGCTGCATGGTCAGCTGCCGGATGGCGCGCTGCCCGTCCGTCAATACGCGTCTGAAATAGCGCGCAACCGGTGCGGGAAGCGTGTCAAACGACTGGAAGTCAACACGCACCCTGGCGGGTTTGTCCGCATTGGCACCCAAAGTGGAAAGAAGCCGTTCAGCCCGGGCATTTTCACCGGCCTGGCCCACCATTAACCCGGTCGCCGCGATGGCTACAACGGCGCCGGCCGCAACAAACGCCCATCCATCCACTGTCGTCCCTCCAATGCCTTGAGCTGTGCGCACTTGCAAAGCAGCCGGACCAATCCGCCGGGCC
>CAYNST010000194.1:0-4135 GCA_964399955.1 uncultured Cellvibrionaceae bacterium | reverse complement strand
TTAAGCGTCACGCCAAGAAGTTGTCTCGCGAGAACCGTAAATTTCAGCGCATGTACTAGTAGTTGCCTGCCCCGCTTCTTTGATCCGCTCCGCGCTTAAGGTACTGCATGGCCAGCCCGCTTAAACAGACCGTTCTGGAATCCATCAAAGACGCCATGCGCGCCCGGCAAAAAGAGCGCCTGGGCGTTTTGCGCATGATCTCGGCAGAGTTCCAGCGCATTGAGATTGACGAGCGGGTTGAACTTGACGATACCCGCGTGTTGGCGGTGATGGACAAGATGCTCAAACAGCGCAAGGATTCTGCCGAGCAGTACGACAAGGCCGAACGCCCCGAACTGGCCGAGCAGGAGCGCTTTGAGATGAGCGTTATCCGTGAGTTTCTGCCGCAACCGCTCGACGACGAAGCGCTGCAAAGCCTGGTCGCCGAAGCCGCCGCAAGCTCGGGCGCCAGCAACATGGCCGATATGGGCAAGCTGATGGCCGAACTCAAGCCCAAGGTGCAGGGCCGCGCAGACATGGGGCGCGTCAGCCAACTGGTGAAGGCACAACTGAACCAGTCTTAGCCCCTCCAGACGTAACTATTCAGCTCACGCCCGGATTTGCCCATAGCTGCGTAAAAAATGGTCCCCCTCCTGTCAGGAACGGGAATTGCGCAATCTGTACCCGCGTAAACGCACAGTTTTTTGCCTTGTACTGGACAAATGTTGACGCCCACTGAACCGTTACGGTCTGCACTTAGTAGTGGCCGTCAAACTTTGTCATAGCAATGTTCAAAGGTGTGTGAGCTATGGCGACAAACCGTATTCCCCAGCATTTCATTGACGACCTGCTCAACCGCGTCGATATTGTTGATGTCATCGACAGCCGCGTCAAACTGAAAAAAGCCGGTAAAAACTTTGTCGCCTGCTGCCCCTTTCACAAAGAAAAAACCCCTTCTTTCACCGTAAGCCCGGACAAACAGTTTTATTACTGCTTTGGTTGTGGCGCCACCGGCACCGCGCTCAGCTTTGTTATCGAGCACGACCGCCTGGGCTTTGTGGATGCGGTGGAACAAATGGCGCGGGCCCAGGGCCTGGATGTGCCACGCGACCGGGCGGACGACGCCCCCCCGCCCAATCGGCGGCAGGACAACCTGTACAGCATCTTGCTGAAGGCGCAGGAGTTTTACCAGGACCAACTTAAAAACCACCCGGGCAGCAAAGAAGCGGTCACCTATCTCAAGGAGCGGGGTTTGACCGGCGCCGTGGCCAAAGCCTTTAACCTGGGTTACGCGCCACCCGGCTGGGACAGCCTGCTGACCCGCCTGGGCTCCAATGAAGAAGACCGCGCCCTGCTGGAAGCCAGCGGACTGGTCATTCACAACGAGTCCAACCAGAAACGTTACGACCGCTTTCGCCATCGCATCATGTTCCCCATTCTGGATGTGCGGGGGCGCACCATCGGCTTTGGCGGTCGCATTCTGGCAGACAGCAGTGCCTCGGCCGGGCAAGACAACAAGCGCGGCAGCGGCCCCAAGTATTTGAACTCTCCGGAGACCGCAGTATTCCAAAAGGGCCGGGAGTTGTATGGCCTTTATCAGGCGCGCCAGGCCAACCGCACGCTGGAGCGCCTGGTAGTAGTGGAAGGCTACATGGATGTGATTGCCCTGGCGCAGTACGGCATATCCAACGCCGTAGCCACCCTGGGCACCGCTTGCGGCGAGGCGCACCTGCAACTGGCCTTCAAGCACACCAGTGAGGTGGTGTTCTGTTTTGATGGCGACAACGCCGGACGCAAGGCGGCCAAGCGGGCGCTGGAGAATGCCCTGCCAGAGATGAAAGACGGCCGGCAGATACGCTTTTTGTTTTTGCCAGAGGGGCAGGACCCGGATTCGCTGGTGCGCCAGATTGGCAACGAGCGCTTTGCCAGCCAGATCCACAACGCCGTACCCCTGGAAGAGTTTTTCTTTGAGGCGGTTGCGGAAGGCTTGGACCTGCGCAACATGGACGGCCGGGCACGCATGAGCAAACTGGCCGCGCCCCTGCTGCACCGCCTGCCGGGCGGGGTTTACCGGGAGCTGATGTTTCGCGACCTGGCCGAGCGTACCGGGCTGGGGCAGGACACCCTGCAAGAGCTGGTGAAGGAGCCGGTCAGGTTCAATGAACCCGAGCCCGCGCCACAGGCTGATCGCCCAACTGCAGAGCGGCGCCCACCCGGCACTTGGCGGCCGGCCGGCCGCGCCGCAGCGCCTTCCGGCAACGCTCCCCAGGGCCTTGCCCGGCGCACGCTGATGAACCCGGCACGCATGGCCACCTGCCTGCTGCTGGAAAGCCCGGAGCTGCTGGCCGGGGAGGCAAACACACAGTTGCCGGACAACCAGGGCGACGCCGACCTGGACCGCCTGCAACGGCTGATCAGCTACCTGCAGGGACGCCCCCAGGCAAGCTTTCACAGCATTCTGGGCTATTGGGGGGGGCAGTACGGGCTGGACGAGCAGAAGGAACTAACAGCGCTGGTTGCCAGTCAATTTTTGGGTAGCGCCAGGAAGGCCGCCAACTACAATGCCCAGCAGGAGCTGCGCGACGCCTTGGCGCGCATTCGGCAGGAAGCCGCTTCAAAACTGCAGAAAAGGGAGCTGACAGAACTGGCCAGCCTCACGACTTTATCGTCAGAGCAGAAGGCTCGCCTGCGACAATTGCTGGCATCCAAGGTGCAAAACACAATAAAGCCGCAGCAGCAAAAATGAAGAAAAAGCGGGCACTAACCTTGAATTTATGGATCGAGAGTCCATAAATCGCTATAATCGCGGGCTTTTCGCCCGGATTCCACTGTTTTACAGGAAATTGAATGAGCGATCAACAGCAGTCTCGCATAAAAGACTTGATCAACCGCGGCCGCGAGCAAGGCTATCTCACCTACGATGAAGTCAACGATCACCTGCCGGACGATATTTCGGATCCGGATCAGGTCGAAGACATCATTCAGATGATCAACGACATGGGCATCCGCGTGTACGAAGTGGCGCCGGATGCCGATGAACTGTTGATGAACGACAGCGACAACACGGATGAGATTGCCGCCGCCGAAGCTGCGGCTGCGCTGGCCGCCGTAGAGACAGAAGCTGGCCGCACCACAGACCCGGTGCGCATGTACATGCGCGAGATGGGCACGGTTGAACTGCTCACCCGCGAAGGCGAGATTGTTATCGCCAAGCGCATCGAAGAAGGCCTGCGCGATCTGATGCACGCCATTGCCTTCTGGCCCGGCGCGGTCAAAACCATCGTCAATGAGTACGACCTGGTCGAGCAGGGCGAGCGCCGCCTGTCCGATGTGATCAGCGGCTGGCTGGACCCGATCGACAACGTCACCAGCCCCGCGCCGGTCGTACCGGAAGTGGCCGCCCCCGTCGCCAACAAGGCCAAAAATGACGACGACGATGACGACGACACCGCCGTTGCCGATGACGACGACGATAACAACTCCGGCATAGACCCGGAGTTTGCCCGCGAGCGCTTCACTCAACTGCGCGAGCAACTGGAAAAAACCGAAGCCGCCATTGCCAAAAACGGCCGCGACAGCAAGACCGTAGGCAAGCAGCAGGAGCTTCTGGGCGAGGTCTTCAAGTACTTCAAACTGCCGCCCCGCCAGTTTGACCCGCTCTACAACAGCGCCCGCGATGTGCTGGCCCGTGTGCGCGAGTGCGAAAAAGAAGCCATGGTGCTGTGCATCCGTCTGGCCAAAATGCCGCGCAAGACCTTCATCAAGGAATTCCCCGGCAACGAGACCAACGAAGACTGGATCCCCACCATCGTCAAGAAGAAGCGGGATTACTCTGACGCCCTGCGCGGCATGTCCGATGAAATCATTCGCGTGCAGCGCAAGCTGGCGGCCATTGAAGAAGAAGCGGGCATTGACCTTGCCACCATCAAAGAGATCAACCGTCGCATGTCCATCGGCGAGGCCCGTGCCCGCCGCGCCAAAAAGGAGATGGTGGAAGCCAACCTGCGTCTGGTTATCTCCATTGCCAAAAAGTACACCAACCGCGGCCTGCAGTTCCTGGACCTGATCCAGGAGGGCAATATCGGCCTGATGAAGGCGGTGGACAAGTTCGAATACCGCCGCGGCTACAAGTTCTCGACCTATGCCACCTGGTGGA
>CAYNST010000193.1:0-4179 GCA_964399955.1 uncultured Cellvibrionaceae bacterium | reverse complement strand
ATCTACAGTTATATACCCACGCATTATTATTCCTCACTCCAATGTCTTTATCTGCGGAATATTTCGATAGCAAAGACAAGCCGCCTCCACAGGCTACACCTACTAGAGAACTGATAGCACGTGGTTTATGAAAACCGACTTTTTGCGCCTATATTCTTCCACTGAACAACCTGCGCAACTTACTTTCACAGCGTTATACCGCTCAACCAAGCCTTCATCGGCGTTGAGCGCGTCTCTGAATTTCACGAAGAACTCATATTTTGACCCACGCGCTACCACCTGCAGTGCCAGAGCTATACAATCTGCACTTTCCAGCATGCAAAGATCTCTATCCCTGTGCGTATCCTGCTTGACCCTGAACCCTAAGTTTTCAAGAATTTCCACCGCTTCCTCATGACATTCAGGGGGGACCTCGACGTAGAGATCTACATCTCCTTTGGTTATTGCACCATTTATTGCTGTTGAACCGATATGTTCAACTCTTGAATTCGGCACTTCAGACTCAATAACTGACTTCCACTTCTTAAAAAGAAGAGTCGCGCTATCCCTTACTTGATGTTGCTGCATAAATTCCATTATGCCCTCCACCGCCAGGCTGCTCTCTGCCTCTTTGCGGCACCAAATTGCGCGCCTTGTGGGCGCGGACCTTCCTGAGCAGCTCCAATGCCTCTTTGATAACCAGCTCAGGTTCTTCGTTGGGAACCAGATGGTAGCTATTTTCTGTTAGAACGGCCTTGCCTTGCGGGAAAGCCTCTGCCCACTTTGTCCATAGTTCCCCCCACATAGCCCTGCCTTTGTCGGAGTGGAAAAGGTTATCCGGGGACTCATAGCGCTTTACGCTTGCAATCACGGTAACTGGGATATCTTTTATCTCAGGGAAGTCAGGCAGTGGAAATTTTGCCCAAAAATCAACAATGTGATAGTTTTTTCCGCCTTTGATGTCCGCCAACTTAATCGCTTCAATTTCCTTGTTTCCTAGTTCAGGATCGATAGACCTCACAATATCCACATCATGTTCAGATGAGGCATCGACAAGTAAAAGGCCCTCCACCCGCTCCGGATACTCAGCCGCGAACACCCTCGCAACACTGCCACCGTAGGAATGTGCGACGGGGATTATCTTTTCAACACCAATATAATTTAGCAGAGCCTTTAAATGATTGGCATAGTCCTCAACCACGAACAGAGTATTCGGCCTACTAGAGTTGCCATTGCCGACCCGCGAGTACCGAATGATTGTGGCGGACTTTGCTAGGACCTCGGGAATGCCTCCCCAATCGACCAACCCCCCTCCACCCCCGGCTTCCATGAGGATAACCTCTTCCCCCGACCCAAGGGTTTCATACTCGATCGTATAGCCCAAAATATCTGCCGTCTTAATCTCAGGATAAGCCGCTGAAGAGAGCAGAAAAGTCAATATAAAAAATGCGAGCTTCATATGCTTTAGTTCATCCCCATTTGGTCCGATAGAAATCAATCAACTTTTTGGCAAGAGAATCGGCTACCAGAAAACACACCTGCGCAACCTCCCCCCCCTATGAAACCGACAACAATCTGTAAACTTCATAGTGGCAAGCATCAGCAGGGTCAGATGGGTATAGATGACCGCGCACTGTCGCCACATTGAAAAACCGATACCAGCAGACACGCCTCATGAACCAGATTCTCGACTTTAGGCTGCATCCAGAGATAGAGACATGAACGTACTATTTGGGTCGGCTTTGTAGCCGCCAAAGGGGCCGCAGACCGTAAAACCAAACTTCTCATACAGATTGCGAGCCGGCAAGAAATAGTCCATCGAACCGGTTTCCAAGCTTAATCTGCGATAGCCACGAGCCTTGGCCTCGTCAATGAGATGATGCAGAAGCATTGATGCGACGCCTTTTTCGAGTAGGGCAGTTGCAGTCCGCATAGACTTGACCTCTCCGTGATCCTCACTTAACTTCTTTAATGCCCCACAGCCAGCAAGTGCTGGACCTATCCAGATGCTCCAGAACGTGATTTCCGGCTGGCAAAGTGCCGTGACGCCCAAGGCGTGAACACTTTCCGGCGGCGAGACCCTGTACATGCATTCTAAATGCTCTGCCAGAAGCGCTCGAATCTCCGCGCCTTTCAAATCATCAATCTTGATTTCCACAAAATTCAATCTCGCAATTCCTGCCGGCCTACCAGCGACGTCACCGGTTCCACACCAACAGCACCAGACAGTTGCACGCTCCTGCGCCCGCAGCATTCGCTGATCACCGCCCGAAGTCGCCATGTATATCACAGGACAGCCATCCACGAGAGCATATGTGCGGCGCAACCCATTCACATTTGCCAACTACCCGCGAACGCTTGGACGTCAATCCGCAGAATAGGATTTTCTTGATCGGGCAACTCGAAAACCGCGTCAAAAACCTGACCTGGTTGGCTGCGCTTTCAAATTGAAGCGGGCGGCCGGACAACGCGGCTACCAACGTACACTCGGCATTGGACTTGGCAAAGCGATCTTCAGTTAGCTCCAGTCAGCAAGACGCCCCTCCCCCTGCTCCAGTCTCACACCTAGAGCTGTCTCTCTGCTATGCGTCAAACTGGAATTTGGCCCCTAGCTCATACTGTCGCTGAAGATACGCGATCATCCACGACGCGTCAGCCTGGTTTTTTACCGTTGCAATCGGAAAGCTTGCCAGCCGGGGTTCATTCCAGTTTGCAGGCTACTGCGGTGAATGTCCTATTTGTTGAGCCAGCCTTCATCTCGAGCAGCCCGTAGCCCGCTCCACAATCTCGGCCGCGGCACGACTACCACCGGCGTTATTAACCTCCATGCTCAGGCGCTCGAGCGGCGGCCGGAAGCTTGTGGCCGTCAACAGCTGCTTGAGCTTTGTCTGCAGGTCGCGGCCAGAGGCCACCATCGGCCATGCGCGCAGCCCGACGCCTGCGTGAACGATTCGGGCCGCGATGCCGGGCTGATCGAAGGCTAGCGGCAGCGCCAGCATAGGCGTGCGAGTGCTCAGCGCGTCCATCACGGTGTTGAGTCCGGCGTGAGTGACAACGGCATCGGCGCGTTCCAGCACCGCTTGCTGCGGCGCGAAATCGGTCACCCAGGTGGCACCGGCCTTGATCAGCGCCTGCGCCTCGGGCGGTGCTAGCCCGCCGCAGTGGGCGATCAGCAACTGCGCGTCGAGCGCTTTGGCGGCGCGAGCGATGCGCCGGAACAAGGAATAGCGTTGGCCGAGGAGCGTTCCCAGCGAGGCGAAGACAAACGGCCTGGCCGGGTCGACTGCCAGTTCCAGCCGCTGCTGCGTGGTTGCGGCTAATGGACGTAATGGCCCGACGGCATGAAAGCTTGCCGGCAGGTGCTGGCGGGGCAGGTCAAAGCCGGGGGTGATCTGGCTGATCTGCGCGTACGGCGACAGGCACTCGTGCAACCCTTCACGCGGCGATAGCCCAAAGGTGCGCGCGTGGTGGGCGATGGTCTTGCGGTGGGGTCTCATCAGCCAGTCATACACCCGTTCGCTGCCCTGATATATTGCTTTCGCGCGATCATCGTGTGCAAAGTCCATCGGCATCACCGGCAGCGGGATGCCTGGTTCCCGGTTGATCGGCAGCGCGCAAGCCACGGACACGTAGTGCAACCCCAGAGCCTCCGCCACCAGACCACCGGCAGCCTCCATCTGGTCGCACACCAGCGCATCGGCCTGCAGCGTCGTCAGCACCGCGGGCAGCTCGCGGCAGAGCATGTCGGTAGTGCACGCCAGGTCGGCGATCAACCGACGCAGCCCCATCGGCCCGCCGGGCCGGGCGGCCAGCTTCAAGCTGCGCGCAAGTGCGCCCGGCGGGTGGGATTGCGCGCCGACGGCGTGAAACTTGACAGCGCGATCCTGCAGCATCGCGGCGGCGTCGCTCTGGTGGATGAAAGTCACTTGGTGGCCGCGCGCGATCAGCGCGCCAGCGAGCGCCTCCAAGGCGCGGTAGTGGCTTGGCAGCGCGGGGGCGATCACAGCGAAGTGGCTCATCTGGCTTCTCGGCGAGCAATTGTCATGCTCTTGCTGCTGGCGTTGTTAGACCCTAAAGGTTGCAGGTGGCTGCGAGGGGCATTCATGCGCAGCCTGTGCCACAACAAAGGAATGATGGATCGACATGGACTACGACCTGATCCTGGTGGGCGGCGGCCGTGCCAACGGCCTAATCGCCTAG
>CAYNST010000192.1:0-4339 GCA_964399955.1 uncultured Cellvibrionaceae bacterium | reverse complement strand
AAGCAGTTCAAGCAGTTCAAGCAGTTCAAGCAGTTCAAGCAGTTCAAGCAGTTCGAGCAGCAGCTCCAGTTCGTCCAGCAGCTCCTCGTCCAGTTCATCCGGCATGCCTCTTCCCTATAACGGCATTTGGATTAGAGGGGCAGGCGAGGGCTTCTGCGATATCGACGGTGTCCAGGAGACCCTTCATGCGGGTTTTACCGGCACAGAATACCTAAACGGCAGCAACGTACTGGGCGCCGGGATTGTTTGGCACGTGATGGCTGCCGAAGCAGGTGATTACGACCTCCAGTTGCGCTTCGCCAACGGTGGTGCGGCAACCCGTGAGGCAAGCTTGCTGGTTAATGGAGTGCACACAGCAGGCGTTTCGTTAGCGACGAGCGGCTGGACCAGTTGGCAGACGCTGAGTATTTCTTTGGCCCTGGCAGAGGGCGACAACAAAATTGAGCTGGTTTCCATGAGTGCCGAAGGATTGGCAAATGTCGACTACCTGAGAATCAGTGGCGATCTCAACCCCGGTAGCTGCGACAGTGATCTGAATCCCTCGGTTATCAGGTTCAGCAACGAAGGCGACGGCGATTTCCGCATTCAGGGCCCTTACGGGCTTTCCAATCTTGCGGGCAATGTACCGGCGGGCGTGCCTCGGGGTCGCATAGAAAACTTTACCTGGAATAACAGTACTATTTTTTCCAACACCAGCCGTGGAGTTTGGGTCTATATTCCGCGACAGTACGACGGCTCTGAGCCTCTTGCTCTGATGGTTCTGCACGATGGTCGGGCGTACATCAATGACTTTGGCCTGCCAAATGTGCTGGACAATATGATTGCAGCGGGTGAGCTGCCGGTGATGGGTGCAGTTTTTGTGGATAATCCGGACAACTATGGCCCGCGACGCAGTGCCGAGTACGACTGCCTGGGTGACCAGAACCTACGGTTTATGGTGGATGAGATTCTGCCCGAGGTTGAACGACGCTACCAGGTCAAGTTTTCCACGGACCCTTGGCAGCGCGCCATTGGCGGCCACAGCTCGGGTGGCAGTGCGGCGTTCACCGCAGGCTGGCAGCGCCCGGATCAATTTCGACGTATTCTCACTCACAGCGGAAGTTTTACCGATTTGTGCCGTTCCGGCCCAGACGCCTACACCTATCCGGCCCGGATTCGTGAAAACCCGGTTAAGCCGCTTCGTGTTTTTTTATTGACCGGGACAAATGACAACGGCGCTGGTACAAACGGTAACAATAACTGGGTACGGGCCAATCAGTTGATGTCGCAGGCTTTGGGAGAAGCCGGCTATCACCGCCGCTTTGTGTTTGCTGAAGGTGGGAGCCACAATCGGAATTCCGGCGCAAGCATCTTGCCCGAGACCTTGCGCTGGTTGTGGCGGGAGCCAATTCAGCGGTAGGCGCACAAAAGCGCACCCTGTTGATTGCGTGGCGGCCTCACCTTTGCTTGGGCGGGGCTGTGCTCTACTGGTGCAGCTTGCTTGTTCCGGCCCAGACAGCGCGACTGGCTCTGATGCAGCAATCTGTAAGGCCCCGGCGTCTTATTCGCCTGTATCACACCACCTCTGCTTTTTCCACTGACTGTTCCAAGGCGGCAGTCCCAAAACTTGTGCCGCGCTGGCGGCCTTTTCCCCGCGCCTTGGTCTTTCCGGCCCCATCACAGATGCTGGTCGCGGTTTTCCGTTGACTTGGGTTCTTGCCATCACCGGATGAATTTTTGAAGCTCTGATTGATCTAGATTAAGAAGTGCTGCGAATGCATGAGTTAGCGTATGGCAACAACCAACTCTAGAGGGACTGCCCATGCCCAAGATCTGTGCAGAAGACGTTCGCATCCCCTGCGATGTGCCACCTGAGGCCGCCGCTGAATATGTTAATAACTACCTGCGGGCAACCCGCAGCAGTGGCCGCTTGATGCTGTTTGCCGGCGACCAGAAAATAGAGCATCTGAATGACGACTTTCATGGCTCCACCGCCATGGGCACAATTGCTGAAGACGACGGCGACCCCGAACACCTGTTCCGTATTGCTTCGCAAGCCACCGTCGGCGTGTTTGCCACTCAACTTGGTTTGATTAGTCGCTACGCCCGCGATTATCCCCAGGTGGCGTATCTTGCCAAGTTGAATTCAAAGAGCCACTTGGTGGGCACTCGTCAAAAAGAGCCGGTCAGTCGGGCGTTGTGGGGCGTGCAGGATGTGTTGCAAGTCAAGTCCAGTGCAGGTCTCAATATTGTTGGCATAGGTTACACCTGCTATCTGGGCAGCGAATTCGAAAGCGAAATGCTGGCCGAGGCCGCTCAGTTGATTCAGGAAGCCCACCGCTGTGGTCTGCTGGCCGTGATCTGGATGTATCCTCGCGGCAAGGCCGTACCAGAGGAGAAAGACCCGCACCTGATATCCGGCGCATGCGGTGTGGCCGTGTGCCTGGGGGCAGATTTCGTCAAGGTGAACTATCCGCTTCAGGCAGACGACCCCGAGCATGACTTCAAAGAGGCGGTGCGGGCTGCAGGTCGAACCGGTGTAATTTGTGCCGGTGGTGAAAATGTCCACCCCGCTTGTTTCCTGAAGCAAATTTCCAACCAAATTCACAAAGCCGGCGCTATGGGCAACGCCACCGGGCGCAACATTCACCAGCGCAGCCTGCCCGAGGCGGTGCGCCTGTGTAACGCCATTGCAGCAATCACCCTGGCTGACTGCGACCTTGCCTTTGCTGAAGCGGTTTTCCGTGGGCAGACCAATTTTTGCTGGGACGACGATGTCGGTGGAATCAGTGAAACCAAATCTCAAAACCGGAGGTGAGCAGATGCGTATCGGAGTCATGACCGGCGGCGGTGACTGCGCCAGTTTGAACGCGGCGCTTCATGGAGTGTGCAAAAACCTGCTCAGAGACGGCAGCGCGACCATTTTAGGTATAGAAGATGGCTTTTTAGGCTTACTTGAGCAGCGTACCCGCCTGCTTGGAGCCAGCGATCTCAACGGCCTGATGCACGAAAGCGGCACGGTGCTTGGCACCTGCAATCGCGCCAGTCCGTTGAACTTCCGGGGTGAAAACCGGGTGCAGGCAGTAGTGGACTATTATCACCAGCTGGAGCTGGATTGCATTGTGGCCCTCGGGGGCGACGGCACCATGTCTCTGTGTCACGAATTAGGCCAATATGGGCTCAACTTTGTCGGTGTGCCCAAAACCATAGACAATGACCTGATGTTAACCGACCGCAGCTTTGGGTTTGAAACCGCAGTCAACATTGTGGCAGAGTCCATTGACCGCCTGCACTCGACGGCCAAAAGCCATCACCGGGTAATGCTGGTTGAAACCATGGGCCGCTATGCTGGCTGGATTGCGTTGTACGGAGGCGTGGCTGCCGATGCCGATATTATCCTTATGCCGGAGTACCCTTACGACCTTGACGAGGTGGTGCAAGTTATCCAGCGGCGGGAGCAGCAGCATCAGCACAGCATTGTAGTAGTCGCCGAGGGGGCTGCAGCCCGGCACGGCGAGCAGCAGATCAACCAAAGTGTTGCCGACAGTCCGGACCCTGTGCGGCTGGGTGGCATTGCCAAGTTTTTACAGCATCAGCTGCAGGACAAAATCAGCTCCGAGATACGCACTACGGTACTGGGACATGTGCAACGGGGCGGGCCACCTACCGCCCTTGATCGAGTTTTTGCTACCAATCTGGGTTGCTACGCCGCACAACTGGTGCGTGCAAGACGTTTTGGGCAGATGGTTTGTGTGCAAAACGGGGTATGGGGCAGCGTGCCATTGGAGGCAGTGGCACATCAGGTGCGTACCGTGCCTACGAGTGATCTAACGCTTTACAGCGCGGCGGCGTCGGGTATCTGCCTGGGGCAAAAAGGGCTTGCCGAGCAGTTGATTGCGCAGCCACTGAAGGCGCTGCGCATGCATTAGCGGGGGCATGGCCGGGAAGGGCAGGTTGAATATAGCGTTCAGCTCATCTGATATTTTTCGCCTTGCTCTGCCCAAATCCGCACGCAGTTTGCAGACTCCCGGGATGATCTGGATTATTGCATTTTCAAATCAGTTTGAAGCCAAGCCGCCACGTGGTGACGGGCCAGTTCGCCCTATTGCCGAAGCATATTTTTATGTGGCACCCGTCACACTTTTAAAGCTCCGTTATAAGGTATGATTGAGGTTGGTTAAAAATTGCACTCTGGTGGGCGTAGAAATTTTTTGGGTGTCATGGCTCAGGTTGCGCCTTTATTGCACTTGTACCCCAGGTACTGCTTGCGTAGGTCAGCACAGTTGCTACCCTAGGGTCTGTTGCCGTTTCATCATCGCCTCTGTTGCACCTGAAAACGCGCCAATTTAGGCGCGACGAG
>CAYNST010000191.1:0-4409 GCA_964399955.1 uncultured Cellvibrionaceae bacterium | reverse complement strand
TAAGACTATACTGCCCGATACCGACACCCCTCAGGCCATCGGTGTCTATCTAGAAAACCTCAAAGCCGGAGATCACGTGATGCAGGCACCTAATGCCTCCACCATTTGGGTCTCCCCTGACTATGAAAAATACCCTCTCAATTTTATCGGCGCAGCCATAGGTCACGAACTTGTGCATATCAAAGATCACTTGAACGAGCGTATCGACATACTCTCAAACAAGAGGCATCTGCATGAGTCGGAGAGAGAAGCTTATGCCTGGATGATTAGCAACGCTCGTCACTTCCAGCTTTCCCTGGAGCTGAAACGCGAGATTCTTCGGCTTTCTCAAAAATACAATTAGTGAATCCGTATGAAACGTTTCTTGATCGCCCCACTGTTGGCGCTGCTACCCCTGGCGGGCTGCGCTACTGAAGCTATTCAGGTTGGCCATGTCGCCGCATGGGAGGAACGACTATTAAGGACGACACTTCCACCACCTTTTGGGATTGTTCGAATCAGTATCACCACAGGCAGCGCCGGAGAGACAACTGCGTTGCACATACAAACAGACGCCGGCGAGGTGAAATTACCCGAGAGCTTTCTGGCGCAGCTAACTGATGTATCTGAACCGCAAATTACTTATAAGAAAGATGGGATTTCGCAACCCCTGGCTATTGATGAGCTGTCGATACATGTGGAGTTCGGCGCGCTGATATATTCGGAAAAATATCAGGATTCATTCAGAAAAATCGCCGGCTGGAAAATTGACAAGTCCATGGCTATACATGGCTTTGAGGTCGTGGAGTTCCAATAGTTTAATTACCATTCATCATTCGCTCGGCAACGCAAACACAATAGTCCGTACAAACAGCCATTGACTGGACAGCGCCTCGCACTCTGTATAACCACTCTGCTGTAAGTAATGCGCTGTAGGGTAATGGATCAGTGCAGGTAAAGCGGGCATCATCAACAGGCCCACTATTGCCAAACGCTGTGCAAGCTTCTCGGCGCTGGCTGGGGGCTTTCGTCTGAGTATGGTGTTGTAAAATCCGTCCGGCAGCAACACCAGCAAGGCCACTCCCCCACCGAACAGGTAGTATGCGCCTTTCTCAATCACCACCTGCGGCGATTGAGCGAAAATATCGCCTAACATGCCGGCCAGGTATGCAGCTGGCAGTAAAACGCAAGCCAAGGCAATCACTAAAAAAATCGATAGTATTGCCGCACCGACCGCCACAGGTGGGCGTCCGGTTGATACCGTCCCGCCGTTGTTATCGATAAAAACCAACCGCGTTTAGAATGACGAGCATCACGCCACCCAGGCCAGCAATCATCAAAGTCCAATAGAAAGCTCGTGCAAGCAGACGATCAAAAGCGGTTGTCTGTTTATGGAGCACTTCTGCGTTTGCCTCTAGGGACTGTAGCGGCCCAGCATTTAATTTTTTACTCAAGCTTCGTGGCAACGCCAGCGCTTGGGCAGCATTGACTATATCCCACCCACTCACCAGTTCCACTCCAAGCGCAGTTTTTGTGGCTGGACTTTTCCGCAGCCTGCGAACGGTGATTTGCCCGAACAGAACGTACAGAATAGCCGCCACTAGACTTAGAAGGATTAGCAGGCCGACCCACACAGCTCTATCCGTCATCACGATCCAATCCAGCTCATTATTTTATCGTAGATGCCGCCCGCATCCTCTTTGACAATGTGGTTTGCTCCCATAGTGGCAGCCGCTGCAGCACCGGCAACAACGGCTCCGCCTACTACAAGCCCTACCCAACCGACGGGAGTGGCCACAATCAAAAGAGTAAGTGCCGCAGCACCAACTTTGGCGGTGGCGACCCCTGTCGCAGCACTGACCACGAAGCTACTCGACTCAATAAATAGCTGTTTTTCCCATTCGCCGCCGGCTTGATGAGAGTTACGGATGTTGCCGATCCGGCCGCCAAAGTCGATTACAGCCAAACCGTTGCCCAGCAGCTTTGCGTACCGTGTGAACTTCACCAGATTATGCGCTTGAGCCTGGTCGGCGATGCGCAATGAGCCTACGTCCCTACTGCTTCGGGCGATGTTGGCCCCACGCTCTACACTTGATAATGGTGTACCCCGTCTTGCTTTTATGCCCGCGTTGACCCCACCGAGCTCAAGCCGAAATTGTGTCTGGAGCTTTGTAAATGCGGCTTGTGCTTTGAGCTTTGCGGCTACTTTCGATGAAGATCCCGACTGCACGGCCTGACGGTATGCCATCAGAGCGTCCTGGTAATCCTTGACGGCTCCAGCAAAACCGCCCAAGCGATTGGCGTAGATGCTGGTGGTTGCGCCGAGCATACCCACGTTGTAATCCATCAGCTTTTTGCTCAGCTCAGAAAGCGCAACGGTGTTATCTCCGCCGAAGGAGAGCGCCATATCAGTCAGAGAACGAGAAGTCGATTGCTGCGCCAGCGACGTAAGCAGCGCGCGACCTCCCGGGGAACCAGACGTCGCAACAAGGTAGGGGGAGTAGGAGTGTATCTGCTGAGGTGGTTGACAGTCGGTGCCCAGTAGCGATTCTCTCGAAATGCCACAAGAGGACATAAGTTCATCGCTAGACAGCGGCCTGCTACAAAGCAAAATCTCTTGCATAACAAAGTCCTTTTCGTTGATCAATGTGTTACTTAAGAAGGCATCTTAGCGGCTCAATTCTGGCGGATCAAGGCGCGTTAAGCCCGGCTGTTGATATAGCATCCGGCGCAATGCTGATGAGTATATTACCGGACGCCGCACGGATAGCCGCCGCACCGCCCCAGCCTGCGGGATAACGCCGTTCGGCAAGCTCTGCCGCTGCAGCAAACAATTTCTGCTCTATGCTCATACCATTGAAGCCTGGCGCTTCTCATGCAAGGGTTCCCCGCTTTGACCCGCAGCCCATTCCCGCCGCAACAGGGCGTAGGTGTGCATGTCGTAGAGTTTGCCTTTGGAGAAGGCCGCCTCTTTGTGCGTGCCTTCCAGTTTGAAGCCGGCTTTGCTGGCGAGTTTTTCCGAGGCCTGGTTTTCTGTGGCCATGCGGATTTCCAGGCGGTTGATGGGTTTGGACTGGAACAGGTAGTCTGTGAGCAGTCTGACGGCCTCGGTGCCAAAACCTTTGCCGCGGTTTTCTTCCGAGAAGACCTGGTAGCCTATTTCCATGGCATCAAAGTAGGGAATGGCTTTGAACGCCCAGAGCATGCCGACTATCCCACCGCTCTCCCCGATCATCAAATAGCGGGCGACTGAGTCGGTGATAAAACCTGTTTTCTGGAACTCGGCGGCGAGATGCGCTTCGGAATGCATAATGGTGGGAAGGAACGGGCCTTTTGCCTCGACGTCTTCGAGCAAAATAGAAAGCTGTTCCAGATCGCCGGATCTGATTGGGCGGATACCGATGTTATTTCCTATTTTCATAGTAGCGTCCTTACTTTCCAAACTTTTTTTGTATTTTTGTTCGAGGTACTGAACCTGTCACTAAGACTATGGCTGTCGGCATGTCTGAGCGCTTGAGAAACCGGTGCCTGCAGAACCGCAAGCACCACACGCTTTGTCAGACGGACAAAACCAAACCAATCACCGCCACCGCCCCGCCCAATAAATAATTGGCAAAATAGCGGGTGCGGGCGGCGAGCCAGCGGCCGGCGCCGGCGGTGGCGGCTATGATCAAAGCACTTGCCAGCAGCAGGCCGGAGGCAAAGGCGAAGGGTGTGGCGGCGGTGAGTTCCTGGCCGTGGACCCAGCCGTGGCTGAACATGGCAATGCTGAGCACGGCAATGCTCAGGCCCGCAGGCACGGAGCGCACCAGGCTGACCCAGGCGCCTGCCACTATCAGACTGGCGGCAATGGCGGATTCCAGATTGGTGGTGGGCAGGAAGCTTGCGCCGAGGATGCCTACCGCCAGTGCCAGAATAACGCCCAACTGCAGGCCGCGTGCAGCAGGTTTTGCGGCGCAGGCGGCGCAGAGGCCAGCGGCCACCAGCGCCAGCAAATGATCCCAGCCCAGAAACGGGTGAAAAAACCCGTCCATGCCGGTGTGCAGGTGGGTGCCGTCGGTGTGCGCCAAGGCCGCGCCGGGCAGCAGCAACAATAGTGTGAGTGCTTTTTTCATTGCGTTTACTCCGTAATTAAACTGTTCAAGCTTCAGTTCTTTTTAACATGCCTTGGGTTTCTATAAACCGCACCACCTCGGCCACGCCGTCTTCCGTTTTTAAATTGGTAAATACAAACGGGCGTTCGCCGCGCATTTTTTTGGCGTCGCGGTCCATGACACCCAGGTCTGCTCCCACCATGGGTGCAAGGTCTGTTTTATTGATAATCAGCAGGTCGGATTTGGTGATGCCGGGGCCGTGCGCCAGGAGTGGGTCGCGACCGGGCTGCGCAAGGGCTACATGTACATGGCGGACGTCGTCACCGACCCGCGCTG
>CAYNST010000190.1:0-4411 GCA_964399955.1 uncultured Cellvibrionaceae bacterium | reverse complement strand
TAAGCGGTTTGGCCCGGCGCCTGGTGCGCGACGGCCTGATAGACGAAGAATTTGCCCGGCAGTCAATCAGCAACGCGCAAAAAGCCGGCCGCCCACTGCCGTTTGAGCTGGTCAACTCCGGGCGGCTCTCCGCCATTCAGGTGTGCTCTGCCGCCTCCGACGAATTCGGTACGCCCGTGTTCGACCTGAGCGTTATTCAGGCCGTAAGCATGCCGGCCAAGCTGGTAGACCCCAAACTGGTGAGTAAACATTACGCCCTGCCGCTGTTCAAGCGCGGCAACCGGCTGTTTGTAGCGGTGGCGGACCCCACCAACCTGCACGCGATAGACGAAATCAAGTTCAATACCGGCCTGACCACCGAGGCGGTACTGGTGGAGGCCGACAAACTGGCCCGCGCCATAGACGCCTACATGAATGCCTCTGAAGAGAGCCTGGGGGATGCGCTGGGGGGGCTGGATGAAGACTCACTGGATGAGTTGGACATTCAAGCGGTAGACGACAAGGCCAACGCCAAGGGTGATGAGAACTCCGAGGTGGACGAAGCGCCTATTGTGCGTTTTGTCAACAAGGTGCTGCTGGACGCCATCAAGATGGGTGCCTCGGATATTCACTTTGAGCCTTATGAAAAAACCTACCGCGTGCGCTTCAGGGTGGACGGCATACTGCAGGAGATGGCCAAACCGCCGTCCAACCTGGCCATTCGCCTGGCGGCGCGCCTGAAAGTGATGTCGCAGATGGATATTTCCGAGCGGCGCGTGCCCCAGGACGGGCGCATCAAGATGAAGATCTCCAAAACCCGCGCCATTGACTTTCGCGTGAACACCCTGCCCACCTTGTTTGGCGAGAAGATTGTACTGCGTATTCTGGACTCCGCCGCCGCCAAGCTGGGCATTGACGCCCTGGGTTATGAGGAGTTTCAGAAAAAGATGTACCTGGATGCCCTGGCCCAGCCGCAGGGCATGATTTTGGTAACCGGCCCCACCGGCTCCGGTAAAACTGTATCCCTTTACACCGGTTTGAATATCCTGAATACGTCGGAGCGCAACATCTCCACGGCAGAAGACCCGGTGGAGATCAACCTGGAGGGGGTCAACCAGGTTAACGTTAACAACAAAGTTGGGCTAACCTTTGCAGAGGCCCTGCGTTCATTCCTGCGCCAGGACCCGGATGTGGTGATGGTGGGCGAGATTCGCGACCTGGAAACGGCAGAAATTGCCATCAAGGCCGCGCAGACCGGCCACCTGGTGTTAAGCACACTGCACACCAACAGCGCCCCGGAGACCTTGACGCGTTTGATGAATATGGGGGTGCCCACCTTCAACGTGGCCACCACCGTTAGCCTGATTATTGCCCAGCGCCTGGCGCGCAAGCTTTGCCCCAGTTGCAAAAAGGAGGCTAAAGACATACCGGAAGACATCATGCGCCAAGAGGGCTTTTTTGATGCGGGGCTTACCCTGGGGCAGATTAACCTGTTTCACCCGGTGGGCTGTGACAAATGTGTGAACGGCTACAAGGGCAGGGTTGGTGTGTATGAGGTGGTTCGCATAACACCGGAGATATCGCGCATTATAATGGAGAGTGGCAACTCCATAGACATTGCCGCAGCAGCAAAACGAGAGGGCTTCTTCAACCTGCGTACCGCCGCGCTGCGCAAGGCCGCAGCCGGCATGACCAGCCTGGAAGAAGCCAACCGCGTTACCAAGGATTAACTTATGGCAGCACAAAGCTCAGTTTTCATCTACCGTGGCGTGGACAAAAAAGGCAAAAAGGTGCAGGGCGAGATGTCCGGCGCCAGCCCCGCGCTTATCAAGGCACAACTGCTGAAACAGGGTGTGCGCGCGCAAAACGTGCGCAAAAAGCCCAAACCGCTGTTTGGCGACGGGGGCAAAAAAATAAAGCCGCTGGATATTGCGGTGTTTACGCGCCAGTTGGCCACCATGATGCGCGCCGGCGTGCCCCTGGTGCAAAGCTTTGACATTGTGGCAGACGGCTCTGACAAGCCGGCACTGGCTACCTTGATACGCGCCATTCGGGAGGATGTGGCCGCAGGTACCAGCTTTGCCGCGTCTTTGCGCAAGCACCCCAAATACTTTGACGACCTGTTCTGCAATTTGGTGGAATCTGGCGAGCAATCCGGCGCCTTGGAGACCATGCTGGCCCGTATTGCCACTTACAAAGAAAAAACCGAGCAGCTAAAGGCCAAAATCAAAAAAGCCATGACCTACCCCATTGCGGTGATCGTGGTTGCGGTGGTGGTAACCGGCATTCTGTTGGTTAAGGTGGTGCCGCAGTTTGCTGATACATTCAGCAGCTTTGGCGCCGAGCTGCCGGCATTTACTTTGTTTGTGCTGGGGCTTTCTGAATTTGCACAGGCCTATTGGTTTCATATCATTGTTGCTTTGATAGTGACGGTGTTTGTGTTCCGCTACCTGAAGCGCACCAACAAGCGTTTTGCCAACGCCCTAGACCGCATTTCCCTGCGGTTGCCCATTATTGGCCCCATCATCTACCAGGCCATTATTGCGCGCTTTTCCCGTACCCTGTCCACCACCTTTGCTGCGGGTGTGCCCTTGATAGACGCGCTGGCATCCGTAGCTGGCGCCACCGGCAACTCAATTTACGAAGTGGGCGTAATGAAAGTACGCGACGAAGTGGCCACCGGCACCCAGTTGAACACCGCCATGCGCAACACCAAACTCTTCCCGCCCATGCTGGTGCAAATGACCACCATTGGTGAGGAGTCCGGCGCCCTGGACGATATGCTGGACAAGGTAGCCGGCTTCTATGAAGAAGCGGTGGACAACTCGGTAAGCAACCTGACCACCCTGCTGGAGCCCATGATTATGGCGGTGCTGGGTATTCTGGTGGGTGGCTTGATGATTGCCATGTACCTGCCCATCTTCCAGTTGGGTGCAGTGGTTTAATGCCGTTGAGTGAGGTCTACGCCATGGCGCCCGCCCTGTTTTGGGTGGGCGCGCTGGTTTTGGGGCTGCTGATTGGCAGTTTTCTGAATGTGGTGATCTTCCGCCTGCCCGCCATGATGCACCTGCAGTGGCGGCGCGAATGCGAGGCCTACGCCGAGGAAGAGCCAGCCCCCAGCCTTTATCAACTGGCACCAGGCGAAACCTTCAACCTGGCCACACCCAATTCCCGCTGCCCCAGTTGCAACACCGCCATCAAGGCCTGGCAGAATATTCCGGTTATCAGTTACCTGATGCTGCGCGGTGCCTGCGCCAAATGCGGCGTAAAAATCAGCAAACGCTACCCACTGGTAGAAGCCGCAACCGGCCTGCTAAGCGTGTTTGTTGTTTGGCATTTTGGCGCCACCCCGCAAGCGGCCCTGGGCCTGGTGCTGTTGTGGAGCCTGGTGTGCCTGACCATGATAGACGTAGACCACCACCTGCTGCCGGATTCCATCACCCTGCCACTGCTTTGGCTGGGCATTATCGTCAACTTGTTTGGCACCTACGCCACGCTTGAGGCCTCGGTCATTGGCGCCATTGCCGGTTACCTGAGCCTCTGGTCCGTTTACTGGCTGTTCAAGCTGCTGACCGGCAAAGAGGGCATGGGCTATGGGGATTTTAAGCTGCTGGCGGCGCTGGGTGCCTGGCTGGGCTGGCAGTACCTGCCGCTGGTCATTATCCTTTCGTCTTTGGTAGGCGCGGTGCTGGGCATTGCCGGCATTCTGATACTGGGCCGGGAGAAATCCAAACCCATCCCCTTTGGCCCCTACCTGGCCATTGCCGGTTTTATCGCCTTTATTTGGGGTGAGCCGCTGTTGAATTATTACCTGCAGTTTATGCAGGTAGGCTGACCTGTGCTTACCCTGGGCCTAACCGGCGGCATTGGCTGCGGTAAAAGCTTTGTTGCCCAGCAGTTTCAGGCGCTGGGCGCCACCATAGTAGACGCAGACCTGATTGCCCGCGAAGTGGTAGCCCCAGGCGAGCCAAGCCTTGCCGCCATTGCCGAGCATTTTGGCGCAGGCATTCTGCGCGACGACGGCAGCCTGGACCGCGCCAAACTGCGCGGCCTCATCTTCAATTCTGCAGACGACAAACTCTGGCTTGAAAGCCTGCTGCACCCCATCGTGCGCCAGCGCATTGTTGAGCAACTGGGTGCCGCCAGCGGCTGTTATGCCCTGTTGGTCTCCCCCCTGCTCATAGAAACCCGCCAGACAGAGCTGGTAAGCCAGGTCATTGTGGTGGACCTAAGCCCCGCTACCCAGATAGCCCGCGCCAGCGCCCGCGACGGCTGCGCGCCAGAGCTGATTTCGCGCATCATCAACAATCAAATGCCCCGCGACCAGCGCCTCGCGCATGCCGATTACGTGATTGACAACAACGGAACCAAGCCGGAAACTGCCAGGCAAATTCAGCTGTTACATCTTTCACTGCTTAAACTTGCCGAAGCC
>CAYNST010000189.1:0-4417 GCA_964399955.1 uncultured Cellvibrionaceae bacterium | reverse complement strand
GATGAGGAAACGTCAACAGACCCTAGTGCATTTTAAGCCGCGGCCGCAAAACCCGTTGGACCCGAGCAGAGGCCATGATGACGGCGGTTTTCAGCCAACCGTGCAGCGCCACCTGGTGCATGCGGTACAGCGATATGTAAGCCGCCCTCGCCAACCGCCCGTCCAGATTGATCGCCCCGTGCGTCAGGTTGCCCATCAGCCTGCCGTAGGCCGTGTACCGGCTGAGCGACACCAAGGAGCCGTGGTCCACGTATTTAAAAGGCTTCAGCGGCTTGCCCGCGACGGTGTGTACCAAATTGCGGTAAACCACCTCCGCCATCTGATGGGCAGACTGCGCCCGCGGTGGCACCCAGCGCTTGTCATCCAGTGCAAATCCGGCGCAATCGCCAAGGGCAAAGATGCTTGGATCTTCTTTGGCCTGCAAAAACGGGTTAACAACAATCTGGTTCAGTCTGTTGCATTCCAGCCCCAGATTGCGCAAAAACTCAGGCGCTTTCACACCCGCAGCCCAAACCATAAGCTCCGCCGTAATCTGGCTGCCGTCCTTGGTGCGCAAGCGGCCCGGCTCTGCACGAGCCACTTGGGTATTGGTGTGCACGGCCACACCCAGGCGCTGCAATTGCCTGGTTGCGCCCTTCGCAATGCGCTCGTCCAAACCGGCAAGCAGCCGCGGACCCGCCTCCACCAAGCTGACCTTTAAATGGTTTTTGGTGACGCGACTCAGGCCGTATAGCTGAAACCATTCCCGCGCGTTGTAAAGCTCTGCCGCAAGTTCAACCCCGGTAGCGCCGCCGCCGACAATGGCGATGCTCAAGACCTTGCTCGGGTCGGTTTCCAGGTCGCCATTCAGGCGAATGGTGTGGTTCAACAGCTTGCGGTGAAAACGCTTGGCTTGCGACGGAGTATCCAGGTAAATGCAGTTTTGTTTGATTCCCTCGATGGAGAAATCGTTGGACACGCTGCCGATTGCCAGCACCAGAAGGTCGTAATGCTCTTGCCGCTCAGGCAGTATTTGTTCGCCGTCCTCATCCGCTACCGGCTCCAGTAGAATGGCCTTTTTTTGCCGATCAATGCCATATAGGCAGCCCACGGCAAAACGAAAGCCGTTGTTATGGGCGTGGGACCGGTAACTCACGGCGTCCAGCTCTGCATCCAGGGTGCCGGCAGCCACCTCGTGCAACAGCGGCTTCCAGATGTGGGTGAGGTTTTTATCTATCAGCAGTATATCCGCGCGGCCTTTGCGGCCGAGTTTGCGACCCAATTTGGTGGCCAGTTCCAAACCGCCCGCGCCGCCTCCAACTACAATTATCTTCATACATTTTACCCCTGAAAAAATAAACCTTTGCGACGGAGGATAAAGGGCGGGGGCCAGCCTGGCTTTATTCTTTCATATCGCGAATGAAGTTGTCCGCTTCACTGATGGACTGCTGCATGGCGGCCAGCAGGTTGTTCACATCCCGATCAATCCGGGTGACCTCGCTGCGAATTGACTGAATGGCATTGGCGTTGAGATTGTGCTTCAGGTACAGCACCTGATCGTGCATGGTGCCCAGCACCGGCTGTAGGCGCTCTTCTGCACGACGCATGGTTTTCATCATGGTTTGATACTTATCGTGCGTCTGCTTCATTTTGCCCTCGCTGTCGCGGCGAAGCCGGGCGTCGGAGTACTGATCCAGCTCCTGTTTCCATTCGCGGAAGAGCGCTGCCGCTACAGAATCTATATCCTCTATTTTACCGCTGATGGCCTCGGCCGCCTTTTTGCTTTGTTCGTATTCGCGATTGAGGCGGCTGTAGGTTTTGCTGAGATTGGTTTCGTCGACCTCCACAATGGAGCGGAATTGCTCCAGCGCCGACTCAAATTGCTCCTGCCCCTTTTCCTGCAGATTGCGTGCGTCGGCAACCCGGTCTACCAGAATATCGCGCTTATGCAGGCCGAACCTTTCCATGGTGTTGTAATACACCGAAGAGCAGCCGGACACTGCCACGAGCACGCAAAATACCATGACCCACTGTTTCATTGAATACTCCGAGAATTGACCACAGGTAGTGGAGCCGAACCATACGCCGGTGGGCTGCGCTTGTCTCCAATAAGGATACCTGCGCGAGAGCGCCGCGGGTTCGGCCCGGACAAAAAAACCCGGCAGCTCAGGCAACCGGGTTTGCGGCTTCGACAGCTTCAGCTGCCTGAAGCAATCACTTGGTATGCGGTTTAATTGGCTATGTCACCATAGATGATGCCGCGACCGTTGGTGCCTAGGTAAACCCGCCCGTAAATAGTCGGGTCTCCGCTCAGCGCCTCACCAAAATTGCCCCACTGGTTCCGGTCGTCATTGATCCGTACCCAGTCCAAGCCGGCGTTATCCGACCGGAACAGCCCGGTTTGGCCGGCGATGCTCCCCACCAGATAAAGCGCCGGATAGGTTTCGCCCGGCGCCGAGCGGCCGAATGCCACGTTCACGGCAGATTCCACCCTATCCAGTTGAACAAAGGTCTGGCCGCCGTCACTGGAATGCTGCAGCCCGTCATCGAAGGCCGCCAGCCACAGGTGACCGGCATGGCCGGGCAGGGCTTTGAAACGCCCATTGCGATAAGCATTGGGCGCAGGCTCGGCGGTTTCTGTAAAGCTCTGACCCGCGTCTTCACTAACATAGAAGCGGCTACCCATCAATGCGTAGAACACGTTCGAGTTGACCCGGTCGGCCTCGATGTGAGCGCCAGCGGGTACGCCTTGAGCTTGGTGCCAGGTGGCGCCTCCATCGTCGGTGTAAAGCACAGCGCTGTCGACCGGAGCCCAGACTATGACACTGCCGTCCGCAGCCATGGCCACGGTGCCGTCTTCGGCCCCTTCAGGCGTTTCGGGGGCAGACCAGGTCTCTCCGGCATCTGTGGAAATTGCCACCGGCAAACCGTCGCTCAGATCCAGTTTACCCACGCGCACCATCCGGTCCGGTGCGTCTTCGGCAAAGTCAATGCTGGTCGTGTTGCCGATAAACGGGTTGGAGAGCATCAGCTCCGGCACTTCACTGAGGCTTGCGTGTTTGAAGCCGCCAATGTCCGCCAGGGACGAAAACAAGGGCACATCTGTAGGTGGCGAGATTAAATCCAGAACGGCGGTTTCCTCCAGGCCATTGACCATGGGCTGTATCACAACCGGCTCGTTACTGTCCCAGGCGGTCAGGTTGTTTGACCCATAGATGGTCGCACCCGTGCCATACATGAAGCGGTCTGAGTTGTGAGGGTCAATAACCACCGACTCGATCATCCAGCCCAGCTTGGGGCTCTCTTCCGGAAGCTCCGGTTGCTCGCCAAAACTAAGCCAGGGTACATCGCTGATGTCCAGTTCATAGCGTTTGATCCGCTCGGGATAGTTACCCCAGTCCCAGATACGGCTCCAACTCGCGCCGCTGTCGGTACTGCGAAAGAAAATGGCATCCGGCCACCAGGAATTGAGCGAGGCCACCATCAGGGTGCTCGGATTCTGCCGGTCTATGGTCAGGCCACTGTAACCAAAATAGAGGTCTTCGCTGGCGGCGGGAATGGGACTGATATCGGTCCATTCGCTGCTTGCCAGGTCCAGCTTCCACACTTCACCTTTTTCGCCGTCGTAGGGGCCGCCCGTGTCGCTGGTAGCTATATAGAGTAAGCCGTTGACATGATCCAGTACGCCCTTGTGCGGAATGTAGCCGACGGGCGCGCCGGGCACCGCCTGCCAGGTTTGACCACCGTCTTCCGTGCGATAGAGCGGGCTTTCTTTGTCGGCAACGCCCACGTAAAGGATCTGGCTGGCGCTGCCCTCACTGCCACTGCGCGGATCAAACACCACCCAGACCACGCCCTGGTTGATACCCGCGTAGTCGTGCCCGGGGTCCTCTATATAGTTTCCGGGGTTTGGGAAGCTCTCCACCTGGGACCAGGTTTCCCCGTGATTGCTACTGCGCCACAGGCCGTTGCCGTCTTCTGTACCCAGGTACAGGATGCGATTGTCGTTGGGGTCGATCATCAATCGTTCGCCCATACCTCGCCCGGGCATGTTTCCGCCCACTTTGAATGGCAGCTCAGTGACTTGCCAGTTGGCGCCGCGATCGGTTGAGCGCGCCAACGCGCCGTTATTTGGGTCCCAGTCATTGGTATAGGTGCCCAGTGCTGCATAGACCCGGTCCGGGTCACGGGCGTCGGTGGCCACACTTAATACGCCGTTCCAGCCCCATTTTTCCCATGGCACCCAGTCCAACAGCGCAATCCAGTTTTGTCCTGCTTCGTCCCAGCGATACATGCCACCAATGTCCGTGCGTGCATAGATCAGATTGGCTTCGGCTTCATTGAAAACAATCCCGGGTACAAAACCACCGCCACCAATGCGCACATTGGTGAATTGGTAAGCTTGCTCTGTATAGCCCAGGTCTCCAGAGGAACTGGA
>CAYNST010000188.1:0-4459 GCA_964399955.1 uncultured Cellvibrionaceae bacterium | reverse complement strand
CGAGCAGTCAATCAGCTGGCCGGCCACCACATGCACTACCGGCTCGGCCGCATGTTCGCGGCTTATTTCCACCGTCCCTTTGATCAGCAGCAGCTTTGCCGTCAGTAAAGCCTGGCGGAAGTTGTCCTGGGTGGATTTCCACACCACCACGTTGATATTGCCGGTTTCATCTTCCAAGGTGAGAAACAGCACGCCCTTGGCTGTGCCCGGCCGCTGGCGCCCGGTGACCAGCCCCGCTACCTGCACAAAACGCCCGTGCCTTATCTGCAGCAGGTCTGCTTGTTTGCAGCAGCGGCTGAACGGATGTGCCCTGCGCAGCAGCGCCATGGGGTGATCGCGCAGGGTGAGTCCCAGCGTGTTGTAATCGTCAATGACATCCTTGGCCAGGGTGGGCGCTTCGGTGAGCAGATCGTCGACCGGCCCTGTGCCAGCCGGCTCCAGCAAGGCTGAATAAGGTGTTACGGCTGCCGCCTGCCAGTGTGACTGGTGACGGTTGCCCGCCAGCGGGCGCAGGGCATCGGCGGCGGCCAGGCACTGCAGGTCGGCTGCACTCAGTTGGGCGCGCAGGCTCAAATCCTGCAGGCAGGCAAATGGCTGTGCTTGGCGCCGGGCGGCAATGGCTTGAGCTTTGACGCCGTCGAGCAACTTCACTTGGCGAAAGCCCAAGCGAATGCCCCATACCGGTTTGTCCGAGCTGGGCGCAGTATTCTCCAGGTTGTTGTCATACTGGCTTTGATTGATATCCACGGGCAGCACGGTTATGTTGTGGCGCTGTGCGTCCTGAATCAACTGCGAAGGGGAGTAAAAACCCATTGGCTGGCTGTTCAGCAGCGCACAGTAAAAGGCAGCCGGGTGATGGCACTTGAGCCAGGATGAGGCGTAACACAAAAGCGCAAAACTTGCCGAGTGGGATTCCGGAAAACCGTAGCCGCCAAAGCCTTTTATTTGCTCAAACATGCGCTGGGCAAAATCCAGATCGTAACCCTGACTCAGCATGCCCTGCACAAACTTCTGCTCAAACAGCAAAAGCTTACTGTTTTTGCCCCAATTGGTCATGGCGCGGCGTAACTCGTCGGCTTCGCCCCCGCTGAATCCTGCCGCCACCATGGCCAGTCGAATAACCTGTTCCTGAAAAATGGGCACGCCCAGCGTAGGTTTCAATACCTGCTCTATCGCAGCGCTGGGATAGGTGACGCTGTCCGGGTTATGGCGCCGGCGCAGGTAGGGGTGCACCATGTCGCCCTGAATGGGGCCGGGACGCACTATGGCAATCTCAATGACCAGATCGTAAAAGCAGCGCGGCTGCAGGCGCGGCAACATGGCCATCTGCGCGCGTGACTCTACCTGAAATACGCCTACGCTGTCGCCCTTGCAGAGCATGTCATAGGTGGCGGGATCTTCGCGTGGGATATCGGCCAGAGAGCTTATGCTGGGGTCGTAGTTGCGGATGTATTCCAATGACTTGCGCAGGGCCGTCAGCATGCCCAGCGCCAACACATCTACCTTAAGCAA
Organism: uncultured Cellvibrionaceae bacterium; assembly: GCA_964399955.1. Taxonomy (GTDB): domain Bacteria; phylum Pseudomonadota; class Gammaproteobacteria; order Pseudomonadales; family Cellvibrionaceae; genus CAYNST01. Next base: position 2,947 of record CAYNST010000188.1, on the reverse strand, counting down.
ATGCATGGATTCCAGATCTTCTTTGTCCCATTGAATTATTGTGCGCTCGGGCATACTGGCGTTTTCCAGCGGCACCAGGTCGCTGACCTTGTCCTGACAGATGACAAAACCGCCAACGTGCTGGGAAAGGTGGCGCGGGAAGCCAATAATTTGTTTGATCAAGGCAAAAAACTGCAACAACAGTTTTTTGTGGGATTGCAGGCCGGCCGCTTCAATGCGCTGCTTTAAATCCTGCCCCTCGTCCCACCAGGCGAGCGATTTGGCCAGATGGTGAATCAGGCCCGGGTCCATGCCCAGGGCTTTGCCCACATCTCGAATGGCGCTGCGTGTGCGGTAGGTAATAACGGTCGCGGCCAGGGCGGCCCGCTCGCGGCCGTAGCGACGGTAGATATACTGGATGACCTCCTCCCGGCGCTGGTTTTCAAAATCCACATCAATATCCGGCGGTTCATCGCGTTCTTTGGAGATGAACCGCTCGAATAAAACGTTGATCTGCCCGGGTGGAATTTCGGTTATGAACAGGCAGTAGCAAACCACAGAATTGGCTGCAGAGCCGCGCCCCTGGCACAGGATGTTTTCTTCTCGGGCAAAACGCACAATGTCGTGCACGGTGAGAAAATAATATTCGTAGTTCAACTCCTGAATCAATCGCAATTCTTTGTCCAGCAGGGCGTCCACCTCGGTGGGTACACCCTGCGGCCAGCGCAGCTGCTTGCCGCGATCAACCAGTGCACGCAAATGCGCTATTGGCGTTAGCTGTTTGGGGACCAGCTCGCGCGGGTATTGGTAGCGCAGCTCCCGCAAGGAAAAACTGCAGCGTTCGGCAATGATGCGGGTTTGCTCTAAGAGCGCGGCAGGATAAAGTGCTGCCAGGTCCGCAAGTGGCTTCAGGTAGGCTTCTGCGTTGCCCTGCAGGCGCGTGCCCAAGGCAGGCAGCGGCGTGTTCTCGCGGATGGCCGTCAGTACATCCTGCAGGGGTTTGCGGCTTTTGCTGTGCATGCGCGCCTCGCCGCAGGCCAGCAGCGGAATTCCGAAGGTGTCAGCCAGCGCTTGCCAGCGGCTGTAGGATTGCTGCTCGCCAGCGGCCAGTTGGTGGTCCACCCCCAGCCACAGGCGCTGCTTGAATGCTTTGTGAAGCGCTTCTGCCACTGGCTGTGGGGTTTGCAGTGTGTTGCTGGGCAACCAGATGATCAAGCAGTGTTGCAGGCGAAAGCGCAGGTCCTGCAGGTGCGCTTCATACCGGCCCTTGGCTGCCCGCCGGCGCGCCAGGGTGATAAAGCCAGACAGCTCGGCATAGGCCGCGCGGTTGGGCGCAATGGCAATAATCCGCACCCCGTTGGATAGAATAAAACGACTGCCTATCAGCAGTTTGAACTCCGGCTCCAACCCTTCTGCGGCAACAAAGGCTTTGACGACTCCGGCCAATGAGCACTCATCGGCAATCGCCAGGGCACGGTAACCCAGTGCCACTGCCCGCTGCACCAGCTCTTGCGGATGAGAGGCCCCGGTTAAAAAAGTGAAGTTGCTGATGGCATTCAAATGGGCGTAATACATGGTTGTAGCCTGGTGGTAACCGCTCAGCCCATCCCGTGAGCTGAGCGGTTACGTCCGGTGTTAGCGGCCTGCAAGGCCCTCTCGGCATGGCAGGCATGTATTTATATACAGTAATTATGGCCGCACCTGTTGCGCTTCGCAAGCGCCTTGCAAAGCCAGCAACTGTGTCCTTGAGCGTAGCCGCCAGAGTGATTAATGCGGTAGCATTTGCCGTGCGCTCACAACCCGGGAAGTTTCACCATGCAAACCAGCAAGCCCAGTTCCTCCGGCGGCACAGTGGCGCCGCCCATTGATGCTTTGACATTGGCGGAAGCCCTGAACCACGCCTGTTTCTGCCGTACCGTGGATCAGCAAAGGCTGCAGCAGGAGCTGGTGGGCGATGAAAACAATGCGGATGTCTATGCCAGTACTTTTTCTTCTCGCCCGCATTTGTTTTCCAGTACTGCGGTGTTCGTCAGTCACACCCAACTGGAGCAGATGCGTGCGGTAATTCAGGCGGTTGAAGCGGTTGTTGCGCTACCGGCTTATCAGGCCCATGTGCTGCACTACGCCCCGGCCATTGCCGCTTACCCGTCGCCGCCCGCCGGCGTGTTCATGGGCTATGACTTTCATTTGGGTGCCAGCGGCCCCAAATTAATTGAAATTAACAGCAATGCCGGTGGCGCCTTTCTGAATGCGGCACTGTTGCGTGCACAGAGTGCCTGCTGTGCAGAGGCAGATGCGCCCCTGGCTGCCGCAGCGCAGGGGGTCAACCGCCGATTGATGCAGATGTTCCGCAACGAGTGGCAACTGCAGCGCGGCGACAGGCCGTTAAAGAGCATTGCCATTGTCGATGAAGTCCCGGAAAGCCAGTACCTGTACCCGGAATTCCAGTTGGCCCAGCGCCTGTTTCAGCGCCAGGGGCTGAAAGTGGTTATTGCCGACGCCACCGATCTTGTCTGGCGGGACGGTTTGCTTTTCTGCCGGGATACGCCGATTGATCTGGTGTACAACCGCCTGACGGACTTTGCGCTGGAGCAACCGCGCCATGCAGATTTGAAGCAAGCCTACCTCCAGGATGCGGTGGTGCTGACGCCCCATCCGCGCACCCATGCGCTCTACGCCGACAAGCGCAATTTGACGGCGCTCACCGACTGTGAACGCTTGCACTCCTGGGGTGTGCCTGCGGCACTTATTGAAACCCTGCAAAACGGCATTCCGCAAACCCGAGCGGTTGAGGCCGGCAATATTGAGCAGCTCTGGCTGCAGCGCAAGGATCTGTTTTTCAAACCCGCCGCAGGTTTTGGCAGCCGTGCCGCCTACCGCGGAGACAAGGTCACCAAAAAGGTGTGGGCAGACATCAGCAAGGGCGGTTACGTTGCACAGCAGCGCGTGCCCCCCAGTGAGCGGGCGC
>CAYNST010000187.1:0-4518 GCA_964399955.1 uncultured Cellvibrionaceae bacterium | reverse complement strand
CTGGTTCAGGTTTGGGGTATGGGTGAGGGCTTAGTTTTTTGTCCAGGAGAAATCCCTCTGTTTTGTGGGCAGTTTGAATACCGGTATATCGATCTTTGCTAGGCGCTCTGAGTCTACATTTTATACCCGGCTTCGATCCTCCCCCTTGTGGCGGGGTTTGCCTCCTTCCGAGCCAGATGGTGGAACTGATTCCGGGGTGTGATTTGGCGGACCGTCACCCGCGGGACACGGGTGACGAGCTTAAGGGACGTATTTACAGCGGGTCCGACAGGTCATACCCCGGAAGCACGCTGACAATCCGGCTCCGACGGGGTGAGTAGTTACCATCTTCAATCCATAAACCCAAAGCTCAGGTCCAGCACTATCAAAAGCAACAACAAAAATAGAAAGAGCATTGTCATTTGGCTAAGCTTCACATCGACCGGTTTGGCATAGCTTCTCACCAATTTTACGTCAATCATGGGGTCGGATTCGGAATTGAATCGGCTCACCGGCAGTCCAATGGCATACATATAGGCAGCAATTCTGAGGCCTGGTCCATCCCACGGGCAAGGACGCGGCAGGCCGTCTGATTTCATATCGCGTTCGATTCTTCGAACACTTATCCGGGCGAAGGCGAGCATAGAAATGAGAGTGCCCGGTGCAACGATACAGCTGGCGATGAAAAAGATGTCTGCTAGCGGCATGGGTCTTAATCCTGGTTCCTGTTCCAAATCTTGGCAGCAAAACGTTTTCCGAACCCGTTGCCGTAGTTCGCCGCGCCGAAACCTGCAATTGTTCCAGCTGTTATGATCACAGCCCATCCAACGGGTGTTGCGCCAAGCCCTATGGCCAGTGCCACTTTACCCACGCCAATACCAGCGGCTAGACCGGCTGCCCCGCCCAATCCAAAGCCCGTTGCTTCGAGGGAAGCATCCCTTTGCCAGTTGCCTCCGGATTTATAGGTTCCGTAAACATTGTTTGCACGTATTCCCGCATCCATGATTAGCGCAGTGTTGCCAACAAACTTCATGCTCTGGGCAAACCGACTCACCTTGATGGCCTGAGCAGAGTCAGTAATGTATAGCTGACGGCTGGGCTTTTGATTGCTCAGAGCAATGCCGCGCTCGGCGCTGACCAAAGCGTTGCCGCGATTTTTACCTATATGCTCGGTTCGGATGAAGCGTGTCAGTTCAACCTTGAATTTTGTTTGCAAGATATCGTACCGATTCTTGACCACTCTTTGCAGTTCTGCCCGCCGTGCGGCGCCACCACGGCCGACCGTCCTGTGGTTGTTTAGATCTATCAAGGATTGTTGGTAGGACCTCAATGCTTTTTGGAAATCGGTGAGACGATGTTCTATGGCGGTAGAGCTGGCGCCTGCCAGGCCCGCTCCAGCGGAAAATAGGCCGCTAAATTGCCGGATCTGCCGGTCGTGTACCTCAGCCAGTGCTACGGTTTGCTCACCGTAAGCGTCTACCGCATGCAGCAAGTTGGCACGCTCTTGCGGCTTAAGACAGCTGAGGGTGCGTACTATTGCTTCGCTGCCGGGTTCCTGAGCGTTGCAGTAGGCGGTATGCGCACGTAACTGCATATTGGGTGCAAGCCCCAGGCTGGCGAGCGCCGAAAACCGGGGGCTGGAGGTTGGGATCTGGCTGGAGTTAATGTCGCGGCAGGGGAAGACGATATTCGGCATGCTAATGATCCTTCATTTGCCGTTGAGGAGCTGAGGTGGCCGACTGTCAAAGTCCCGGCCGATGCGGTTTGACTATAGGGTTGCAGCCATTGGCTGTCAACCATTGCAATCTTCCGGCGGTACGCGACTTTATGACCTTGCCAACCCCTCCCATCCCGCTTAACTTGCACTGTCCTCAACAACCCAAACCCATAGGCCCGCCATGCAACAACCGCCCTCCACAATCCTTCGTGACATCGTCCTGGTGGGCGGGGGGCACAGCCATGTGGTGGTGCTGAAGCAGTTCGCCATGCGGCCGGAGCCCGGGGTGCGGTTGACGGTGATTTGCCGGGATACGCATACGCCATACTCCGGCATGTTGCCGGGTTATATTGCGGGTCATTACCAGTATGACGAGGTGCATATAGATCTGCGTCGGCTGGCGGAGTACGCCGGGGCGCGTTTTTTTGGCGATGAAGCAGTGGGTATTGATCACGCAGGGCAGAAGGTGTTGTGCCGCTCGCGCCCGCCGGTGCCCTATGACGTTCTCTCAATAAACATCGGCTCTGCGCCGCGCCTGGATAATGTGGCGGGTGCAAATGAATATGCGGTGCCGGTAAAGCCCATCTTCCGCTTTGATGAGCGCTGGCAGCATCTTTTAGCGCGGGTAAAACAGCAGGCGGGCACAATACGTATTGCCGTGGTCGGCGGCGGGGCGGGTGGTGTGGAGCTGCTTCTGGCCATGCAGTATCGGCTGCGCAATGAATTGCAGGCGTTGGGGCGCAATCCGGATCAGCTGCGCTTTATGTTGTTTACCCGCAGCACGGAAATACTGCCCACCCACAATGCTCGGGTGCGCCAAAGGTTTATGCAGACGCTGGCCGCGCGAGGGGTGGCTGTTCACCTACAGACAGAAATCACTGCAGTGCAGGCCAGTCGCTTGCAGAGCGCGGGCGGCGAATGGTTTGCGGCAGACGAGATTATCTGGGTGGTCAATGCCGGTGGCGCCGCCTGGCTGCGCAATACCCAACTGGAGCTGGACGGGGCGGGGTTTATCAAGGTGAACGATGCCCTGCAGTCACTCAGTGAAGCACGGATTTTTGCCGCCGGTGATGTGGCAAGCCAAATAAATCATTTGCGGGAAAAAGCCGGCGTATTTGCGGTGCGACAGGGTGCGCCGCTGGGGGATAACCTGCGCGCCGCAGTGACGGAGCGCCCGCTTAAACCCTACTGCCCGCAAAGCAAATGGCTGGCGCTGATCAGCACCGGAGACCGCACGGCGGTGGCCTCGCGCGGCGGTATTTATGCGGCGGGGCGCTTGCTGTGGCGTTGGAAGGACTGGATAGATCGCCGCTTTATGGCCAAGTTTAACCACTTGCCGCCCATGAATGACTCCAGGCCCCGCCCGCGCGGACCGGTACGCGTGCCCCTGCAGCCGGAAGAAAGCGCACAGGCCATTTCTGCCATTGCCATGCGCTGTGGCGGCTGCGGCGCCAAGGTGGGAGCGTCTGTGCTTTCGCGCGCCTTATCCCAGCTTTTGCCGGTGGTGCGGGGTGAAGTATTGGTGGGACTGCACGCACCGGACGACGCTGCGGTGGTGCGGGTGCCGCCGGGCAAGGACCTGGTGCATACCGTGGATTTTTTTCGCGCCTTTATCGATGACCCCTACCTGTTTGGCAAGGTGGCGGCCAATCACGCGTTGGGGGATATCTTTGCCATGGGCGCGGAGCCGCAAACCGCAACTGCGGTGGCTACAGTGCCGCAGGGGCTGGAGGCCAAGGTAGAAGACACGCTGGTGCAGATGATGCAGGGCGCGCTGGAGGTGCTGAACGAGGCCAATTGCGCACTGGTGGGCGGCCACACCGGCGAAGGTCAGGAACTGGCGCTGGGGTTCGCCGTTAATGGGCTGATTGATCAAGCGGGCAACTCCGCGCTGGTAAAAGGCGGGCTGCAAGCAGGGCAGGCGCTGATATTGACCAAGCCGATTGGCACCGGCACCCTGCTGGCCGCCCATGCACGCCTGGCCGCCAAGGGCCGCTGGATTGACGCGGCGCTGCTCAGTATGTGCCAGTCCAACCGGCACGCGGCGGATTGCCTGCGCGAGCACGGCGCCACTGCCTGCACAGACCTGACCGGCTTTGGCCTGCTGGGGCATTTGGTGGAGATGACGCGGCCGTCAAAGGTGGATGCAGTGCTTTATCTGTCAGCTTTACCTCTGCTGGCGGGCGCAGAGGAGACGGTGGCGGCGGGCATTGTCAGCTCGCTGCACGCGGCCAACCTGCGGCTGCGCACGGCCATTTGTGAGCAGGAGCGCTGGGCAGCTCACCTACGCTACGCGCTATTGTTTGACCCACAAACGGCAGGCGGGCTGTTGGCTGGGGTGCCGCCAGAGCGGGCGGAAGCCTGCGTGCAGGCGCTGCGGCAACTCGGCTACCCGCAGGCGGCCATCATTGGCAAGGTGAAACCCGTCGGCGACGGTCTGCAGCCCATCGTGTTGCACGACTGAAACGCCAGCACTTGAGGTGGCAGCGGGGGGGCGCTTGGTGCATTATGCGCAACCGCTGTTGAGGGTTGAGCGGCCGGCTCACACGGGTTTTACGGCAGAAGCTACACCAAGGCTGTCGGCTGTTGCGCCCTGACCCGTTGCAACCCAAACCATCTTGCGGGTTTACAGCGCAAATACTGCAGGTGCAGTTTGCGCTGAGAAAAAGCCTAATCTTGCTTTGCAGTTGGCTATGTTCACTGCAGCGTAATTTTTGCGTAGATTGAACAGCCACTCATATTCATGCACATATTTATGCACCTGCAACCTAGAGACTCCGCCCATGATTGTCCGTTTATTTTTGGCTTCTTTGCTGTTTGTC
>CAYNST010000186.1:0-4691 GCA_964399955.1 uncultured Cellvibrionaceae bacterium | reverse complement strand
CCATCATGGTCAACTGCAACCCGGAAACCGTCTCCACCGACTACGACACCTCCGATCGCCTCTACTTCGAGCCGGTGACCCTGGAAGACGTACTGGAAATTGTGCACAAGGAGAACCCGGTCGGGGTTATCGTACAGTTTGGTGGGCAAACCCCGCTGAAACTGTCGCGCGCTCTGGAAGCTGAAGGCGTGCCCATTATCGGCACCAGCCCGGAGGCCATCGACCGCGCTGAAGACCGCGAGCGCTTCCAGCAAATGATCGAGCGCCTGGGCCTGAAGCAGCCACCCAATGCCATAGTGCGTTCTGTGGACCAGGCCGTGCGTATGGCCGAAGACGTCAAATATCCGCTGGTGGTGCGCCCGTCCTATGTTTTGGGTGGTCGCGCCATGGAGATCGTCTACTCCGAGAAAGAGCTGCGTACCTATATGCGCGAGGCGGTCCAGGTGTCGGAAGACGCGCCTGTTCTGCTGGATCATTTCTTGAACAACGCCATTGAAGTAGACATAGACGCAGTGTCCGACGGCACGGAAGTGGTTATTGGCGGCATCATGCAGCACATCGAGCAGTGCGGAGTACACTCCGGCGACTCGGCCTGTTCTCTGCCGCCTTATTCGCTGCCGGAAGACGTGCAGAACGACATGCGTGAACAGGTGCGCAAGATGGCGCTGGAACTGGGCGTGATCGGCTTGATGAACTGCCAGCTGGCGTATCAGGACGGCGAAATCTACATCATTGAAGTCAACCCGCGCGCCTCCCGTACAGTGCCTTTTGTGTCCAAGTGCATTGGTGTATCTTTGGCCAAAGTGGCCGCGCGCTGCCAGACCGGTAAAACCCTGGCAGAGCAGGGTTTTACCCGGGAAATTGTACCCGGCTACTTCAGCGTCAAAGAGGCGGTATTCCCGTTCAACAAGTTCCCGGCGGTTGACCCCATTCTGGGGCCGGAGATGAAATCCACCGGTGAGGTCATGGGTATTGGCGACACCTTTGCGGAAGCCTTCGCCAAGGCCCAGCTGGGCAGTGGCTCGGTTCTGCCTACCAAGGGGCGCGCCTTTGTCAGCGTGCGCGACTTTGACAAGGAGGGCGCCCTGGGTGTTGCCAAAGAACTGGTTGATCTGGGCTTTGAGCTGGTCGCAACCCGAGGAACGGCGGCCCGTTTTGAAGCCGCCGGCCTCAAGGTGGCGGTGGTGAACAAAGTGGCCGAAGGCCGCCCGCACGTGGTCGACATGATCAAGAACAAGCAGATTGATCTGGTCATCAACACCACTGAAGGCAAGCAGGCAACGCGCGATTCTGCCTCCATTCGACGCAGTGCAGAAAACAACCGCGTTTATTACACCACTACGCTGGCGGCGGCCAATGCACTGTGCCTGGCACTTCGTTTTGGACAGATGCAGCAGGTGCGACGTTTACAGGAATTGCATGAGGGGATTGCTTGACCATGGCTTTGACCAAAGTACCCATGACCGTAGAGGGCGCCGAGCGACTGCGCAAAGAGTTGGAACAGCTCAAGAAAGTTGACCGGCCGCGCATCGTCAAGGCCATTGCTGAAGCCCGCGAGCACGGCGATCTCAAGGAGAACGCCGAGTATCACGCCGCTCGAGAGCAGCAGAGTTTTTGCGAAGGGCGTATTCAAGAAATTGAAGCCAAGCTCTCGATGGCGCAGATCATTGACGTCAAGAGCATTCCCGAGAGCAACCGGGTGATCTTTGGGGTGACGGTGGACTTGATCAATCTGGAAACAGACGAAGCGGTTTCCTATCAGATCGTCGGCGAAGATGAGGCGGATATCAAAAACAGCAAAATCTACGTCGGTTCGCCCATTGCCCGTGCTCTGGTGGGCAAGGAAGTAGGGGATGTGGTCGTGGTCAAGGCGCCAGGCGGCGAAATTGAGTACGAGATAGACGCCGTGCGCCACCTGTAACAGCCCGCCCACCTCTTCCCGTATGAAGCGAGCAAAATGCAACAACAGCTGCAAGAAAAGCCATTTTATGTAGTATCCCTGGGCAAGCTGACCCTGATGTACTTCTGTACCCTGGGGCTCTACCGGTTTTACTGGTTCTTCCGGGGCTTTTCCACCATGCAGGCCATCACCGGGCGCAGCCTCTTCCCGGTGGGCCGCACGCTGTTCTACGTGCTCTTTAGTCACGAGTTGTTCAATTTTGTGCGCGGCTGCCAGAAAGCCGCCAAGGACGATTACTTCTGGCAGCCGAACAAACTCGCCTGGCTGGTCATCGGCATCAACGTGCTGCAGGTGGTGGCCATGTTCACCATCGCCAACCACCAGGCCAGTTGGTTCTGGCATTTCTTGCTGTTGCTGACCGTGCACTTTGTGCAGTTTGCGGTGCTCTACAAAGTCCAGCTGATTATCAACCGTATAGCACAAGACCCGTTTGGCGACGCCAACAGCCAGATTACCACCCAGAACAGGCTGTGGATCATCCTGGGTGCCATGCTCTGGGCCCAAACTTTTTACGGCTATTACCTGCAGGCCACCGGCCAGTGGCCGCCTCCGCAAACCAGTCCCCTCCCCGATTCACAGGCACCCGCCAGCTTCGGGCCCGCTGCGTAAGAGCTTCACCGGGCGCAACTCGTAGTCCCGCAGCCGCAGGCTTCTGGTTCAGTGATGTACACTTGTGGCCCGCTGCTATCCCATCTGATCCAGCCAAAGGTCCGTTATCCCGGGTCAATGACAGGTGCGCGGCGCGGGTAAGCCCTGGCGCGCCCACTTGCTGCGCTTACTGGCTGTCTAAGTGCCTGGTACAGGCCGGATTCGAATTACAATAATCAGGAGTCGATAGAATGCCGTCAGTTTTGTCTCGCTTGACCCATCTGCCGCGCTGGGCGCTCGCCGTGTGCGCCTGCGCACTGACCGTGCTCTGCCATGCTGCCAGTGACGACCGCTTGCCGCCCATCCATGTGAATCAACTGGGTTTTGCTGCCGAGTCACCCAAAATAGCCGTAGTGCCGGCTGCCGCCGGTGCCGACTTTTGGCTGGTGGATGCCAGTAGCAACAAGGAGGTCCTGCGCGGTCCGCTGACAACCGCCCGCACCTGGGACATGGCAGAGCAGAGCGTGCGCCTTGCGGACTTCTCGGCGTTCGAAAAGCCCGGGCGATATTTCGTGCGCGCCGAAGGGGCGGCGGATTCCCCCGCATTCCGCATTGGTGACGGGGTGCTGGACGAGGCGCTGAAAGCTTCGGTCAAAGCCTATTATTTCAATCGCACGGGTGCGGGGCTGGAGGAGCGGCACGCGGGGGAGTTCGCCCGCCCACCCGCTCATCCCGACACGATTGTCTACATTCATGAGGCGGCGGCCTCCGAGCAGCGTCCCGCCGGTACCGTGGTGTCGGCACCCAAGGGCTGGTACGACGCAGGCGACTACAACAAATACGTGGTCAACTCCGGCATCACCATGTTTACCCTGCTGCGGGCGCTGCAGGACTTTGAAAGCACATTTGCCACAATGGAGTTGAACATTCCCGAATCCGGCAACCGGTTGCCGGACCTGCTGGACGAAATACTCTGGAACATGGACTGGCTGGAGTTGATGCAGGACCCTGACGACGGTGGGGTTTACCACAAACTGACCGAGCAGCGATTCTCGGCCGCCGTGATGCCCCATCTGTTGAATGCGCCACGCTACATGATGCCCAAAACCACGGCTGCAACCCTGGATTTTGCCGCCATGATGGCCATGGCGGCTCGTGTCCTGCAGCCTTACGCACCGCACCTGTCTGGCCGGCTTGAGCGCTACCGCAATGCTTCGGCCCGTGCCTGGCAGTGGGCAGAGAAAAACCCCGAGGTCCTTTACCAGCAGCCGGAGGATGTCAACACCGGCACCTACGCCCGCCCAGGCGAGGATCTGCAGGACGAATGGCTTTGGGCTGCCAGTGAAATGTACGCCCTGACCGGCAAGCGTGCGTTTCTCAAGCGCGCCACTCTGCCACAGTCCGCAAGCGTTCCCGAATGGGCCGATGTAGGCACTCTGGGACTTTATACCTTGGCCGAAGCCGACCGCGTCCCCAGCAAAATCAAGGCTGAGGCGCGGAGATTGGTCATAGCCGCCGCCGATACTATGGTTGACGAGTGGCGCGCGTCGGCCTATCAGGTGCCGATGGTCAAGCGGGATTTTGTCTGGGGCAGCAACGCCGTGGCCATGAATAAAGCCATGGTCCTGTTGATGGCGGATCGCCTGGCAAGCAAAGCGGATTACAGATCCGCCGCACAGGGGCTGTTGGACTACCTTGTGGGCCGCAACCCCACCGGCTATTCCTATCTCACCGGTTACGGCAGCAACACTCTGAAAGACACTCATCACCGGGTGTCCTACGCCGATGATGTCGAAGAACCCGTGCCCGGGTTTTTGGCCGGTGGCCCCCACCCGGGTTGGCAGGATGAGTGCGAGTATCCTTCGCGTGCTCCAGCCCGCTCTTTCCTGGATGACTGGTGTAGCTACTCCACCAACGAGGTGGCCATCAACTGGAATGCACCGCTGATTTACGTTCTGGCGGCATTTCGGTAAAGGTGGTGTAGGAAGCGGAGCGGGGATGATGCTTTACTTTTTCAATGGTAATAATTATCATTAGCGCGAGTTGAGCGCCCGCATTGTCACGGCGCTCCTCGCCCTGGATTTATCCTTGACGCATTGTTCCACTCGTGTTGCGCCGGCTTGAAAAAGCCGGTGTTTTTTTT
>CAYNST010000185.1:0-4704 GCA_964399955.1 uncultured Cellvibrionaceae bacterium | reverse complement strand
GGCCGCGCAACTGTTGCTGCGTCTTATCTGTCGGGTGTTAGAATGGCTCGTTACCTTAGTCAACGCCAACCTTGAGCTGACAAACACATGAAGGCGAATTTAATAACGCGAGAAGGCTTCGAGGCGCTCAAAAAGGAGCTGGACTACCTTTGGCGCGAGAAGCGCCCAGATACCACCAAAAAAGTGAGTTGGGCGGCGTCGCTGGGAGATCGCAGTGAAAATGCAGATTATATCTACAACAAAAAACTTCTGAGAGAGATTGATCGGCGGGTGCGCTTTTTGCGTAAGCGGCTGGAGGAATTGCGTATAGTTGACCACGCCCCAGAGCAGAATGGCAAGGTGTTTTTTGGCGCCTGGGTCAGCGTGGAGAATGACCAGGGCGAAACGTTGTGTTTTCGCATTGTGGGCGGTGACGAAATCTACGGGCGCAAGGATTACATCTCCATTGATTCACCCATGGCGCGTGCGTTACTAAAAAAGCAAGTGGATGACGAGGCAGTCGTGCACACCCCCACCGGCGACGTCACCTGGGCGATCACCGACATTCGCTACCACAAACTGGCAGGCGATCAATAATCTATCCACCCAGTATGAAGGATTTACGTTTGGCTGGGCGGATAGAGCCTACTGCGCGCTGAGCTGGCACGCGGTTCCGGTCAACAGCCCAAGCTACAAGTTGATGATGTCAATGCCGCTGACGTTGTCCATACTGCAGTCCAGGGCAAATACCCGCTGATAAAAATAGAGCTCTGCCATTAACTGGTGCTTGATGGTTTCTGCTTTGCGGAAGCCGTGGGCTTCGTCTGCGTAAGTCACATAAGCCACCGGCAAACCTTGCCCGCGTACAGCGTCTACTATGGCTTCAGCCTGGTTGGGCGGCACGACTTTATCCAGCAGGCCCTGGAACACCAGCACCGGGCAGCGGATATTAGCCACTTTGTGAATAGGCGATCGCTCCACATAAATGGCTTTGGCGGCGGGGTAGGGGCCTATCAAGCCGTCCAGGTAGTGGGCTTCAAATTTATGCGTGTCCCGCGCCAGCGCTTCCAGATCGCCAATGCCGTAAAGGCTGACGCCGGCGTTGAACGCCTGGGTGTTGGTCAGAGCGGCTAATACCGTGTAACCACCGGCGCTGCTGCCGCGGATAATTCGCTGCTGTGGGTGGGCCAAACCCTGGGCTGTGACAAAGTCTGCCGCTGCGGCCAGGTCAAGGACGTCGATGACGCCCCACTGTCCCTGCAGCGCCTGCCGGTAGGCGCGCCCATATCCGGTACTGCCGCGGTAGTTGACGTCCAGCACAGCAAAACCGCGGTTGGTCCAGAATTGGATTTTATAGTTCAAGGCGGTGTCTGTGGCGCCGGTTGGGCCGCCGTGACACAGGGTAATCAGCGGCGGCAGCGCGCCGGCGGGGCCCTGGTAGCGCGCATTGTTTGGACGATACAAAAACGCGTGGCAAGCCTCGCCGTCTGCGCTGGTAAACTCAACCGCTTCGGCTGCGGCCACATCCTTGGGGTTGAGTTCGTCGTCGGCCGCCTTGTGCGCCGCTACCAGGCCGTTGCCATGCAGGTAATACAGCGCGTTGCCGGAGATGGGTGTTGCGCCAATCAACGCGGCTTGCCCGCCCTGGGCGGTAACAGACGCGGCGGTACACAGCTCGCTGGCCACGGGCTCCAGGGTCCAGCGGGAGGCATGTTCGCCGGCATTGCGCAGCAATGCCACCTGCCAGCGGCCCTGCTGGCTGTAGGCGGTCAACACTGTATTGGCATCCAGGAATGCGTAGCAGGACATGCCGAACAGCCACTGTGGAGTGGCAAACTCTGCGGCTTTGGGGTGCATAGGCAAAGCCGACACCGGTTCACCGGCATAGGCCGCCTTCAGCTGCGCCGGCGTCAGGCGGTAGAGGTTCCACCAGTCGCTGCGGTCGGACACCCACACCAGGGCGCCGTCCGGTGCGAACCGGGGCTGAGCCACACTCTCCCGGCCGTTGCCGGCAATGCAGCGAGCCTCACCCGTGTTACCGGTGGGGTCAATGGGGCAAAGCCAGAGCAGGGTGCTGTCCCAGGGCATGTTTGGATGATCCCAGCTGAGGTAGCACAACCAGCCGCCGCAGGCCGACAGCGTGGGGCTGGAATAAAAATCACGGCCCTGGGCGACGGTAGTGACCGGCTTGGGGTCAGTTTTGTCGTTCAGGTGAATGGTCACCAGGCGGGTGGTGGGCAGTGCCTGGCCGGCGTGCTCTTCACAAACCGCCAGTAGCTGCTGGTGACGGTTTGAAATTGTCAAATCCGCAAAGCGGCAACCCGGCATCTGCGTCAAGCACCGGGGTTGGTCGTCGCCTATCCGCATCTGGTAGATCTGCTGGTCAGAGGCCTCAACAAAATACACGGTGTCTTGCCAGGCGGTATAAGCGCCACCGCCGTATTCGTGTGCCCGGCTGCGCGGGCTGAAGGGCGCAGGCACCACATCCACCTGCTCGTCGCCGTCCTTCAGCATTACCAGCGCATTGCGCCCGCCCTCCTGCGGGCGGCTTTCCAGCCAGAACAGGCCTTGATCAAACCAGCGGGCCTCCCCCAGTCGCACACTGTTGGCGGCAACTGTGCTGGCTGAGATGGGGGAGGGCCAAGTACCATAGGGGGCTGTCTCTTTCATGGGCTTCCGTCCTGTCTGTGAGTCAATAACTTTCATTGCCGACCACTATACGCAAATGACCAATCTTGCCGAAGTCATCCAACAGTTTGCAGGGCCAGCCGGCCGCTTCCAGCGGGTGGTGATAGGGTTCAGCGGGGGGTTGGATTCCACCGCCCTGCTGTGCGCGGCCGCTCATGCACAATTGCCACAGACACTGCTGGCCGTGCATGTCAATCACGGGCTCTCGCCCCACGCAGACCAGTGGCAGGCGCACTGCGAGCGGTTGTGCCAAAAGCTGGGAGTGTCTTTGACCTGTGTTCGCGTGCAGGTTGAGGTGCAGGGGCAGGGGTTGGAGCAGGCTGCGCGCCAGGCGCGCCTGCGGGCGTTGGAGGCGCAGTTGCTTGCGGGTGATCTTTTATTAACCGCCCACCATCAGCAAGATCAGGCAGAAACGCTGCTGCTGCGGCTGGCGCGCGGTGCGGGGCTGGAGGGCCTGGCCGCCATCCGCCCGCTGCGCCGCATGGGGCCCGCAACCTTGGGCAGGCCCTTCCTGACGCTGGATAAAGCCCTGCTGCGCCAGTATCTGCAGGCACAGCAAATAAGTTGGGTGGAGGATGAAAGCAACGCCGAGCAGCGCTTTGACCGCAATTACCTGCGGCATTCGGTCCTGCCCGGCTTGCTTAGCCGGTGGCCGGGTTTTATCAAAAGCAGTGCGCGCTGTGCAGAACTGCTGGCCGAGAGTGGTGATCTGCTGCTGCGCTACGCTCAGGCGGATCTGGCATCACTTGAGCGCCGCCCCGAGCGTTTGGGGGAGAGTGTGCTCTGGCGGCCTTTATTGGCGTTTGACGCACCCCGACGTCACCATGTCTTACGCTGCTGGCTGCAAAGCTTGGGGTATCGCGCCCCTCCGCGCCGCCGCCTGCAAGAAGCCGAGGCGCTCCTGAGGTCGGCAGCGGACCGCGAGCCGCAACTTCACTGTGGTGACTGCCTGCTGCGCCGCTATCAAGACAGGCTCTACTGCCTGCCAGCAGCCGTGACCTTGTCTGCCGCTGGGCCCGGTGAATTGTGCTGGGACATGCAGCAGCCGCTAATGCTGAAGCACGGTTTCAGTCTGCGGGCCGAGCCCGCAAGCAGCGGTTTGCGGGCTGACCGGGTTTATCAGGTGCGGTTTCGCGAAGGGCCCTTGCGCGCTCAACCTTATGGGCGGCCGCATTCGCAAACGCTCAAAAAGCTGCTGCAAGAGCGTGCTCTGGAGCCTTGGCTGCGCCCCCATGTGCCCCTGCTGTTTGCTGGGGATCAGCTGGTGGCAGTGGGTGATTTATGGGTGGAGCAGGCGGCCTGGGTGGAAGGCGGCGGGCCAGCGGTGCAACTGGTCTGGCGGCAGGCTTCTGCGCTGCCCGCCGATTGAGCAGCCGGCGCTTTTCTGCTACCCTGACGCCCCATCTTTACGGCGATTGTTTTGCACCCTCAGAAACCCTCTGACCTACCGCGAATCGCGCACACCGGGGCTTCAGCCTTTCTTATCAATTCTATTTGCAGCAACGAAGGCAGTTGATGACACGTTATATTTTTGTTACTGGCGGTGTTGTATCGTCATTGGGAAAAGGCATTGCGGCGGCCTCTCTCGGCGCGGTTCTGGAAGCGCGCCAGCTGCAGGTCACCATCATGAAGCTGGACCCATACATCAATGTGGATCCGGGCACCATGAGCCCTTTCCAGCACGGTGAAGTTTATGTCACCGACGACGGCGCAGAAACGGATCTGGACCTTGGCCACTACGAGCGCTTCGTGCGCACCAAAATGTCCCGCCGCAACAACTTTACCACTGGGCGCGTATACGAAACGGTGCTGCGCAAGGAGCGCCGCGGCGACTATCTGGGCGGTACCGTACAGGTCATTCCCCACATTACCGATGAGATCAAGCGGCGCATCCTGGAAGGCGGCAAGGGTTATGATGTGGCGCTGGTGGAGATTGGCGGCACAGTGGGCGACATCGAGTCGCAACCGTTTCTTGAAGCCGTGCGCCAGCTGACTGTAGAGCTTGGACCCCAGCGCTCCTTCCTTATGCACCTGACT
>CAYNST010000184.1:0-4760 GCA_964399955.1 uncultured Cellvibrionaceae bacterium | reverse complement strand
GGGACGGGGAAGGGACGGGGGACCGTCACGCGCAGGGATGCGCGTGTCGAGCCTATAGGGAGGTATTCACGGCGTGTCTCCCGGTGGCCAGGAACGGCGGTCACATCCAGCCCGCTGTTGTCTTCCGGCCATCCTAATTGTCGTCCAACAAGTCATGCTCACTTCTTGGAGTGTTGGTCAGTTCGTCCTTCGCCTTGAGCCGCCAACGCCGGTGCGCTGTACCAATGCCTCTTCCTTGCAGCAGTACTGTTGCTGCTGATGCCGCGCCCCCACCTTTACTCTCTCCGGCCTGGCGCTGTGATATTGCTCAATGTTTTGCAAAAAAACGGGCCGGGTGCCAATTCCCTGCTGGCGTGCCTAGGCTTGAATGGGTATAGTTGGTCGTATCTACCCCAAATAAGGTAGAAATCCCAATAAACCCGGAGAGATAAAATGAAAAGAATAAATAGTATCGTGTTTGGCGTTGCGGTCTCCTTTGCAGGATTTGCTCCGTTGTCTGATGCGGTTGAGATGCCCTCCACCGGAGAAGTAACTGCATTTCAATCCATGGTGAACTACGGCTTTCTGTCGTCAATCAGCAAGCGTGTTCAGGCTCAGATAGATCTCACCGACGAGCAATTGGCGGCGCTTGAGTTGGGGCTGACGGAGATTGCAGCTGCTCTCCCGGCGATGGGAACCGTTACCGAGGAAGAGTTGTTGGCGGCCCGGGTGGGTGCTCATATGGCGGTTGAAGCCTTGTTGACGGATGTGTTGACCGAAGAGCAGCGAGCGGCGCTGAAAGGCCAATTTGGAGCGGGCAAAAATTCAACGGGTGAAGGCAAAGGTAAGCCTGAAGGCAAGGGTAAGCCCGCAGACAAAGGCAAGCCCGAAGGCAAAGGCAAGCCGGCGGACAAAGGTGCTGCAGATGGCGAAGTCGACTTGGACGCTGGCAAACCTGAAGGTAAGGGTAAGCCAGAAGGCAAAGGTAAGCCAGAAGGCAAAGGCAAGCCAGAAGGCAAAGGCAAGCCTGCCGAACCCACAGCAACCTGATTCTGGTCTATTGCCCCGGTGCGCCGATGGTTGCCCTGCGCGGCTGTCGCTGGATGGTATCCAGAAGCGCGACAGCTGCGTGATAATGGCGCTTTCCACTGCGGGCAACAAGTGATCAGCTCATGAGTGAAAACAAAAAAAGCGTCGTCGTCTCCGCCTTGCGCAGCATGATGAAACCCATCGTGCTGCTGCTTCTGCGAAATGGCGTTACCTACAAAGAGTTTGCCACCCTGTGCAAAAGCATTTTTGTAGAAGCGGCCCTGGAAGGGTACGGTTTGCGTGGCCGACCCACCAACACATCGCGAATTGCAGTCCTGACAGGGCTGGACCGGAAAGAGGTCAAAAGAATACGCGACCTGTTGGACGAGAACCCGGAGCTTCTGGCGGCCCAGTCGGCGCAAGATCGCATCACCCGGGTATTGACCGCATGGCATCAAGACTCTGAGTTTCTGGACAAAGAAGGCAAACCCTCCCTGCTGAGTCACCGGGGCGGACCCGGCAGCTTCGAGTCTCTGGTGCGCCGGTACGGTGGCGATGTGCCCCTGCAAAGCCTACAAAGGGAGCTTGAGCGCCTGGGCCTTATTGCACTAGAGCAAGATCAAGTACGCGTGCTCAGCCGTTACTATTTTCCGGCGCAACGCGACCCGGCAGCTTTGCTGCGCGCCGGGTCAGTGATCAACGAGCTGGTCAGCACCCTCAATCACAACCTGCATCACGCGGATCCGGGCAACTCCGATCTGCGTCTTCGGCCGCGTTTTGAGCGGCGAGCCAGCAACAATCTAGTGGACCCGCGTTACCGCAAGCACTTTGCAGAGCTTCTGGAACATGAAGGGCAAGCATTTCTTGAGCGCGTGGATACCTGGCTGTCTCACCACGAAGTACCCCCTGAAGGACCCGTCAAACCGATCCGCATGACCGTTGGCCTATACTGTGCCGAGTCAACTTGCGACGACAAAAATAAGCGACCTGGAGACTGATTGGCATGAAATTGTCCAACACCCTACTTCTGACCCTGTTGGTACTGTGCGGCTGCGATAGCGGGAGCTCCCGTTTGGCTGGCATAGATGGCAGTGGCAGCCAGGTCTCCACCGTTGTTACGGGGCCGGTCAACGGTTTTGGCAGCGTTATAGTCAATGGTATTGCCTTTGATACTCAAGGGGCTGACATTTGGATACAAGGCACGCCGGGCAGTGAAGAGGCACTGCGTGTAGGAGACATGGTAACCATTGCGGGACACGTGGAAAACGGCTTGCCAGTGGCAATCAACGTCTACCGACGGGACGGACTGACAGGCCCGGTAGAATGGCTGGACGCCGAAACAAGAGAAATTGGCGTGCTGGGGCAAAGAGTGCGGGTAATGGAGCAAACGGTGTTTGGGGAAAGCGTCTTTCCACAAGCTTTAGTCAGCTTAAACCTTGGTGACCGCGTTAGCATCAGTGGCATGAGTGGGCCCGGCGAAAGTTTTGTGGCCACCCGCATTGACCTTGTACACGACGCACTCACCGTTATGAGCGGCCCTATTGGCAGCTACGATGCCATGAGCGGGATGCTGCGCGTGCGAGGAGTACAGGTTTTCCTGGAAAACCCTCCCGCAGCCGATGTCTTGCGATCAGGTGCCTGGGTTAGCGTAAGCGGCCGCCTCAGCGACAACGGAGTGCTGCATGCGGACAAACTGCTGTTGGACCCGGCGCTCCACGACCTCCCCCCAAACCAGGCAACCGAAGTACAGGGGTATATCAAGGCGTCGCCACAAGGTGGGCTGCGGTTGGATGGGCTGGAACTCTTCACTGAGGATGACAGCCTGCTGCAACTGGCGCTGGAGGCTGAGGCGACGGTTGCAAGCGAGGTGCGGGTGCGCGGTGTAATTGAGAACGGCCGGCTGCGCGTCACCGATTTTGACACTCAGATTCCCGGCGACACGCGTTTGCTTGGACGGGTAGAACGGGTCCTGACAGAGCCACTGGCACTTGAGGTAGATGGACTGCACATCGCCGTGCAAGCGGACACTCGCCTTGCGGGCCCCGGAGGGCGCCGTCTGCAGCTGCAGAGCCTGGCTGCGGGCGACCTGGTGGTAATTACTGCCTACCAGCAGGCCGAGCACTGGGTGGCCACATCCATCCAAATAGGCGCCGGCGCCTGGCAAGAGGGCCGCCAGGAACTGAAGGGTTTACCCGGCGATATGCGGCCAGAAGCCGGCCTATTCAGCCTGGGCAATCGCGAAGTTCGGATCGCCGCTGAGACAGAATTGCTGCGCGGTGGAGAAAGACTGGATAGCCGCAGCTTTTTTGACGCACTGCCGGAACGCCGAGTCATAGTGGAAGGGACCCTGGACGGCGATGTGCTGCTGGCAACTCGCGTGCGATTACTGCCGCGACCGCCTGCTGCCATGCGCCCCTGAGCAGAGAAGGTTGCGGGCGGGGCTCAGCTAGTCGTCCGCTTGCGGCGGGCGCGGCAATCAGGCGCCACATCCGGCGTGACCGTCTTGCAGTGCACCTTTGTGGAGTTGGGTACATATAGAGCTCTTTAACTGCCTTCCGCCCGCACCGCTGTAAAATCAAGTTAACCGGCTCATTTTGTTTGACGAAGCAGCATGGCGGGAGCAGGTGAGCGTGCAGCAAGACCAAGCCGAAGAAACCAAGCGGCATGCAAGAGGCGCAGCTGATTATTTCTGCTCCGCGCCCTCGCAGGAGTAAGCAAAATCTACTGCAAGGTCCCCAGATTCGATGTGTTGGGCCTAGGTAAACCTATGTTTGATCGCAAGCTGTCAAGATTGCACACCAGCGTTGCACCGGGTGGGGCTGAGCGGTGATTGCAACGTTATTTGGCGCAGTCGCGTTACTCCTTATCCTGGCTTTCCCGGCATGGTGGGTAATGCGTCGCATCAGGCCGAGCTCCTTAAAATGGCTGCTGTTGGTCTTCCTGGGTCTGCCCGCATGCGCTGCGCTGCTGCTGATTATTTATATTGTTTATTATCTATTCACCCCGGCGGGGGAGTTGACCTGCCAACCCGGCAACCCGGCAATAGAACTGACGCGAATTGTAAAGCGGGGTGAAAGCCCGGCAGTCATTACCATTGCAAAACTCAACCTGCAAAAACTGACTCTTGTGGCATCGCCGCCGAATATGGAAGACCCGCAGTTCAGGTACTCCGCCATGACCACCAGCTCTGCGCTGCAGCACTACGGCGGCCTGCTGGCGGTCAATGCCAGTTTTTTCAGACCCTTCCGCGACAAACATTTATTTGACTACTACCCGCACGCCGGTGATCTGGTGGACGTTATTGGCAAAACCGTTTTTGCTCAGCAACAATTCGGTGCATTCGACAATCGCTGGCCGGCGCTGTCTGTTGCAAATGGCCACCTCCGCATTGGTGCAAGCCAAGACTGGCACAAAATCTATCCCGAAGGCTTGCCGGATATGGCGGTATCTGGAAAAAGTTTACTGGTGAAGGATGGCATTCCGGTTGCCTTGTCTGATAGCAATCGTTATCCGCGAACAGCGGTGGGCCTGGATAAAGACGGCAAATACCTGTGGATGATCGTTGCCGACGGCAAGCAGCCGCTGTACAGCAAAGGCGTTGATTTAGAGGCGCTGGCTGAAATCATGGTGGCGCTGGGCGTGCATGACGGTCTTGAACTAGACGGCGGCGGATCCGCCACCATGGCGGTGGCCTGTCAAGGAAAGGTGACAGTAATCAATCGGCCAAGCCACACCAACTTGCCTGCGCGCGA
>CAYNST010000183.1:0-4798 GCA_964399955.1 uncultured Cellvibrionaceae bacterium | reverse complement strand
CTAGGCAGCAAGGGAGGCTCTGTTCGCGCTGTGTTGTTGCTGCCGCAACTGTCGACGGGAGTTGATCTTTGACCAGGCCTTTTCGTGGAAAAAATAGGCGACCGTGTTGACCGCAGGTTCGACCATGGCAACCACCCCACCCAAAACGACATCACCAGTAATCAGCCAAGTGACGGTGAAGGCCACGGTAAAGTGCACGGCAGCAAAACTTGCAGTCTTGATCATGATCTTGTCCTTATCAGCTTAGTTTTCTTACTGATAATGATAACCAATATCATTTTAATGTCTAATTGATCGCTTCTTATGTTTTGATAGTCGTGGGCTATTAAGTGCCGGCTGAGTTCGCTGAAGCAGGATCAGTGAAGCCTGAACTGGGTGGATGCACAAGCAGAAAAGTGACAAGAGACGCCTGACCCATGCGAGGACGCAGGTGCTGAAGGTCTAGGCGGGCAAGGTGGCGGACGCTTCGCCTGCCAGATACAGGGGCTCTGGCGGCTGATGGCTTGGATCCAATTGGCTGGCGTGCAGGGCTGGACTCTAGAACTATTTGTTTTGTATTGGAACCCGGATGACTTGGCCGGCATGCAGATTGTCAGGATGTTTTAGCATTGGGTGGTTGGCGGTCAAGATTGCGTTGGCGCGCTCGGTGCTGCCGTAATAGCGCTCAGAAATGGCTTCCAGGGTTTCGTGGTTCTCCACAGTGTGGAACGTAGAATGAGCCTGGGGCTCAAGTACTGTCAGCTTGCAGTCCACCATGGCGATACCTTGTTGATTGCCGGCGATCAACGTCGCCTTTTCGCAAATTTCCTGATTTGGAACCTCGCCGGTAAGCGTCGCGCACTCGCCCGTCACCTTGACATCCACCTTCAAAGTTTCATCTATCTCCTTGATAGAGCTGTCTATGCGCAGGGCGAGCAGTTGCTCAAGCCGCTCTGGCGGCAGGGTGTGCAGCTTGGCTGGGTCCTCACCTGTGTGCAGCAGCTCGTAGAAAGCACCGCTAAGCGTTTCTCCCGCCCTCGACATGAATGATATTAGGCCCATAGTCAATCCTCCGCTTCGGTGTCAGTGAGGCGCCGTGGTTGCACCCATTGCAATTTACGTCAAGCGTAGCTATTCAGCTCACGCCCGACTTTTTCGCCTGGCTGCGGTGTGCGGAGATCGCATCCACTTGCATTGAGCTGCAGAGGCCGCATGTGCGGGATGGCCCATGTGTGCATCCTTAGAACGGGGTATGTCGGTTGCGCTGGAGCCCCCTTTTGCGCAGACGTAACAACGCCTCCGCGCCTGAAAGTGGCGGTTGGGCCGTCTGGGTCATTGAAGCTGTTGCTTTTGCTGCCATAGATGACTTAAGCGAGAAGTGCGGCGGTTGCGTATGCTATGTCACAACAAGTACAGATTCGGCCAGTTCACCGTCCAGCCTCCGCTCTTGTTTCTGCCGACTTTTCCAGAAGAATTTTTCTGGCCGGGCTTAGGTTCTTGTACCGGAGAGCGCTCGGCCGGTAAAGGGGTGCGTATTTCCTGCCCATGGGCAGTGGCAAGAGCGGCGTGGTGGCTTTGAAATCTGCCGAAATTCTGTCTGTCTCTGCTGGTGCTGCAGATCTTATAAAACAAGTGCCTTTGGCATGGGGAAATTTGTGGGAAATGTCAAAATTCGGGTGTTGACGGTTAACACCCACAAGGGGTTCACCGCGTTCAATCGACGATTCATGCTGCATGAACTTCGGGAGGCGGTTCGCGATACCTCTGCCGATGTGGTTTTTCTGCAGGAAGTTCTCGGCGAACACGAAGGCTGGTCCAAACACAAAAAATCCAGGGATCATTGGCCGCCGCAGCCACAATACGAGTTTTTGGCCGACAGCATTTGGCACGATCACGCTTATGGCCGCAACGCCGTGTATCCCGAAGGGCACCACGGCAACGCTCTGCTAAGTAAATACCCAATCTCGCGCTGGCAAAACCGGGACATATCGCTCAACGGCATTGAGCGCCGCGGTTTGCTTCACTGCGAGTTGAATGTGCAGAACGTCAGTCGCCCGGTCCATACCGTTTGCGTGCATTTAAGTCTTCGTGAGTCGCATCGCCAGAAGCAACTGGCTCGCCTTGCGGAGCTGGTCAATTCCATTCCCGCCAACGAGCCGCTCATAGTTGCCGGAGACTTCAACGACTGGCGACTGAAAGGTCAGGCGCTGCTCAAGCAGACAACCGATCTGGTGGAGGTCTTTTCTCTTGAACGAGGTCTACCCGCGCGCACCTTTCCTGCCTCCATGCCCACCCTCAGGCTCGACAGGATCTACATACGTGCCGCTGAAAGCCACGCGCCCGTAGTTCTGCCCAAATCGCCCTGGTCAAAATTGTCAGATCACAGGCCGCTGTTGGCAGAAGTCGAGCTGTAGCTGGGAGAAGATATGTTTGGTTATAAAGGTGGCAAGAGTTACGTCGGCGGCAACAGCGTCAAACTGCTGGTGGATGGAGAGCAGTTTTTCCCCCAGTTGTTGCGGCGCATCAACCGGGCAAGAAAAGAAATTTTCCTGGAAACCTTCATTCTCGAAGAAGATCGGATTGGCAAGGCACTGCGCAAGGCCCTGCTGAAGGCAGCCAAGCGCGGAGTTTGGATCAGTGTCACCGCCGACAGTTGGGGCAGCTTTTATCTGAGCAATGACTATATACAGTCGCTCACCGATGCCGGAATAATCTTTCAGATATATGATCCGCAGCCCAGCATGTTGAAGGCGCGACCCATGTTGTTTCGCCGACTGCACAGAAAGCTTGCAGTCATTGACGGCCGCTACGCTTTTGTTGGCGGTATCAATATCTGTTTCGACCACATGATGGCGTGCGGTGAGACGGGTAAGAAGGATTTCACGGTGGAGATTACCGGCCCGGTGGTGCGGGAGGTACGTCGGCTGTGTCAGAGTTATGTGCGCGCGGCCAATGACGAGCATCTGGGTGAATACCGCCACCTTGCTGACAATCCGCCGGAAGCCGGCCCCTCGGAAGTCGCTTTCGTCATACGCGATAACAAGCGTAGCCGCAGTGAGATCGAAAAAGCCTATCTGGCAGGCATCCGTCACGCCACCAAACGCATCGTCATTGCCAACGCCTACTTTTTTCCGGGCTACCGCGTCATCCGAGCGCTGCGCCAGGCGGCCAAGCGAGGGGTTGAAGTTAGCCTGATTCTGCAGGGCAAACCGGATATCCCCTTTGCATTGCGCGCTGCCCGCTGTCTCTATGATGACCTCACGCGCGCCAATATAAAAATCTATGAATACCTGGAGCGGCCTCTGCACGCCAAGATAGCGGTCATTGACGAGCAGTGGTCTACCATCGGCTCCAGCAATTTGGACCCCTGGAGCCTGTCGCTGAATCTGGAGGCAAATGTGTTCATTCAGGACAAGGTGTTCAATGAGCAGTTGAGCCAATGCATGCAAAAACTCATAGAAGGCAGCCAAGTAATTGAGCAGGATTGGGTGAAACGACGTGCGTGGTGGACGCAGGCGGCCAACACCATGACTTATCACACCCTGAGGCACATTCCCAGTCTCATCAGCTGGCTGCCTCACCATAGGCCAAAGATACGGCAAATTCGCACCTACTTCCGCACGGCCCGCGGTGACTCAAGGAATTGGCGCCTGCGGCGCGAGTTCCCTGAGTCCAGCAATGCGCGCAGGGTATTGTACAAGCAGGATCACCAAGACGCAGATGAGGTCTGACATGCAGCTAGTATCCGAGGCCAAGCGCGATCGTCTCAGCGCCTGGAAGCACAAAGTGGCCCGCCGCATTAATTGGCCGCTGACAAAAAAAATTCTTACCGGCCTGTTTTTCATGCTGGTGGTCTACCTGCTGGTGACCCGAGCGGCAACCATTGACTGGTCGCAGGTTTTTACCACCTTCCGGCAGACGCCAATGTCCAGCTTGGCTATTGGCTTCGCGGTTGGCTTGGTCAGCTATGCGTTCTATGGTAGCTACGACTTGATAGGTCGCTACCTTCTGAAAATCAAAGTTTCCGCTTTCCCGACATGGCTTGCGGGCTGTATCAGCTTTGCCTGTAATTTGAACCTGGGGGCTATCGTCGGCAGTGTCGCCTTCCGCTACCGGCTCTACTCCAGGCTGGGTGTTGCCGCAGGCGATGTCACGCAAATATTGGGCATAAGCGTTACCACCAACTGGCTAACCTACATCATGCTTGCGGGTGGCCTTTTTGTGTCAGGGGCCATATCTCCTCCGGATAGCTGGTTTATCAATAAACTGGTTCTGCAGCTTCTGGGCGGGGTGTTTCTATTGATCGTTGCCAGCTACGTGTATGCCAGCGCCTTCGCCAGCAAACGCGAGTACCATTTTGGCAGCCATACCGTGGCAGTGCCAAGCTTCAAGGTGGCCGTAGTGCAGCTCCTGTTGGCCAGTTGCCACTGGACCTTGATGGCCCTCGTTATGTACCAGTTTTTCCCCAGCGAGATCGGGTTTTTCACCATTTTTGCTGTATTGTTGGTCAGTTGCATCGCCGGCGCACTTGCTCATATACCGGGCGGGCTGGGCGTACTGGAAGCGGTATTTATCGTGTTTCTGAGTGGGCAGATGCAAAACTACCAAATCATTGCCGCCCTGTTTGCCTATCGCTGTGTTTTCTATTTTGGCCCCTTGGCTTTGACCTTGCCACTTTATCTGGCCTTTGAGGCCTACTATGGACGCAAACGCCATATACAGAATAAAGCCGCTCAAAACGCCCCCTCCAATGAGGCGGCTGCACCTTAGGGTCTGTTGACGTTTCATCATCGCCTCTGTTGCACCTGAAAACGCGCCA
>CAYNST010000182.1:0-4909 GCA_964399955.1 uncultured Cellvibrionaceae bacterium | reverse complement strand
ACGAAAAAATGGCCTCCAGCAGTGGTGATGAGGAAACGTCAACAGACCCTAGAGCAGCCCGTTCAGTTTGTTGC
The DNA here is from genome assembly GCA_964399955.1 of uncultured Cellvibrionaceae bacterium. GTDB lineage: Bacteria > Pseudomonadota > Gammaproteobacteria > Pseudomonadales > Cellvibrionaceae > CAYNST01. The sequence continues at coordinate 4,835 of CAYNST010000182.1, read as the reverse complement.
TCCACCGCCGGGAGCTCCCCGCGCGGGACAACTTGCGGCTTCTGCACTGCGTGCGGCTGCGCCTGATTTTGTGCGGAACAGCTGTGGCAGCGGAGACAGCAAATACCGCAACAGCAAAATACGGATTTTTGCCTGTGGCTCGTGTAGGGCGAGATGAACATCAGCTAATCCTCGGGTTTGTCGGGCAATTCTAGCAGCCATGAGTGCAGCAGGTTGTGCAGGAGGGTCGCCCTTTTGTGAGCGGTTGCATGAACTACGCCTACCGCTGCTGCAGCCCCCTGGTGAAGCATCAAATTCAGGACTTCAACAATCTGCGCAATAGCTGCTTGCTCCGTGCGCCGCAATTTGATTGACTGTGAAGAAATGTTTCAGAATGGTTTCAGAAATGTTTCAGGGGCCGCCACACCTCGTCGGTCAATGCATCGAACAATGCCTGCGCTATGCGTGGATAACCAGGAATACAACAGGAGACTGTTTTTATGCGCGATACAAAATCATTTGACTTCAGCTTTGGGATTGAAGACGCGCGGCGGTTGTTCTATTACCTGGTGGCGGTGGAGGTGATCCTGGTCGTCATCTACTTGCTGCTGCATTTGCTGCTGCGCGATTTACGCTGGGGACCGCTTGCGCAGTTCTTTGATTTGGATCGCGATTTGTCCATTCCCAGTTGGTTTTCCGCCGTGCAATTGTGTGCTGCCAGCCTGGCACTGTTTGCGGTTTACCGCTATGAGCGCAATCATCGGTGGTTTATTGGTTTGAGTGCATGGGTGGTATTGTTTCTGTCCGTGGATGAGGGGGCGGGGCTACATGAGACGGTGACGCATTTCGCCAGGAACAACAACATCACGCTGTTGCAGTCTGTGATGATTGCCGGGCGGGGTGCCTGGATAGTTCCCTACCTGGTTGCGGGCGCCTTGCTGCTGGCAGTTTGCATTCGGCCCGTAATAGCCATATTCCAGCAGCATCGCGTGCCATCCTGGTACGTCAGTGCCGGTGCCTTGACCGCAATCACGGGTGCAGTGGGCATGGAGATCATCAGTTATCTCTTTCTTCGGGACGGGCACGAGCTTTTATACACGGTCGAAGTGGCAGTGGAGGAATTCATGGAAATGCTCGGCGTGAGTCTGATTTTTTTCGGGATAATGCGGTACGCAATTGAAATTCAATCAGGCTCCAAGAAGCCCGCCTGACGCACTTATCGGTCAACCGCAGAGGTACCATGAATTCATTCACGGCAAGAGTAGCCACGCCCGAAGATGCCAAAGCGGTAGAGCAACTATTGAAGGCGTCCTATCCGGCGCTGATGGCACCCTCATACGCTCCTGCCCTGCTGGAGCCGGTGTTGGCACGGATTACCCGCGCCAACCCGGCGCTGCTTCAGTCGGGCACCTTTTATCTGGTGGAGTCGCCCGCCGGTGAAGTGGTAGGCTGTGGGGGCTGGACCCTGGCGCCGCCCGATACTGCATTCACAGGACAGACCAATGTGGTTGCGCATCTTCGCCACTTTGCCACCCATCCTCGGTGGACGGGGCTGGGGGTCGGGCGCACAATCTACAGCCTCTGCCGGGCCAACGCGTTTGAGGCTCCGGCCCGGGTGCTGGAGGTTTGCTCAAGTCTCAATGGCGAAGGGTTTTATGCGGCGATGGGCTTTGAGCGGGTTAGAGATGTGACAGTGCCCATTGCACCGCAGTTGGCATTTCCCGGCGTGCTGATGCGCTGCCGTATCTGACAGTCTCTACCGCTGCAGTATTCAACAATTCAAACATCCTAATGAAAAACGACCAGCAACAAGAACGGGCTGATTAACACGAGGAAATATGGCACAGCAATATACGGAAATTTCCGAAAAAAACCGGTTGTTTATCAGCGAGCAGAAAATTTTTTTTGTCGGCACGGCCAGCAGTGATAGCCGGGTGAACATCTCGCCCAAGGGGATGGATTCACTCCGGGTGCTGGGGGCCAATCGGGTGATTTGGCTGAATGTCACCGGCAGCGGCAATGAAAGCGCCGCGCATGTGCAGCAAAATCCGCGTATGACGCTGATGTTTGTCGCTTTTGAAGGCAATCCCAACATTCTGCGGCTCTACGGCACGGCGCGAGTTATTCATCGGCAAGATGAGGAATGGCAGGCGTTGGCAAAGCATTTTGAGGCACTGCCCGGCGCCCGCCAGATTTTCGATTTGGCGGTGGAGATGGTACAAAACTCCTGTGGTCTGTCAGTGCCCCTTTATCAGTATGTAGAAGACCGGCAGCAATTGCGGAACTGGGCCATCAAACAAGGCGAAGCGGGCTTACGTACGTACTGGCAGAAGAAAAACCAGCTCAGCATAGACGGGCTGCCTACCCATATCCTGGAAAAGAGCGGCGTGTGACACGAATTTTTGCGGGCGATAACCGCGCTTCATGTTGATACTACTTGGCCGTTCTCTTCTGCCAATACACATTTGATAGCCAGAGGAGTAGCAAAGTGAATGCAACAGCCGTTGTCATCGGGGCTTCCGGCCTGGTGGGTAAAGCGCTGGTGAACCAACTTGCCAAAGCCGATCATATCGCTAAAGTCGTAACCCTCACTCGCAGGCCATGTCCACATCCGAGCGCCAAGGTAGACAACCGGACTGTCAATTTTGAGCAGCTGGACGACCATGCGGCTGACTTTTGTGCTGATCTGGTGTTTTCCTGTCTGGGCACCACTCGCAAACAGGCGGGATCGCTTCAGGCGCAGCGCAGGGTTGATGTGGATTATCAGCTCAAGGCGGCCCAGTTGGCACACAGTAAGGGTGTTAATCATTACTTGTTGGTGTCCTCCAGCGGAGCCAGCAGCGGCAGCCGGAACGCCTATCTGCGCATGAAAGGCGAACTTGAGGAGGCCGTGATCGGCCTGGGTTTTGCCCGGGTATCGCTGTTTCAGCCTTCGCTTCTGCTGGGGCAAAGAGAGAAGCGGCGCTTGGGTGAAGCAGTGGCAGGCAAGGTTTTGCCAGTGCTGTGCAAATTGCCTGGGTTGCAGCGCTATCGTCCCATTACCGGCGAGCAACTGGCTGCAAAAATGGTTCAGGTGAGCGCTACCCCGGGGCCAGGGGTGGAGCGGTTTGTGTTGGATGAAAACTTCGTCTAGCAACGGAAAGACGAGATTGGTGTTCGGCACGCGCAGAGGTGGAACAATAAACCCTTAGCGGGCCGGGTGAAGCAGGAAGCTTTGGCAGATTGATAAAGCAGGGAGTGGCTGAGGGGGTGTAGCAAGTGAGCGTCCCTGCTCAACAAAGTAGTACCCTGGTTTGCATTAGCTCGCTAGCAACAACGAAAAAAGCCCACGTTAAGTGGGCTTTTGGTACATCTGCAAACTACATACGTGCTTTAGTCTGCAGAAGTCATATCAACTATAAGTTTTATTACAGCCCCCAAACATCGCGGAGCATGTTCATTTTCAGTTGGTCGACGCCGTCCCACAGCCCCCAGCTTTCGCCATCTTCGGCATAAACATGCTCGAAGATACCGCCGGTATCACTGGATTCAGGATTGATGCCCCAGTAGCAGGAATCGATTTGCTGCTCTTTCATGTAGTTTGCAAAAAGTCTCTGCCATTGGAAATCAATGTTATTTTCGCCAGTACCATTGGTTAGATGACTCCAGGCATCAGCCTCAGATTGACGCGCGCCGCCACCTGTTGGCCAATATCGGTTGCCGCCCCATTCGCCAATAACCACCGCGTAACCTTTATCACGAAGGAACCCGAAGTGCTCTTCCCAGCCGGGTTCTAGGCGGTCAGCTTCCAAGATCATATCGCAACCGTGTTCCGCCGCTTCTTCACCATGCAGACCCTCACACGTTGGGTCTTTATCAAGATTCATGAAGTGCATTTGCTGGTATACGGCCGGACCGTATGTGTGCGGTGATATCACCAGGCGGTCCTGAGGAATATCCAGCGGACGTTCCATAAAGCCGTATAAGTTCTCGCCCCAGTTCGGGTTGGTAGTCAGGTCGCCGTGTGGTTCGACTTCGTTGGTGCGATTGCCACCGGAGATGCCCTGCACAAATATCAAAATATCACTGTTATGTTCTTCGATAACCGCGTAGGCCTTCTCGGCAAGTGTCGCCCACTCATCCCAGGTGTAATCCCACGGTTCGTTAAAGATATCGATACCGATAACGTTCGGGTAATCTTTAGCCAAGATCGCGATGGTTTTGATATCTTCGAGCCATTTCTCCTCGTTGTAGGCATGTACAGTCACGCCAGGGCCTGCTTCGCCACAACTATAATCTTCTCGAGTGAAGGCGTAATCAACACCGCGATCTCTGTCCACGTACGGAGGCGCTGCGTCTAAACGACCGGCACGCCAACCCACATAGTTAGAGCACGAGTGTATGTCGATCATTACGTTCATACCTGCTTCATTCGTTTTTTCGAGGAAGCCGATCATCGCGTCATATGCATCGTCATACTGGTACGCTGCATAAGTATTTTTCAGGTTCTGCCCTTGTTTGTCAGCCGGTGCGGCTTGGTCGCGGAACCCTTGGCCGTCTGGGTGGTCAGGTACTAGGGTTTGTGGTGCGATGGGCAAGCGAATGGTATTGAAACCCAGGCCCTTGATTTCCACAATATCGCTATCAATAGTGCGGCCGGTATCGTTCCACCACATGTTACCGATATAGAGCTCCATAGGGGCGCCGCCATTTTCTTCGTGCTGCCCTTCCAGACCGAACCAGTTGCCACAACGAATCGGTTCAACTTGACCATTTTTAGTGATTTGGCCGGTGGGGTTCACGCGGAAGATCCCGGTAGTATTCGATACCGGTGGTACGAAATCGTCCCACCCGCTGGCGAGCCCAGAAGAGCTTGA
>CAYNST010000181.1:0-4933 GCA_964399955.1 uncultured Cellvibrionaceae bacterium | reverse complement strand
CTAGAACCTATGGGGAACAAACTCACAGGCAAAAAAGTGGCGGTACTGATGGCGGACGGTTTTGAGGAGGTGGAGTTTACCAAACCGTGCAGTGCGCTCGAAGAGGAGGGCGCAGAGGTTGTGGTGGTCGCTCCTGAGGCGGGCCTGGTCAAAGCGTGGGACAAGGATCACTGGGGAGGCTCTTATTCGGCCGACCTGTCTTTGGCGGACGCGGAGCCGGAAGCCTTTGACGCCCTGCTGCTGCCCGGCGGGGTCATGAATCCTGACCACCTGCGCGGCAATGCCCAGGCGGTGCGATTTGTATCCGAATTCATCGAAGCAGAAAAACCTATAGCGGCAATTTGTCACGCGCCGCAGCTGTTGATAGAGACACAACGGGTGCGAGGGCGCAGGATGACGTCCTACCCATCGGTGCAAACCGACCTCAAGAACGCAGGTGTTGAGTGGGTGAATGAAGAAGTGGTGGTGGACCAGGGTATAGTGACCAGCCGTAAACCTGCAGATATACCAGCCTTCAACGCCAAAATGATTGAGGCGTTTTGCCAAGGGCGTCAGCGAGGTCAGCAGGTGGTTTAGCCAGTGCACGACGCACTGTTGTGATAGCCGGGCTATTCCCGCGACCGCCGCCTTGCGAAGGCGGCGGTCGATGTTCTACCTGATTTGTGCTGAGCAGGTCGAACCTGGCTGTTGGAACGCTTACATCCGCCTGTCTCAGGCCGCCGAAGTGACCTTGAACGCCGGCGGCACTTGGTTGACCGAGTCAAAACTCTGCGTTGGCATGTCGCGCCACAGCTCAGGCAACAGCGGTGGCACAGAGCTGGCAACAGGCAGTGGCTGAGGCGTGTGGTTCAGGCAGTGGCGCAGGTCAACCAAGACCGCGTATTCCTGAGTCTCACTCGGATCCACAAACAACCCCCACTCTCTCATTTGCAATCCCAAGGCGACGTTGCTCGAATAGCGCACGATGGGCGCGGCGAGCACCAGCCCGGTCAAAACGGGAACCAGCCACCAGAAGAACGTGGGGGCCAAATAGAAGGTGACGGACCCCCAAACCAGCGCCAGCAGGGTGGCCACCTGCGTATGCCGCACGGCTTCACGCCAGGGCACCATGCGCCCCTCCCGCGCCTGGGCCTCCCAGTTGACCTTGCGGCCAACAAGCACACAAATGACGAAATACGAGTGAAAAACCATCATCAGTGGCGCTATGAGTATGGCAAACAGGGTTTCCATCAGAGCTCCCGCCAGCAGTCGTCTAACCCCCGCAAAAGCTGCGCGCCGCTGCACCAGTGCCAGCAATACGCCCATCAGCTTTGGTAGCAGCAGCAGTCCCGCGGTGAGATAAAACATGAAAAAGATCAGGCCGGTTTTATCCACCGGCCAGGTTGGAAACAGCTGATGGGGACTGGAGAAAAAATTGTGCGTCGACAAAGCGCGGGTGATGGCGTCAGCGGTGCTCAAGCCCAGCATGGTCAGCCAGACCAGGGTGGAGATGTAGGCCACTGCGCCCAACACAAAATGCAGGCGGCTCAAGCCGCACAGGCCTTTCCCGGTGAGCAGGGCCAGGTGCTGTATGTTGCCCTGTACCCAGCGCCGGTCCCGGGTGGCGTAGTCCAGCAGATTACTGGGAACTTCTTCGTAGCTGCCTTCGAGGTCTGCCAGCAGATAAACGCCCCAGCCGGCCCGCCGCAACAGCGCCGCCTCCACAAAGTCGTGACTCAATATTTCGCCGCTGAAGGGCCCGCGTCCCGACAGTGAGGGCAGGCCGCAGTGGTCCATGAACGCGTTGACGCGAATGATCGCGTTATGGCCCCAGTAATTGGCGCTGTCGGTCTGCCAGAACGCCAAACCAGTGGCCAGCATGGGACTGTAAAGCGACGCTGCAAACTGCAGGAACCGGCCAAAAAAAGTCTGCTGCCTAACCGGCAGCGGTACCGTCTGTATCAGCCCCGCCTGCGGGTTGGCCTCCATGGCGTGCACCAGAGACAGCATGCAGTCGCCGGTCATCACACTGTCGGCGTCCAGCACTATCATGGAGTGGTAATAGCTGCCCCAGCGCCGGCAGAAATCGGCCAGATTGCCCACTTTGCGGCCTTCATTGTTTTCCCGGCGGCGGTAATAAACCCGCTTGCTCAAGGGGCCCAAGCGTTCGATCAGAGCCTGCCATGCACCCAGCTCCGCCTGGGCAATCGCCGGATTGCGGCTGTCGCTCAACAGATAGAAATCAAATTTGTCCGCTTGCCCTGTGCTTGCCAGGGAGCGCAAGCTGGCTTCAAACCCGGCCATAACGCGCACGGTGTCTTCATTATAAATGGGCATGACCACGGCCGTGCGGCTGGTAACCGGCGCGTGCGGCGCTGGAAACCCGGGCTTGCGGCGCAGGCTGAGGGGGTCCAGGCGCAAGATGCGCAGAATGAAGCCAATAGCGCCGCTCCAGAAGGCGGCGACTATCCAGGTAAAGGTTACAGCAAACAGTACCAGGAGCGTCGCTTCCAGCGGAGTGATCATGTCGGCGCTCATGATGTCAAACATGGTCCAGACGCCGGTGACGGTGGTGATCAGCACCAGGGCAAAAAATAGCAGCGGTCGCAGTGATTTTCCGGGTACGCGGAAGCGGTTGGCTTCGATCGTCTGCTGACTGGGCACTGAACTGGATGAATGATCGGCGGCCACTTCGGGCGAAGGGCCGTCGTTAGCGGATGTCATCGGGGTACCAAACATAACTCCATACCTCACTTAATTGTCGATCACCTAATGCGATGTGCAAGCGCATGTCCATGGGGGTGCTACCCTGGGAGGCGGCCTTGAAGGCAAGGCGCCAGCCGGTTCCGTCGTTCAGGCGGGAAAGGTTGATGTCGGACACCTGGCCGGATGAAGAATCGATGCGTGCCTGCAGGGGCAGGGCGGCGTTGAGCTTCTGCAGGTGGCCGCCTTCAAAATCCACGACAAACTGGCGCACCCGCCTAGGCGCATCGTCTCCGGGCAGCGCTGCTCGTCCGTTCAGCGTTCGGGCAACGCGTGCCAGCTGGTGATGGGGCAGACGCCCGTCAAAGCTGCGCAGGCGATAGCGGTAAGTTTGCTTCTGGCCGGCCTTGAGTGGCTGCTCGGACACCCAATAGGCCGCAATATTGTCGTTGGTCTCGTTGGCCGTGGGTATCTCCACCAGTTCGACCCGGCCGGGGGCCCAGTCGCCGTCAAAGTTGACCCACAAACTGGGCCGTTCATGATAGCGGGCCTCGGTATCCAGATAATTTTCGAAATTCCGGTCGCGCTGTAGCAGACCGAAACCTTTTGGGTTGCTGGCCAACAGGGAGGTGATGCGCAGGTCTCTGGGATTTTGCAAAGGCCTCCAGGTCCAATCCTGTTCATTGGCGTGCAGCAGTAACCCGTCAGAGTCGTGAATTTCCGGGCGGTAGTCATCAATGAATTGCGGCCGGTTCTCACCGTGAAAATACATGCTGGTCAAGGGTGCAATACCCAGCTTTTTGATATCCCGCCTTGCAAACAGGTGTGCTTCTACCCTCATTGCGTCGGGCTCTGCAGGTGACAGTTCGAACCGGAAGGCGCCGGTGAGCGATGGGCTGTCCAGCAGGGCAAAAATCACCAAGGTGCTTGCGTCCGCCTCGGGCTTCACCAGCCAAAACTCCTTGAAACTGGGAAATTCTTCACCACTGGCCTCGGCGGTATCAACGGCGATGCCTCGAGCAGACAGCCCGTAAACCTGCCCTGGCCCCACCTTGCGAAAATAGGACGCCCCCTGAAATACCAGCAGTTCGTCTTTGGTATTGGCGGAATTCAAAGGAAAGTGAACCCGCAGACCGGCAAACCCGAGTTGGTCGGGGAGGCTTTGCGCAAGCGGCGCGGACGCATTTCGGTAGTCGAAGAGTGCCGGGCTAAACTCAACCCGCTGGTGCACGCCGTCAGCCTCAATAACATTGACGGTTACCGGCTGCTGGTAGAGAAAGCCGGGATGAAAAAACTGTACCTCAAACAGCGATTCATTTCGCCACAGAGCGGCATCCGCCTTGTAGTTGATAGACCGGTACTGCTCGTAATTCATGTTTACCAATGTATCCGGCAGCTTGGCGACCGGCTGCTGAAAGTCTGTCTCAGCCAGCGCCTGAGCCCGCTTCAACAGCACATCCATGAACGCTTCCGGACGGATGCGCGGCGGTTCAGAGTGGGTCTCGGCCAGGGCGACCGGTGGGGTGATCAGCGTCAGAGCCAATACCAGAGTGTTAATCCAGAGTCTGAATACGGAGCGCTCCGACTCTGCTGGAGCAGAGACACCCGGAGCGGCAAGGACTGCTTTCATACATCAACCTTGAGCGAAATAACCATGAGGGAGGCGGGATCTTCCACACCTGGCTTAGCAATTGTTCGGCCAACTGGGCGGAAGGGCAAAGTTGCCGGCGTGCGCGTGCGCTGGCCGCGAATAGGCGGCATTTCACAGGAAAGAGGCCCGAGACGCTGGCAGTACTTACAAAAAAACGCCAATTTTTGCCAAGTGGGTAAGTTGGGGTTGTCCGACATCCCGCCAGATATAATCCTTCACCATTACGCGGGCTAAAACCAAGTGGACGCAAGCCGAGCGGCCTCACATACATGCTCATCCGCCGGGACTGCAACGGGGGTAAATTTTTGCTGCACAGTGCACAAACCGCAGTGTGGGCGCTGGCCTCTGGCCTATCAAGTTTAAAATGCGTTAATCTGGCCAACTTGCATTTCCTTACCCGGGCCACCCCAGGTACCCTGCTGAACCGCGTCAGTTCAGCAGTTCATGCAATCCGTGCAACCTGGGCATCGCGTCTTGACTCCTGTGCCCCGGCTTAAATTTCAGTCCCATTTTTCCATCAGGAGACAGCACATGCTTAAAGCAATCCTGGGTATGGCGGTTGTGGCCATACTTGCCGGCTGTGACTCAACATCAACACCG
>CAYNST010000180.1:0-4962 GCA_964399955.1 uncultured Cellvibrionaceae bacterium | reverse complement strand
ATGATGGCCCAGCCCGGCTCATCCTGTTGCAGGGCCAGCCAGATGACCCCGCCGTTGTCCATGTATTTGATGGCATTGGTCAGCAGATTGCCCAGCACCTGAGTCAGCCTCACCATGTCGCCCTCGACAAACAGGCGGGTATCTGGCACCTCCAGTTGCAGCCGGTGATGATGCTTTTGCAGCATGGGGGAAACCGTATCGGCGGCGTGCGTGACCACCTGCGCCAGGTCCACGGCTTCGCGGCGCAGCTGAATGCGCCCATTGGAAATTCGGGAGACATCCAGCAGATCGTCCATCAGGCATGTCAGGTGCTTTACCTGCCGCTGCAGCAGCTCCTGCGCCCAATCGCGCTGCTGTTCGGTGGCGTCCTGCAACTGCATGACCTGCACGGCGTTGTGCATGGCCGACAGGGGGTTGCGCAACTCGTGGGCGAGAATGGCAATGTACTCGTCTTTGCGGCGGGCCGACTCGTAGAGCGCCTTTTCCACCCGTTTGCGCTCAGCAATCTCCTGGGTCATTTGCCGGTTGGTGGCCAATAATTGGCTGTTGGCTTCCGCAAGTGTCTCATTCAGCTGCTGCAGATCGCGCATGTTTTGCGCTTTGAGCTCTTCATGGGCGCGGGCCAGCTTGGCATTGGCGCCGGCCAGCTCCTGGTTGAGACGGGAGAGCTCGGCCCGCTGCAGATACAGCTGTACCAGCGCCTGCACCTTGCCGCGCAGAATTTCCGGTATCACCGGAATTTGCACATAGTCAACCGCGCCCATCTCGTAGCCTTTGCGTTGATCCAGGTCGGTCACCTGGACACCGGTAACAAAGATGATGGGGGTTTCTTCAAAGCGGGGATGGTCGCGGATCAGGGCGGCGGTCTCGAAGCCGTCCATGCCGGGCATGCTAACATCCAGCAAAATGGCGGCAAATTCCATCTCCATCAGCCGCCAAAGGGCTTGATTGCCTGACAGTGCCCGCACCAGGTTGTGGCCCAGCCCCTCCAGCGTGACTTCATAGCTGAGCAAGCGTTCGGGGCGGTCGTCCACCAGTAGAATGTTGACTTCGTGCGCGGCCATTTTTGCCACCTGATTCGGTTGTCTGCCTTGGCTTGGCATTTTGGGCGGCTGCATTAGCGATGTAACCAGGTGCGCAGGAGCGCAACCAGTTGCTGATTGTTCACCGGTTTGGCGACATAGTCGGAAGCGCCCGCCTCCAGGCACTTCTCCCGATCGCCTTTCATGGCCTTGGCGGTCAGGGCGATGATTGGCAAAATGTTGAACTGCGGTTGGCTGCGAATCTGGCGCATGGTGGCGTATCCGTCCATCTCCGGCATCATGATGTCCATGAGCACCAGCGCTAGGTCCTCTGTCTGTTCAATTTGATGAATAGCGTCGCGCCCGTTGTTGGCGGTCAGAACCTGCATGCGATGTCGCTCCAGAATACTCGACAGCGCAAAAATGTTGCGCACATCGTCATCCACCACCAATACCTTTTTGCCAATCAGAGATTCATCGCTGTCATAGAGCTGTTGCAGCATACGCTGCTTGTTGTCGGGCAGCTTGTCCAGCTCACAGTGCAGGAACAGGGCGGTGTCGTCCAGCAGGCGCTCCGGCGAGCGTGCGTCTTTCAGAATCAGGGTCTTGGCCAATGCGCGCAGATAATCCTCTTCGTCTGCGCTCAAGTCCCGGTCAACGGACAGCACAATGGGCAGGCTGCGCAGACTCGCATTGCGCTGTATCTCTGCCAGCAACTCAAAGCCGCTGAGATCCGGCAGTTGCAGGCTCATCACCACACAATCAAAGCCGGTTGCGCTCAGGGCCGCAAGACCCTCTGCAGCCGAGCCGACGGCGGTGACATCCACGCCTTCGTAGTTCAGCAACTGTGCAGCGTCTGGGGCCGCTTCTATGATCAGAAGCCGCCGTCGCCGTGGGCTGACAAAGTTGTGCAGGTCTGTCAATGCGTCGCCAATGCTGTCGGAGCTTGCCGACTTGTTGAGATAAGCGTAGGCGCCGCGCAACAGGCCATGATGCCGCTCTTCGTCCACACTGACAATCATGACCGGGATATGGCGCGTTGTGGCGTTTTGCTTCAACAGACTCAACACCGTCCAGCCCAGCATGTCCGGCAGAAAAATATCCAGTGAGACGGCGGCGGGAGGATGATTGAGGGCAAATTCCAGCGCGTCGCTGCCGCGCATGGTGACCAGCCCCTTGAAACCGCGAGCACGCGCAAGGTCCAGCAGGACATGGGCGTAGTGGGGGTCGTCTTCAACAATCATCAGCACCTTGTCCGTGGCGCTGATCGTATCCCGGTCATCTGCCACTTCCTCAGTCTTGGGCGGGGGTAGAAAGGCCGCGTTGTGGTGGACTTCGTCGGCAGCGCGCGAACGCAACTGCGGCAGGTAGCGGGTGGCTGGCTCACCGTGATTGAGGGGGATGTACAGGGTAAAGGTGCTGCCTTCGCCCAAAACGCTCTGTACCCGGATTTCTCCACCCAGCAGTTGCGCCAGCTCGCGGCTGATGGCCAAGCCCAGGCCCGTACCGCCGTAGCGGCGCGCGGTGCCGGCGTCGGCTTGTTGAAAGGCTTCAAAAATCAGTTTTTGCTTGTCCGGAGGTATGCCTGTCCCGCTATCACTGACAGAAAAGGAAACCACGGTCTCGGCCTGGTCCAGCACTGGGTGGCCGGGCGTCCAGCCCGAATGGGCAACATCCACCGACAGCTGCACGCTGCCCTTTTCCGTGAATTTGAAGGCGTTGGAGAGCAGGTTCTTCAGCACCTGCAGCAGGCGCTTGGGGTCGGTATAAATGATGCGACCCAGGCTAGTGCCAAACTCGGTGAAAAAGGCCAATTTCCGGGTTTCGGCTTCGTGGCGGAAGTTGCGCTCCACGGTTTCGCGCAGATTGGCGAATGGCAGCTCCTCGCAGTCAACCGTCACGGTGCCGGATTCTATCTTCGACAGATCAAGGATATCGCTGATCAGGTTGAGCAGGTCGGTGCCGGCGGCGTGAATGGTATGGGCAAACTCCACCTGGCGCGGACTCAGGTTGCCGTCGACGTTTTCGGCTAACTGTTCGCCCAGGATCAAAATGCTGTGCAAGGGTGTGCGCAGTTCGTGGGATACATTGGCCAGGAACTCGGATTTGTAGCGGGACGCCAGCGCCAGCTCTGCGGCCTTTTCTTCCACCGCGCGTTTGGCCTGGTCGATCTCCTGATTCTTGCGTTCCACCTCGGCGTTCTGCGCCGCCAGCAACTGGGCTTTCTGTGCCAGTTCCTCGTTGGTTTGCTGCAGCTCGAACTGGCGGGTCTGCAATTCCGTGGCCAGCTGTTGGGACTGTGCCAGCAGCCGCTCGGTGCGCATGGTGGCTTCAATGTTGTTGAGAACAATGCCGACGATGTCCGCCAGCTGTTCCAGAAACGCGGTGTGCGAGGCGTTGAATTCTCGCAGGGACGCCAACTCGATCACGGCTTTGACCTGACCTTCAAACAATACCGGCAAGACCATCACCATGCGCGGGGCCACTTCAACCAGGCCGGAGGTAATGCGCAGCGGCTGCTGGTCGGTTTCGTGGATGATCAAGCGGTGGCGCTCCAGTGCGCACTGGCCCACCAGACCCTCGCCCAGGCGGTACTCGCGCAATGCCTGGTCACCGGGGAGGTTGTCTGCGTAGCCGGCCAGTTGCCGCAGACGCAAACTGCCTTCGACTTCAGCTACGGCGTACATCAGGCCCTGCTGGGCTTCCACCAGGGGCGCCAGCTCCGACAGCAGCATCTGCGCCACGGTGGTCAGGTCCCGCTGCCCCTGCATCATGCGGCTGAACTTGGCCAGGTTGGTTTTCAGCCAGTCCTGTTCGGTGTTGCGGTCGGTGGTTTTGCGCAGGTTGCCGATCATGGCGTTGATGTAGTTTTTGAGATCAGCCACCTCGCCGCTGGCGTCCACCTGAATGTAACGCGTCAGGTCGCCGGTGGTTACGGCGGTGGCGACTTCGGCAATGGCGCGTACCTGGGTGGTGAGGTTGGCGGCCAGCAGGTTCACGTTGGCGGTGAGGTCTTTCCAGGTGCCCGCCGCCCCCGGCACATTGGCCTGGCCGCCAAGGCGGCCTTCCACCCCCACTTCGTGGGCAACGGTGGTGACCTGGTCGGCAAAGGTGGCCAGGGTGTCGGTCATGCTGTTGATGGTTTCCGCCAAGGCGGCAACTTCGCCCTTCGACTCCACGGTAAGCTTCTGGCTCAGGTCGCCGTCGGCCACGGCGGTCACTACCTTGACGATACCGCGCACCTGATCGGTGAGGTTGTGGGCCATGACGTTGACATTGTCGGTAAGGTCCTTCCAGGTGCCAGCCACGCCGGGCACTCGCGCCTGGCCGCCCAATTTACCCTCGGTGCCCACTTCGCGGGCCACCCGGGTTACCTCCGAAGCAAAGCTGTTGAGCTGGTCCACCATGGTGTTGATGGTGTTTTTCAGCTCCAGAATTTCGCCTTTTACATCGACGGTGATCTTGCGCGACAGGTCGCCGCGGGCGATGGCGGTGGCCACCTCGGCAATGCCGCGCACCTGATCGGTGAGGTTGGTGGCCATGACGTTCACGTTGTCGGTCAGATCTTTCCAGGTGCCGGCCACCCCGGGCACGCGGGCCTGCCCCCCCAATTTACCCTCGGTGCCCACCTCGCGGGATACCCGTGTCACCTCGGAGGCAAAGCCGTTCAACTGATCCACCATGGTGTTGATGGTGTCTTTCAGTTGCAGGATTTCACCTTTTACATCCACCGTAATCTTGCGTGAAAGATCGCCCCGGGCCACGGCGGTGGTGACCTCGGCGATGTTGCGCACCTGGCCGGTGAGGTTGCCGGCCATGGAGTTCACGTTGTCGGTAAGGTTCTTCCAGGTACCGGCCACGCCGGGCACCTCCGCCTGACCGCCCAATTTGCCCTCGGTGCCCACCTCGCGCGCCACCCGGGTTACCTCGGCGGCAAAGC
>CAYNST010000179.1:0-5011 GCA_964399955.1 uncultured Cellvibrionaceae bacterium | reverse complement strand
CTAGATAGACCTGCAGGATTTTTTTCAAAGCGCGCTTTTTCTCATCGAGTTTTACCAAGGTGCTGCCCCCTGTTGCCACGCGCGTTGAAACCCGCAGACGGCGCTTCAGCGCTTAGGCTACGCAAGGGGTCCAGTAATGTCTCCTGCCCGTTGGTTTTGATATCCAAGGCAAGTGCCAGCAGGTCTCCCAACCGCCCCGATGGCCAGCCCTTTTGCGCGAACCAAAGCAGATAGTCTTCAGGGAGATCAATCAACACTCGCCCCGCATATTTACCAAACGGCATAGCCTCATTGGCTAACGCTATCAGATGTTGCTTCTCAATCATATTTACCTAGCTGCCACCTGGCTTTTGCTGCAACGCGAACACCGCCCCATGATACGGATAGCCACCGGAAAAAACTTGTTTATGTCATACGCAATTTGGCGTGCAAGCAGGCCCATGAACCAAACAACTCAAAAAACACCAAAACACCCTGCCGAAATCCATCAAATAATACCGGTTTTCAGGCAAAACCGATCACCAATACCCATCCTTAATCATGATCAAGCGCACAGCAGAGTGCCAGACAAAAATTAAGATAACCCTTGCCCACCCGACGTTCGGGTGTTATGGTTTTTATCAAAAAAGGTAGCGCGTTAAAGATGACAATTCAGCCTCAGCGCGCGTCGGCAAACATTTCAAGCACTTACGCGCGGTGATGCGTAAGAGTTTAACAGCATCGGGCGCGCCCTTTGCGCCGCTCCATGCGGCACAGCCCCGGTCGGCTACTAAACGGCTTAATAACACGCCGCAGATGGCTAAGAAGCAGGAGCAAACCCATGAGCAGTGACCTTGCAACCTCCTCCAGTAACACTGCCAGCAAAGCTCGGGAGTGGCGCCTTTTCCTGTTCATCGTGGTTTTTTTATTTCCTCTGCTTAGCGTCATGCTGGTGGGCGCCTACGGTTTCAGCATCTGGATGTACCAGCTGGTCATGGGCCCTCCTGGGCCGCCGGTCTGATAAGGCAATAAAATGAAGGCACTTGAACAACAATTCATACCCGCACGCAACCTGGACGCCAGCCCACAAAAGCTGCACATAGCCAGCCTGATAGTCCATGCACAACCTACAAAAATGCAGCAGGTTGCAGCATGGCTGGAAGAGCAGCCCGGTACGGAAATCTATACCCATAGCAACCAGGGCAAGTTTGCGGTGGTCGTTGAATGCGACCACGAAAGGGATATTCTGGCCCTAATGGACAAACTGCAAGAGCTGCCTGCGGTGCTGAACGCTGCACTGGTTTATCACGAAATACTTGATCGAGAGGACGACCTCTGATGACTACACCCAGCCAAGCGCCGACGACCGCCACCGACCAGCCGAACCTCTCTCGCCGGGAGTTTGTCAAGGCTCAGGCCGGCGCCATTGCCGCAGCCACACTCGGGCTTCCGGGTGTGGCCGGAGCCAGCAACCTGGTCAGCAACAGTGATTTGACCAAACTGACGTGGAGCAAGGCGCCCTGCCGTTTTTGCGGGGTGGGCTGTGGTGTAATGGTAGCTACGCGGGATAACCGGGTAGTCGCGACCCACGGCGATGTCAAAGCCGACGTCAACCGCGGCCTCAATTGCGTCAAAGGGTATTTTCTGTCAAAGATACTTTACGGCCCGGACCGCCTGCAACGGCCGCTCTTGCGCATGAAGGATGGCGAGTACAACAAGCAGGGGGATTTTCAAGAGGTCAGTTGGGACTACGCCTTTGATTTGATGGCAACCAAATTCAAGCAGGCCCTTCGCGAATCCGGCCCAGAAAGTGTGGCCATGTTTGGCTCCGGCCAATGGACCATCTGGGAGGCCTATGCCGCTGCAAAACTGATGAAAGGCGGGCTGCTGACCAACAATCTGGACCCCAATGCCCGCCATTGTATGGCGTCTGCAGTGGCAGGTTTCATGCGCACCTTTGGCATGGACGAGCCGATGGGCTGCTACGACGACATAGAATACGCCGACGCTTTTGTACTGTGGGGCGCCAACATGGCGGAAATGCACCCCATTCTCTGGAGCCGGGTGACCGACAGGCGGCTGTCCAATGAAAACGTTGAAGTGGTGGTCATGTCGCCCTACGAAAATCGCAGCTTTGAGCTGGCCGACCTGCCCATCATATTCAAGCCTCACAGCGACCTGATCATTCTCAACTATATCGCCAATCACATCATTGAGTCCGGCAATGTCAACCGGGACTTTGTCAACAAATACACCCGTTTTGCTCGCGGCCAGGACGACATAGGCTACGGCTTGCGTCCAGAGGACCCGCGACAACAGCGGGCCACTGGAGCGGATAAAGCCAACACCTGGACCGATATAACCTTTGAAGACTTTGCCGCCTTTGTGCGCCCCTACACACTGGAGCGCGCGTCAGAGGAAACCGGTGTGTCCACTGAAAAACTCAAGCGCCTGGCGGAGATCTATGCGGACCCCAAAAAGAAGGTCATGTCCACCTGGACCATGGGCTTCAATCAGCACACCCGCGGAGTGTGGGCCAACAATATGGTGTACAACCTGCACCTGTTGACCGGCAAGATTTCTGAACCCGGCAACAGCCCCTTCTCTCTCACCGGTCAGCCCTCGGCTTGCGGCTCTGCTCGTGAGGTAGGCACCTTCGCCAACCGCCTGCCGGCGGATATGGTGGTTACCAACCCGGAGCACCGCGCCTTTGCCGAGAAGATATGGAAGCTGCCCTCAGGGGCAATCCCTGCCAAAGCCGGCTTCTCTGCGGTAGAACAGAGCCGCAAACTCAAAGACGGTGTCATTCGGGTTTATTGGACACAAGTAACCAATAACATCCAGGCCGGCCCCAACCTGATGCAGGAGACCCTGCCGGGCTGGCGCAACCCCAGGGCGTTTGTGATAGTTTCCGACGTTTATCCGACCGTTTCGGCTCAGGCAGCGGATCTTATCCTGCCCAGCGCCATGTGGGTGGAAAAGGAAGGTGCCTTTGGCAATGCCGAACGGCGTACCCAGTTCTGGCAACAACTGGTCAGCGCGCCCGGCGAGTCCCGCTCGGATCTATGGCAACTGATCGAGTTTTCCAAGCGAATAAAAACCGACGACGTCTGGCCACAGGACCTGCTGGCACGTGCGCCAGAGTATAAGGGCAAAACTCTTTACCAGGTGCTCTACGCCAACGGCCAGGTGGATGCCTTCCCGCAGACAGACCGCAACCCCAACTACCGCAACGACGAAGCCGACGCCTTCGGCTTTTACGTGCAAAAGGGGCTCTTTGAAGAATATGCGCGCTTCGGTCGAGGCAAGGCCCACGACCTGGCTCCCTTTCAGACCTATCACCAGGAACGCGGCTTGCGCTGGCCGGTGGTAGACGGCAAAGAGACCTTGTGGCGCTATCGCGAAGGTTACGACCCCTACGTGGCAAAGGGCAGCGGTGTGCAATTTTACGGCAAGCCCGACAACCGCGCCATTATCTTTGCCCTGCCCTATGAGCCACCTGCGGAGTCGCCGGACAAGGAGTACCCCTTTTGGTTGAGCACCGGCAGGGTATTGGAGCACTGGCATACCGGCAGCATGACCATGCGGGTGGAGGAGCTGAACCTGGCGATGCCTCACGCCCTGGTGTACATGAATCACAACGACGCCCGCGAGCAAGGCTTTCGGCGCGGCAGTGAGGTGCGTGTGATCAGCCGGCGCGGAGACATGCGGGCAAGGGTGGAAACCCGCGGCCGTATCAATCCGCCAGCGGGGCTGATCTACATACCTTTTTTTGATGCCAACCGCCTGGTGAACAAGCTGACCCTGGACGCCACAGACCCTATCTCCCTGCAGACAGACTACAAAAAATGCGCTGTTCGCCTTGAACTGATCAGCCTGGCCTGAGGAGCATAAACATGAAAATGCTGGTTGCTGCACTGCTGCTGATAACAACCTCGGCCCAGGCGGACGAACTCAACCTGGATGCGCCTGCGCCCCATGGCATTCGGCCCGGCGGCACCATCGCCACTGATGCGGTAACGCCGCCCATACCGGCGCCGGCAACCGGCAAACGGCGGCCAACCCGCAATTATCCGGAGCAACCGCCGGTCATTCCGCACAGTATTCGCGGCTATCAGATAGACAAAAACTTCAACCAGTGCCTGACCTGCCACAGCCGCATCGCCACCGAAGCCAGTGGCGCTCCCATGGTCAGCATTACCCATTATTGGAACAGAGAGGGCCAGCCTCTGGCGGCGGTGTCCCCCAGGCGCTACTTCTGTGTCGCCTGTCACGTGCCGCAGGCGGATATGGCGCCCATCAAAGACAGCAGTTTCAAAAGTGTGGACCAGGTCATTCACGAGTCTATGCAGCAGCAACAGTAACCGCTGACCGAGCTGTGATTTCAACCTGAACAATTGAAACCTGACTAAAGGAGCGGGCATAAGGCCTGGCTATGTGGAACTTCTTAAAGACCTATTGGGGCATCTTCAACCGGCCCGCAACCCATCTGAGTCTGGGTTTCTTGACCCTGGGCGGCTTTATTGCCGGCATTATCTTTTGGGGCGGCTTCAATACGGCATTGGAGGTGACAAACACCGAGACCTTCTGCATCAGCTGCCACGAAATGAAAGCCAACCCCTTCGAGGAATTGGTGACCACCATTCACTACAACAACCGCTCCGGCGTGCGCGCTGCCTGCGCCGACTGCCACGTGCCGCACGACTGGACTTTCAAAATTGCACGCAAAATGGAGGCATCCAAAGAGGTTTGGGGCTGGGTGTTTGGCACCATCAATACCGAAGAAAAATTTGAAGCCAAACGCCGGGAGTTGGCCCAGAGGGAGTGGCATCGCCTGAAAGCCAACGACTCCCGCGAGTGCCGCAACTGCCACAACTTCGAATACATGGATTTCACACTGCAGTCGCCTCGCGCCGTGGATATGCATTCCACCCTATTGGCCAGCGGCGAACAGACCTGCATTGACTGCCACAAAGGCATTGCCCACAGGTTGCCGGATATGTCGGGTGTGCCAATGAATGTGGCGCATTAG
>CAYNST010000178.1:1529-5054 GCA_964399955.1 uncultured Cellvibrionaceae bacterium | reverse complement strand
TCAAAGCGCCCTGACATGCTCCCGGGGATCTAGCAAAAGGTAATAGCCGGTGCCTGGTTGCAGGCCCATGTAACCGTCTTGAGGGTCCAGCAGCACCTTCAGGTAATAACCCTCCTGAATCAAAAACGGGCCGTTGTCTGCTGGGTCAAGGCTTGGCATAGCCAATAGAAGTTGCTGCCCCTGCCAAAAGCTCACGGCGAGCCTCGCACTACCGTTCCCAATTGCGTCGCGCAGTTGCTGGTTAAGCAGCAAGTACAGCCCGTATTCGCCGTCCCCGGTGTCCAGGGAATACGCATCCAAGCCCCACACCCGAGCTTCCGCCAGGCTGACTTGCTGGTGACGCTGGATGGGGTGCTTAACCGCAATAGCCACCAGTTCCGCGCTATCGGGCTGCAAGCCGTGACTCCAGCCGCAGGCGGCGGCCATCAGGGTGAGGCCCAATAAGAGAAGCGGTTTCAATTTATTCAACAAAGATCCTTTGTCTTCACATTCATGTACCTTTCCAACGCACAGAAAAATTCGCTCACCGCTGCGGTTGTTAATGGCCATTTGCACCGATCAACGAAACCGATATTAGTGGGCGACGCCGACAAGCAGGTCATGTATTGCGCATTTTTAGAGCGCTCTCAGATACTCTTTAGGCTCCAGCAACAGGTAATAGCCGGTGCCTGGCTGCAAGCCCATGAAACCGGACTGCGGGTTGATCAATATTTGCAGTTGATAGCCCTCCTGTAGCAAGAAGGGACTATTTGAATGACGGAACCCCGGAACACTTGCTACGAAGCGGCCCTCATTCCAAATGCTGACGTGAAGGCTTACCGTATCGTCTCGGATAGCGGATTGCAGCTGCTTATCTAGCAGTAAATACAGCCCGTATTCGCTGTCTCCAGAGTCCAGTGAATAGGCACCTAGCCCAAGCCGCGAGGCCTCTTCAAGGCTAAGCGGCTGATACCCTTGAAGGGGATTCTTTACTGTCATGGCAACAGGTGCAGCGCTGTCGGGCTGCAGGTTTTGACTCCACCCGCAGGAGGTGAGCCCTAAAATAAGGCCAACTGCGAAAAGCTGCTTCATTTTTTGGACCTGTACCTTCTGATGGCCGAATATTCATTGTTGTAGAGCGTGAGATCCGCGTGGCTGTGCCCGGCATGGTGTGCCAGTTCATGCGCAATGGTCTGCAGAACATTCTCGATACTGGTGAGTCGCAGGTTAAAGCTCAATCTGGCGTTGATACGTTCTTCCAGGAGACTGCCGGCTACCCTGGTTAGCAAGGTGTTAGCCGATGTGGGCGTGCTGTAAATGGTGATTTGGCCATTGCCGTTGTAGACTCCATCTGCAACAGACCATTTGGGGTTGGCCTTCAAAGCCGCAATGGCGCGCTTGGAGTCTGTCAGGCTGTCGCGATATTCGTAACGCCCCATGGGATTGACGAAGACCAGCTTGATCTCGCTGAGTTTGGGGGTAATGGTCACGCCGCTGCCGATCAACCCCTGGCGCTTGGCCTTCTTCAAGCCCTCATTGTAGATGCGCTCCCGCTCCGCCAATGTGCCCGGCAGGTGCAGTATCCGGTCAATGCTGCTTTGGTTCCTGGTGTCGTCGGGTAGGGCTGGGGCGGGGTTGGGCATGGGTGGGCGTCCTTGTCTAAGTGGTTTACTGTCCTGGTGCAGGAGCATAACCAAGATAGTGGGGCCATTCAATGGTTGCTGCCGGGCAAAGGCCCTGCGGCGCTTGACAGCGCCTTGGCTGCCGCCGTTAATAGTTAATGCCCATCCTGAAATCGAAGATTTCGGTGGGTACTAACGCGGCTCACGGAAGTGCCGCCAAAATCAGTTGCGTAAGCGATTGATTTTGCGAGGAATGAAAAGCCACGCTTTTTCATTCCGACTCCGCGAAATGGCATGGAGGCCATTTCAGGATGGACACTAGTCACACAAACCAGAAGAATAACAACAAGAGGACGCCGTTGTGAGCAATGTGGGTCAACGCGAGCGGGCAACCCAGAGCCGGGTGGTTCAGTTTTTCCAGGAGCAGTTGGGCTGGCGCTATCTGGGCAATTGGCAGGACCGGGACGACAACCGCAACATTGAGATAGACGTGCTTGCCCGTTGGCTGCAGGCGCGTGGGGTCAGCAGTCCGCTGATTCAGCGCGCCATACGTCAGCTGACCATTGCGGCGGCGGTTGGTGAGGGCAAAAACCTCTATGACGCCAACAAAGCGGTTTACCAGATGCTGCGCTATGGCGCCAAGGAGAAAGAAGGTGCGGGGCTGCAGAAGCAGAATGTTTGGCTGATAGACTGGCAAAACCCGGAAGCCAACGACTTTGCCATTGCCGAGGAAGTGTCCATCAAGGGTGCCAACAAGAAGCGCCCGGACCTGGTGCTCTACGTCAACGGCATTGCGCTGGGCGTATTGGAGCTGAAGCGCTCCTGCGTGTCGGTATCCGAGGGCATCCGCCAGAACCTGGATAACCAGAAAAAGGACTTTATCCGCAATTTCTTCAGCACCGTGCAGTTGGTGATGGCGGGTAACGATACCCAGGGCCTGCGCTACGGCGTGATTGAGACGTCAGAAAAGTACTACCTGGAGTGGAAGGAGGGCAGTGACAACCCGACTGAGTATCTGCTGGACGACCACCTGCGTTGCCTGTGCCGCAAAGACCGTTTTCTGCAGTTGATTCACGATTTTATTGTGTTTGACGCCGGCGTCAAAAAAACCTGCCGGCACAATCAGTTTTTTGGCGTGGAGGCCAGTAAACGCCATATTGATCGGCGCCAGGGCGGCATTATCTGGCACACGCAAGGCTCCGGCAAAAGCCTGACCATGGTGTGGCTGGCCAAGTGGATTGGGGAGAACGTTACCGACCCCCGAGTGCTGATTATCACCGACCGCAAAGAGCTGGACGAGCAGATAGAGAAGGTATTTTACGGGGTGGGCGAAACAATCTACCGCGCCAAGAGTGGCGCCGATCTTGTGCATACCTTGAATGAGCCTTCTCCCTGGCTGGTGTGCTCGCTGGTGCATAAGTTTGGCCGGCAGGAGGACGATGAAAGCGAGCAGGGCGCGGCTGCATTCATTGCAGAGCTGCGCAACAGCCTGCCCAAGGACTTCCGCGCCAAAGGCAACCTGTTCATTTTTGTAGACGAGTGCCATCGCACTCAGTCCGGCCGGCTGCATCAGGCAATGAAAGAGCTGCTGCCCGGCGCTATGTTCATCGGCTTTACTGGCACGCCGCTGATGAAAAAGGACAAGAAAAAGTCCATAGAGATCTTTGGCCCCTACATTCACACCTACAAGTTCAACGAGGCCGTTGCCGACGGCGTGGTGCTGGACCTGCGCTACGAAGCACGGGACATTGACCAGCACATCACCTCGCAGAAGAAGGTGGATGACTGGTTCGAGGCGAAAACCAAGGGGCTGTCCAACTTGGCCCGCACCCAACTGAAGCAGAAATGGGGCTCCATGCAAAAGCTGCTTTCCAGCAAGTCCCGCCTGGAGCAGATAGTTGACGACATACTGATGGACATGGCG
>CAYNST010000178.1:0-1429 GCA_964399955.1 uncultured Cellvibrionaceae bacterium | reverse complement strand
CAGGTCAAGCAGCGCTTTATCAAAGAGCCGGGGCAGATGCGGCTGTTGATTGTGGTGGACAAACTGCTGACCGGGTTTGACGCCCCCTCGGCCACCTATTTGTACATTGACAAACAAATGGCCGACCACAACCTGTTTCAGGCGATCTGCCGCGTCAACCGACTGGACGGCGAGGATAAGGAATACGGCTACATAGTTGACTACAAGGACCTGTTCCAGTCCCTGGACAAAGCCATCACCGACTACACCGCCGGGGCATTTGAGGGGTATGACCAGGAAGATGTGGCCGGCCTGCTCAAGGACCGCCTGGAACAGGCGCGGGGCGACTTGGACGCAGCCCTGGAGGCGGTAAGAACCTTGTGCGAGCCGGTGCCTGCCCCGCGCCACACGCAAAACTACATCCACTATTTTTGCGGCCAGTCCGGCAGCAATCAGCACGACCTGCCAGAGAAGGAATCGCTGCGCCTGACCCTATACCAGACAGTGGCCAAGCTGATCAGAGCCTACGTCAACCTGGCCAATGAAATGCCCGAGGCCGGTTACAGCAGTGAGCAAAGCGCAGGCATTGGCGCTGAAGTGGCCCACTTTGTAAAAGTGCGGGACGAGGTAAAGCTTGCCAGCGGCGACCTGGTGGATATGAAACGTTTTGAGCCGGCCATGCGCCATCTGCTGGATATGTACATTCGCGCCGACGGCAGCGAGCAGTTAATGGACTTTGAAGACTTGGGCCTGATTGAGCTGATAGTGCAGAAGGGCGCGGATGCGGTGGATGTCTTCCCCGAAGCGATGCGAGCGGACCAGGAGGCCATGGCCGAGGCCATTGAAAACAACGTGCGCCGAACCATCATCGACGAGAATCCGGTCAACCCCAAATATTACGAGCAGATGTCCGTACTGTTGGACGAGTTGATTGATCTGCGCCGACAGCGTGCCCTTGCGTATCAGGAGTATCTGCAGAAGATTCGCGAGCTGGCCAGGCAAGTGATAAACCCAGCCGGCAACAGTGGCCGGCAATACCCGGCAAGCATGGATACCGCCGCCAGACGCGCCCTGTACGACAACCTCGGCCAAGACGAGCTGCTGGCCACAAAAATAGACCTGGCCATTCGCTACACCAAAAGAGCCCAGTGGTTGGGTGACCGAGTCAAAGAGCGGGAGATTGCCAATGCCATCAGGGACGAGAGTTGCGGCTACGAGGTGGATATTCAACAGGTGATGGAATTGGTCAGAGCGCAGAAGGAATACCATTGATGGCATTGGTGCAGATTGGTCAGCTGGAGATAGAGCTGAACCGCAAGACCATCAAAAATTTGCACATCAGCGTATTGCCACCGGAGGGCCGGGTACGCGTTGCCGCGCCCGCACATCTGTCCGACACGGCTATCCGCACGGCCGTGGTGCAGCGCATTGCCTGGATACGCAAGCAACA
>CAYNST010000177.1:1599-5143 GCA_964399955.1 uncultured Cellvibrionaceae bacterium | reverse complement strand
GCCATCAGACTACCAAGATATGGATGCTGTTTTTCGAGCTTCTGCAAAGGCGTTTTGTTCAGGAAAGTATGACCCCAGCATTATTGATGACTGGGCTGGTAGGCCGTGGCCTGATCGATTTAGTATCGGCCGTAAAAATGGCGACGAGCATTATGTGCTCACGGTAGGGGGAGCAATTATATGTTTTTCGAGCATCAACCTACAGCGCCAGGCACTGGTATCCCTCTTCGTCTTGCCAGAATACTCGGGTCAGGGCGTAGGGCAGAGAATGATTGGTTTTATGGTCGAAAGAGCAGTAGAAGCCGGGCTTCATGTTCTTAAGCTTGACTCGTCGCTGAATGCGGTCAGTTTCTACAGAAAACAGGGATTCACAGAAGTTGGACGAAGCAAGTATCTGACAAGATCCGGCATTTACATGGATTCGGTTCAAATGGTGCGTGCAATACTCCCGTAACAGGTGGCAGCACGGCGCGCCTATACGTAGTTCCGCTGCACCAAGGCGCCACGTATGCCAGGCGTTTTATGCTCGTTGGAGCACAGATGACAAGATTAAGTAGATGCGCGGATTGTGGAAGCTCACCTAAGAAAAAGACAATGGTATCGCGTTAGAAATGCGCGATTGTGAGCATCTTTCCTCTGCTCTGGCTTCCGGATCTGAATGGAGCCAATCAAGCAGTGCCACAACCAGTGCGGAAAAAACTCTGGGATCCCTGGTTGCGCGGTTTAAACCAGTAGCCTTGATGATGTCTCTATATCCCATGGAAAGGTTGGTGCCGTGAACGGGCGCGCCGAATGCGGCGAGGGTGAGCTGCGCTTTTGCCATATCATCGAGCACCCTTATCAAGTCTTGCGTGCACGGAGATTCAGATCAGGAAGCTTATGTGCTTGGAGGTACGGTCGAGCAAGTAAGCTCGAAGTACCCCTATAGCCAAACTGGAATGCTCCTTAGCGCAAAAGCTCAGTTCTGCAGGAAGGCGAAGGTCATTGACCCACGTTTTCAGTAGTCAATGACCGCGTTTCTCGGCAGGGTTGTCGGTTTCAGCCTCAGTGGTTTTAATTGTAGGTTCTCGGTGAAGGTAGGCCGGGTGCGTTCATTGGCCTTGTCGACATTGGTGTATTTGCCCAAGCTTGACAGTTCCACGCTGGTGTTGCGCCCTTCCTGTTTGGCGTGATAAAGGGCCATGTCTGCGCGCTGCAAAAGATCTTCCAGACGTTCCTTTGGTTGGGAGTAGGCAATACCGATGCTGATGCTGACATTTATGTCGTTGGTGCCCAGGTTAAAGTCATTGGTCCGGATGGCGCGCTGGATGTTGGTGGCAACCACTTGCCCCGCCTTCGGTTTTAGCTGCGAAACGAGCAACACCATTTCGTCACCACCCCAGCGGCCCAGAATGTCGGTATGGCGTATATTGGTTTTTATCAGGCGTGCCACTGCCTGCAGTACATGGTCACCTGTGTTGTGGCCAAGTGTGTCATTAACCGTCTTGAAATGATCAACATCAATGATAAGCAGAGCAAACTCTTCGGAGTTGCGTGCTCGGGTGAGATTCTGCCTTATAAAAAACTCTGCTCCAGCGCGGTTGTAGATGCCGGTCAGCCCGTCGTAATGTGACAAATGTCTGTATTCGCGTGAGCGGCGCAGGGTGGCGACGTAATGATAGAGCCAGGAGATTAGACCCGCAAACAGTACAACATACAGAAGGTACGCCCAGTTGGAGCGCCAATAGGGTGGATGAATGGTGATGGGCAGCGTGGCTGGAACTCCGCTCCAATGTCCGTCGCTGTCGGCGGCATGCACTTCAAAAGTGTAGCCGGACGGCGGCCTCAATGGGTGATTATCCGAGCTTACTGAGCTGAAGGTTGAGCGGTGCGCCAAACCGGAAGCTGGGGAAGCTGGAGGGGCTGCCCTGGGCTAAAGGGCGCAAAGGGGAGAGAGGCAGCTATCCACAGAGCCAGCGCGGGGCGGCGGGCGTGCTTTTGGAGTGACTGTTCATATTAGGAATCCATACAAGCAGTCGTTCATATCCTATAAGTAAAGCCAACAGCGCAGCATGCCGCGCTGTTGGCTTTGTTGCTGGGGCCGTCCTACCTACTCAAGATGGGTCAGAGTGCCTAAAAACAGTAATGCTCCGCTGGTTCTGTCGCGAATCAAAAAGACGAACGGTCGGTCAACGTTGATAGGCATCGGCACTGATGTGGTGCCTCCCACCGCTGCCGTTGCCGCAGCAGCAACTACGCCGCCTTCGTCAAGCTCAATGATTGCCTTGTGCTGTATGTCCGTTAGCCGAAGGTCATCGCTCAGGCCCATCGCGTCAAAGTTAGCCGCATCACCAAAGGCATCCTGCATGCCCAGCCTCTGCATGGCTGCAACCAGAGACGCTTCAAACTCATATGTGAATTTAGGCAGTCGAACCGTCGCCGACATCTTCTGGGCGGCGTTGAGCTGTGCCGTCAGTGTCTCCATATTTACGGCTTGATCCAGGTACTCGGTGTATTGACCTGCGTTGGGAATGACAAACGCCATTTCCAGTTCGTCCCCGCGGAAGGGCAGAATAAGAATTTCGGCATGGTCGCCGGCAGCATAATAGACCGCCGATTGACCCAGCATGGTCTCCACCGAGCTGACACTTCCGTCCAGATTCACAAAATCAGCCAAATGTGTCTGCTGCTCTTGAAATGGAGAGGCCCAGGGTGCTTTCAGGTAGATTGTGTTGGTCAATACCAGCTCGGTTAGATTGGTAATTGTGCCCTGTGGCAGCAACCCTGTAACCAGCCCATCGGTCCATTCCGCGACGCTATCGTTGATGGCTTGGCGCGACGCCTCTGGCTCATTTTGGTAATCCAGGGCATAGACACCCTCGCCATAATTCACAGCCAATGTATCCAAAAAAGGCTGTGCCGGCACGGCCCCCAGCGCAGGCCAGATGGCATTGACCAATTGTATATTGAGTTCCGAGAAGGTTTCAGTGGCAGGCAGATTCCGGTCGTCCAGCGCAGCCATCAGCCGATTGAATCCTGCGTGCAGCAGTGCGTCGTCCTGGTTGAACCGCAGCGCTTGCGCCATTTGCTGCTTGGTGGCGCCACTGGCGCCGGCATATGTCATTGCCAGCGTGCTACTGACGCTTAGCGGTGAAATCACTATATCTTGTGCTGTGTCAGCGCGTAGCTGGTGAAACAGGTCCAAGGCGAACCCGTTGATGTCCTGCACCAACTGCTCAAACTGTACGTTGTCAACATCGGGGGTCACGTCGCGGGCCAGGGCGGACTGGTAACGTACGTATACCTGTTCTGGGTTGGGGTGACTGCGGTCATCCGCCCCGCAGGCGCTCAAGAGCAGACACAGGGCTGCAGTGGGCATCAAAGTTTTCATCGGTATATCCTTTGTTGCGCGGGTTGAATCGCTAGCATGCGATGAGCCTACATCAGTATGCCGCCGGGTACCTTGACCCGGTATGGACTTTTACAAAAATTTACACTATTTCCGCTCTGTATCAGAACTGTTGGAAGCAGTACCCCGCTCAGGCCCAAGCCCATACCAATGTCA
>CAYNST010000177.1:0-1499 GCA_964399955.1 uncultured Cellvibrionaceae bacterium | reverse complement strand
ACAGCCACAGCCACAGCGAAGGCGAAGGCGCCCTGTCGGGTTGGCTCTTTGAGAGCAAGGTAACATACAGACAAGACAGCCATAGTCAAGCCGGGGGGCAGGCGGATTCAACTTTGCGCAGTTCGATGGTAACGGTTTTAGAGTGCAGCCGCGTAATCCAGGAAAGTCACCGGAGTGCTGGCGCCGCCAAGGAAGGGGTGGTCCCGATAGCTAGAAGGCATTGTAGGGGGAGGGGATAAAGCACCTCCTTGAATCACTTCACTCCCACCGCCAAGTTCGCAGGCCAGGAAAATTCCTGCGGCTCATTCCCAAATTTCTCTTCCAGGCCTGCAATGATTTTTTCGGAAATTTCACGCCACTGTGACTCGTCCGTGTTTGAACGCAGCAGCACCAGTGGTGCGGAGGCGATTTCCTGGGAGTGCCAAAACTTGCGGATTGAAGGCACGGCCACAGAATGGCGGACGATGTGGGTGGAGACTTCGCTGAAGCCCGCTGCTCGCATTTCTTGTTCGAAGGTCGCCGGGTCGCTCAATGGGGGCGGTGGACCCCTGCCAAAAGCCAGGCCGGGCATATATTCGCCGAGGAGACTGAACATTGCGCCGAGCAGAGGTGCTTCAGAAACGGGTGACCAGCTTGAGACCACTGCGCGCCCGCCGGGCTTCAGCACTCGGTGAAGTTCGCGAAAGCCGGCCTCGCGGTCGGGAAAAAACATTAGACCAAACATTGAAAAGGCAGAGTCGAACGTTGAATCTGAGAATTCCAGATCCTGACCATCTCCGGTCTGCACATCCACTCCGCTCAAACCACTTTCCGCTAACCGGCGTTGGAAAACGGAGACCATGCGTTCGGAAAAGTCGATGGCGGAGACCCGGGCGCCCCGTTTAGCGGCAAGCAGCGACAAGGTGCCGGGGCCGGCTGCGACATCAAGAACCCGTCCGCCTTCAGGTGTCTGCGACAAATCCAGAGCGTCTTGAGAATAAAGGGCGAACAGAGGCAGCAGCTCGGTAGCGTAGCCTTCGGCGACTGCGTTCCACGCTGATGGACTGGCGAGTGGGCTGGGCTGAGTCATCGTTCTTCCTTGTTGCGGTTAATACGGGTACTGGCAAAGACTAAATTTGTCGGTCCAAGTTGGTGCTTCACGCTGTCGAGCGGTCTTCCATGCGCAGCCAGAGGACGTATTATCCCCCGCCTCTAGCCGGAGGCCGGCATGAGTTTACCCCAAAAAATGCTGCTCTCAAAACCCGCCAGGCACTGTTGGGCAGACACCTACATCCATATCATGCGTCAATTCAACAAATTCTACCCTCAGTAGCCTGGGCTTCAACCTCCGCTTCAGTTTCTGGGGGTCGCTTGTTGTGAATTTCATAGGCATCGGTAGGATAGGCAGCAGTTGGAGGAGCAGGTTTTTCAACACCTTTTCCAGTTAAGTGTTAGGGTCTGTTGGCGTTTCCTCATCACCACTGCTGGAGGCCATTTTTTCGTCTGGCTAGGCAGAAGGA
>CAYNST010000176.1:0-5166 GCA_964399955.1 uncultured Cellvibrionaceae bacterium | reverse complement strand
CCTAGCAGGGACAGGAGCAAAGCATGACGCAAACTACTTTTGCCAACTCACTGGGAATAGTGCACAAGGGCAGCGGCGGCGTGAGTGTGGTCTTTCCGGACGTATGCAAAACGCCGCCCGGACCGGTGCCCATCCCCTACCCCAATATCGGTCAGTCCGCAGACACCGTAAAGGGGCCAAAATCGGTCAAGACCGACGGCCAGATGCCCATGGTAAAGGGCGCGCAATACGCTCGCAGCTCCGGCGATGAAGCGGGCGTGGCCAAAGGCATAATCAGCAATTCCCAAATGGACGTCTGCGAATTTATGATGTACTCCTTCGATGTAAAGTTTGAAGGCAAGAATGTCTGCCGTCTGGGCGACCCCTTGTTCCACAACAAAAAGAACATCATGGGCTGAAACCACACCCGGAATTAAGCCAAAAACAACACACTCACAAACTGCGCCTGAAGCCATTCAAGGAACGAAGGGGTAAACAGCACTGATGTATATAGCAGGCCTGGGCATGATAACGCCCGTAGGCAAAGACACCTTGATGACCATGGCCGCCGTTGATGCGGGCATCAACGTTTACGCCGACTCCCCCTACGTCAATGACCGCTTGCAGCCCGTCAAGATGGCGCTGGTTCCGCAGGAGGCTCTTCCTCAGCTGAGTGACAAGCTATCCCTGGGCGGATATACCGCTTGGCAAGCTCATTTGCTGCAGTTGGCCCACGCCGCTGTAGCAGACGCACTGGACGGCTATGAGAGCACCGGTCCAATTGCACTGATTCTGGCCTGCCCCGAACACTACCCCCAATGCCCGCACGAAATGCCAGCTCATTTTTTGCGGGACTTGGGCAAGCAGTGCGGCCTAACCTTCTGTACAAACATGAGCCGCACCATTCAGTTGGGTAGAGCCGGCGGGATAGAAGCCATGGCTCTGGCCGAACGGCTACTGCGCGAAACCAACGCTGAAGAAGTATTGGTTGGTGGAGTGGACAGCTATCAGCGGCCGGAACTAATAAAATCACTGCTGCAGGACCAGCGCATAGCCGGCGCCGGCACCCTTGGCGGCTTTACACCGGGCGAAGGCGCTGCGTTCATTCGCCTGGCCCGAGCACCCGAGCGAGCGCTGCAACCAGAAGACACCCGCGTTGTACTGGGGCCTGCAGGCAGTGGCTCGGAGCCCGGGCATTTATACAGTACTGACGCTTATCGGGGTGAGGGCTTGGCCACAGCGGTGAGACAGGTCAGTAGCTTTTACCGCGGCCCAAAATATCAACGGCTTTTCTCCAGCATGAACGGCGAACGCTATTGGGCCAAGGAGTTGGGCGTGGCCATGACCCGGCAAAACGCGTTTTTTACTGAATCCGCAGCCATTGAACACCCAGCCGATTGTTACGGCGATTTGGGAGCGGCCAGTGCGGCTGTTCTGGCGGGCCTTGCCGCCCACGCCCTTTTAACGCAAAGACACGACGGCGCCAGTCTGGTTTGCTGCTCTTCGGATTTTGCCCCCCGGGGGGCAATTGCAGTTGTAGCCGAACATATTGCGCCTGCGCGCTAAATGCAATTACTGCACACATTCCATAGGGAATTGGTATGACTGACATCGGCGAAGCCGTAAATGTTGCCTTGATCCAAGAGCGGGATCACGAATCCCACGCTGCCGGGTTTCAGCTTTGCTACCCCAATGGCAAGCCCGTTATTTTCCATAGTCCCTTCCAGATAAAATCGGTGATTGATGGTAACGAGCAGAGTTATGTGCTCAATAAAGAGGCAGCAGCCTACCAAAGCGGATTGAAACCCGGCGCCAAAGTGGAATACCGGCTTGCCGAAGACGTAAACGACAAACTGGCGGACGTGCGCCAGGAGATTGAGTCCACGCTTGAGTCCATTATTGAAGCCGAGCGGCAGCAACAAAAAATTTACGATGAACAACTGGCAAACGAGGGTTATTTCACCCAGCGACTCATTCTGACCGGCGCGTTCATGACCGGTGTAGGAAAAGGCGCGCTAAGCCTGGTGGAATTTGTCGGTGAGACGGCCAAATTTGCTGCCAGCGCAGCCTGGTATCAGCAGCAGGTCGCCATCGCCAATCTACTGGAAGCGGCTTGGGAAACAGCCTATTCCAAAGGCGACCTTGACAAGTTTTTCAAAAGTGTCAGCGAAAAAAACTCGGAAGACTTCGCCAAAGCTTTCGGAGTTACGCCCGGAGATATTGCCAGCAGTATGACCGAGGCCTACACCATTCTCGCCTTCGTCATGAAAGACGCGGCCATCAAAAAGACGCTACTGCAATTTGCCAAGGACTACGCCATGGCGCAGTCGCGGGTAGAAGTACTCGAGCTGGGCGGAACCGCCGTATTTGACATCATTCTTGGCGCCTTGCTGGCAGCCGGCACCGGCGGCGCAGGTAATGCCGCGCAGATGGGTGCGCGCATACGTCATGCCGGGGACTTTGACAAACTGGGCGGCAAACTCAAGCGTGCAGCAGAATTACTCAAACAAGCCGACCTACCCAAAAGCGTGAAAGGCAAACTTGACGACGTTGTAAAACACACCGTCGAGGCTCCTCCTAAACAAAAACTGCAACCGCGACAATCTCAACCGCTGGAAGACAAGCCGTCATCAGCCGCTTCCGACTCACCGACTGTGGACGCGGCTGCGGCCGACACCTCGACTTCCACTGCCGGCGCCAACGCTGATTCAGCGCCCGCCAAAACCAAAGAGACAGACTCCACCGGGAAGAACAAGCAGGGTGACCCGTGCCCCGGCGACAGCCGCACCTGCCAAAGCGGAGAGCCGATCAGCCTGGTTACCGGCGAAGAGATGCTCACTCTCACCGACTTCGAAATGCCGGGCCCGCTGCCGCTGGCCTGGCAGCGCACTTACAAAAGCAGCAACCCGGACAATATCGGATTGGGCCACGGCTGGACGCATCCGTTTGCTGAACATTTGACTGTGCACGGTGATAGCACCGAGTTTCACAATGCCGAAGCGCGCATCATCAACTTTGCCACACCGGACCTGGACGGTCAGAGCTTAAATACTGCAGAAAAAATCTCGCTTAGCCGAGTTGATCATCAAACCTTTATTCTGCGGGATCAGGCCGCCGGCGCACGTACAGAAAAAGTGTTTGAAGCCAAAGCCGGGCACGGACGCTTGCTGTTAACGCAGGTGCGCGATGTTTTTGGCAATCATTACACCTTCGCCTACGACCAACACAAGCAGCTGAAAAGCATTACCGCCTCCAGTGGTTTGGTCTGGGCAATAGAGCGCAGCCCTGAGGCTGCCATTGCCGCCATTGTGCTGCACAACCCGGGGCAGCCGCCAAAAACCCTGGTGCGTTATTACTATGACGCCCATGCGGATCTGGTGCGCGCCACCGACAGCCTCGGCCACAGCGAGCAGTACGCATACAAAAATCATGTCATTGCCAAGCGCACATTGAAAAGCGGCTACAGCTTTTATTTTGAGTGGGACCGCAACGATCACGGCGCGCGCTGCATTCGCCAGTACGGCGACCCCATCAACGGCCAGCCGACCTACGACTACCGCTTCCGCTGGGACCCGCCGGCCCGCCGGGTGGCCGTCACCGATACCCGCGGCGGCACAGAGGTTTATCAGTTCAACCAGCGCGGCCTGCCCATCTACCACCGCGATCCCATGGGCGGCGAGACCCATACCCGCTATGACGACCTGGGCAATGTGGTGGCCATCAAATCCCCGCTGGGGCGCTACCGGAGCTTTGGCTACGACACAGACGGCAACATCACCCACGCCACCGATGCTGCAGGCGCACAGGTGCGTCTGCAGCGCGATAAAAACGGCAATGTAACCGAAATTCTGGACCCGCTGGGCCAGCGCTGGCAGCGCAAGTACAACGATTTTGGCCTACTGATTGAGCAGCGCAACCCGCTCGGCGAAGCCATACGCTACCAGTACAACGAACTGGGCCTGGTCAGCAGTGTCACCAACCCGCTGGGCAAAACCTGGCAATACATCTGGGACAGTCAGGCGCAACTGCAGGCCATTCGCAACCCCCAGGGCCAGCATACCCGCTACAGCTATACCGAAACCGGCGAAGTGGCCCGCATCACCGCAGCGGATAAAAGCGCCACTCAGTATCAGTACGACGACGCCGGCAATTGCGTCGCCATCAAAACCGCCGACGGCGGCGTGCAGAAATTCACCTACAACCCGCTGGGCCTGCTGACCAGCGTTACCGATCAAACAGGGCGCACCACCCGCTACGAATACAACGGCCTGTCGCAGGTAGTGCGGCGCACGGACCCGTCCGGTCAGGCGTTCAACTACCATTACGACGGCGAGCGCAACCTGATTGGCCTCACCAACGAAAAGGGCGAGCACTACCGCCTGGCCTACGACCTCAACGAGCGCCTGATTCAGGAAATAGGTTTTGACGGCCGCGTGCAGCGCTACCACTACGACGCCGACGGCCACCTGCACACCAGCGAAGACTTAAGCTCGGACGGCAAAACCCTGCTCAACCAGGTGCGCTACAAACGCGACTTCAGCGGCCGCCTGCTGCAACAGATACAGGGCCTGGGCGACCAGCAGATCGTCAACGAATTCCGCCACGACCCGCTGGGTCGTTTGACTGATGCGCAAAACCCGCACCGCCATCTGCAGTGGCGCTACGACCCCGCCGGCCGGGTAGTGGAAGACCACCAGGACCAGCACGTCCTCAAGCACCAATACAACGCCGCCGGCCTTCGCACCCAAACCACCCTGCCCGACGGCGCGGAGGTGGCCTACCGCTACAGCGACATCGGCGCCTTTACCGGCTTGAGCATCAATGGCCAGGCGGTTACTGATATTCATAGAGACGCCCTCGGCCGCGAACTGCAGCGCACCCTCGGCAATCAACTGACCACCGAGAGCCGCTACGACCCCCAGGGGCGGCTCATCGCCCAGCGCACCGGTAAACTGCAAGCGGACCAACCCTTCAAGGCCATCAGCCAAAGACGCCTGCACTACAACCAACTGGGCCAACTGGCACAAATTGACGACCAGATTCGCGGCAGCACCCGCTACCAATACGACGCCCTCGACCGCCTGACCCAGGTAGACGGCCCCAACCCGGAAGCCTTCGTGCACGACCCGGCCGGCAACATCCTCGCCAGCCACAAGCCCGGTGAGCAGCCACAACTAGGTGATGCCA
>CAYNST010000175.1:0-5167 GCA_964399955.1 uncultured Cellvibrionaceae bacterium | reverse complement strand
GAACTGCTGGAAGAGCTCGAGCTGGACGAACTGGACGAACTGGACGAACTGGACGAACTGGACGAACTGGACGAACTGGAACTACTGGAACTGCTCGACGAACCGGTGCCACCGGGTTTGACCGGCTCACCGCCGCACGCTGTTAATCCCAGTGTGCATAAGAGCCCAATCTTCAAGTAACTGCTCTGCATATAGACCTCGCGTAGTTGGTTTACCCACAGCACACCGTCAGGCGCAGCTTCGGTACAGATCCAGTGTAGCCCCTTGCGCGCGTTTGGTATGGCGTTTGATTCAACATTTACAGGTGCTCTGCATCACAATTAGCGCAAATATTGTGCGTTTTATGACCAACCAACTCAGACTGCCCTGCCCTTAGTCGGCAACTGGGGGGCTGTTCAGGAATGGCATAGTGAGAATTGCTAAGAACACTGGCCTTTGAATATGGCAGGGAGGTTGACTGCGTCAGCCGCTCAGGGCCGACTGACCAGCCTGGTCTGCTGATGCCGTGCCGCCTGCACAGTGATGTGATGGCCACCCTCAGGATGAGCTTGACCCTGGCCGGTGAAGTTGGGAGTTATAGAAGCAAAAAACCCCCTGGCCGGGGCCAAGGGGTTGCGGTACTGAAGCGCGCGGGCTATCGGGTATCAGTCGCCCGAATAGTCAGTTTCACCCAGTTGTGGGTAGGCGTTTTCCACCAGCATCAAAAATTGCTTGTGAAACCAACCCCCGGCGTGCGGGGCCAACTCGGGTACCGTCACGGTTGCCTTGTCGCCGTCACGGATAGCGCCGGGAATGCACATGGTATCCAGTTGCTTGCCTTCGTATATTGGGTCGCTTGCTGCGTCGACTATGGCTTTATCTATGGCATCCAGACTGTTATAGGCAGCGGAACCCACTGGGTAGTCAGCCACATCAAAGGAAATACCGTCCGATTCGCCCGGTGGTTTCATCCAGAAGAAGGCATCCAGATGAGGCCGAGTGGCATCGGGGTTGGCCTTGGGCATCTCACCAACTCCGGCCTTGTCCACATTGCACCAATGACCCCGATGAGAACGCTGGTCAACCTTTTGGCTAAGATCCGTTCCGCGGGTTGCAGCACCGGGCACTGGGCGCCCGTCAAAACCCCAGCCGTTACGCGCCGTATCAATGATGAAACCGGGCTCAAATCCAGCCTGCTCCGAACGCACTCGAGCGTTGAACGCATCAATATAGCTCAGCTCGTCCACTGCTTTGTTCCACTCAAAAAATTCTTCAAGGTCGGCTCGATCAGCTTCATCATTGGATATTGCAGGTTCTTCCACCGGCGTATAGCCGGAGGTGTTAGAGGCAAAACCCCGTACTTTGTCAAAGCCACTGACGCCGTCGGTGTTTGCCCCGCGGATCAATTTAAGAAAGCCTTCAACGCCTCTTTTCAGGTTGCTTTGGTTATTCATTGCATCATCCCAACCCAACCAACCGGCGTGGCCGATATCCAGGTAGGTATAGACGTTGCCGGGCTTGTGCAACTCTTCGATTGCAATTTGCAGGCCGTGACCGTACACACCCAAACCCTCTTCCAGTCCTGGCGACGAGTAGTCTTCCAATAGCGTATCGCAGTAGGTTGTTCCGTCAGCGGTGGTCAGGTCAGGCCATATCAGAGACGGCCCGTCCGGGTTCAACTTGGTGTTGGTGATCATGTTGGGGTAGGAATCCGGCTCCAGCATGGCCACAATGCGCAGGTTTTTATACTCTGGCCGCTTGTTGAAGGCGTCAACAATCACGCCCAGGTACTCTTCACGATATCTTCTCATACCTTCAAGCAGCGGATGATTTACGCCCGGTTTGCCCACTTCATAAAGCTGGCCATTGGAAGCAAAGGCCGCACAATCGCGATCTGGCAGGTTATAGATGATAACCACGATGGTCATGGGAGATATCTCACCGTCGCGCTCAGCAAAATACTGCTGTTGCGCTACCGCCGCGTCCAGGTGGCCCTCCAAAGAGCGTCGTCCGGCTTCCGGATCCCCGTAGATCGTGGTGATGGAATCCATCCAGACCGCACTCGGCTGACGCTGAACATATTTGATCTTGTTGGCCAGCTCTGCGTTGCCTTCGGCTTCAACAATGGCCAGTGAGTAGTCCATCATGATTTTGATGTCGGGACTCAAATAAAAATAAGAGTCTGCGAACGGGTTGCCGGCTGTTTGGAGACTGGCGCCGGGTGTGCCCTTGGCCTGGAGATCCAAAGGAATGGTTCCGTCATAGGTACTTGGGTCCACAATATCAATGGCTTGCTGGTCTGGCCCCGCAGGCGTACCCGAACTGCTAGACGAAGAACTTGAGCTGGAGCTGGACGAACTGGATCCCATACCCGAGCTTGAGCTGGAACTTGAGCTGGAACTGGACCCCATACCCGAGCTTGAGCTGGAAGAGGAGCTGGAAGACGACGAGGAGCTTGAGCTGGACGAAGAGCTTGAGGAGGACCCGGTATCAGGACCGTCCCCGTTGCCGCCACAAGCAGATAGGGTAGCGACCGAGCTTGCCAACAGCGTGGTCGCCAGTACACGGTAGCTAAGGCACCGTAGAGTTTCAGACAACATTAATTTATCTCCGAGACGGATGAACGGTAAACCGGTTCTTTGAACAACGGCGTAGCAGCAAGCTGCCCCACAACCTGAGCAATTTGACTTATCTAAAAAAGCCCAACTGTCAGGGCCGTAAAGCACGCCCGGCCACCCTACCTTTTGAGGTTACTTGCCCTATTCTATTCCTATTTTTTTTTATTTCCGATGCGGGCGTCACAAATTTTTATTAAAATTGGAAGAGTGTTGCTGATTCCAGCCAAATAATAGCTAATTGCACTATCAGCATGCGGGGCCGGTAGACCAAAATCAGAACTAATCAAGCTGCAACTTCACTTTTTTTTGCGCAAGCCATCAAGGCGTAGCTCACACCCCGCTTTCGGGGGCGCGGCATCGGTGCGGATTACCGTTTTTCATTAAAGTTCCCAGTCCCCTTGGAATTATTGAACCTTACTCTTACTGTCAATTTTTTCTGGCTGACAGCAAAGGCCAATCACGGTCAGCGGTTCTTCGGGCAGGCTTCGAACACACAGAGACCCGGGCTTCCAGCGCCACTTTAGCGTATCAGACAGGGAATTCTGCCAAGGGTGCACACGAGCATTTGTTGTTAGACGGGTTCTAAAGAAATAAAATCTGTGGAGGGAGCGGTTTTGACGGGAAAAAACTTTAATACCATGAGTGGTACAAGGATCAAAAATGGGTTACATCCTGCCAGAGGCCGGATGTAACCCCGTAGGGGCTCAGCGTTAAGTGCAGAATTCCTGCAGGACTAAACTAATATTTTTTCCGCGCAATAATAAAGCTCTGACACAATATGCACACTCAGAGGATGCACTGCATAGCCACCCTGCAAACACATTATTTTACCTGCAACAGAACCAGCGACTTGGCAGGCACTTTAACCGTAATTTTGCCATCTTTGACTACAGCACCCGTAAAGTTGGCCGGCTTGACGGACTGCGGCTTCTCAAACGTATTGTGCGCGTTCATGGCATCCGCAGTAAGCATTCTGCCGGTTACGGTTTTGGCTGCAAGATTCTTGATGTCAATTTCAACCGTGCGCTCCCGCTCCAGATCGATATTGGTCAGGGTAATGTTGACGGTGTTATCGTCCGCTTTTGAAGCCGATGCGCTCAAAGCCGGCAGCGTGCGATCCCCTTCCTTTATTTCTCCAGCATCAAGTTTCAAAGGCAGGGATGTCGCACCGTGGTGAACCGTATGAAATTCAAATACGTGGTAGGTAGGCGTCAATATCATCGCTTCGTCTTTTGTCAATATCATTGCCTGCAATACGTTAACAGTTTGCGCAATGTTGGCCATCTTCACGCGGTCCAAATGCTGGTGGAAAATGTCAAGAATAACGGCTGCGGTCAATGCGTCCCGCAATGAGTTTTGCTGAAATAGCACACCCTGGAACGGCTTATCCTCGCTCTCATGCCAGGTGCCCCACTCTCCTACAATCAGCCACACACGCTTTTCTGGGTCGTATTTGTCCATGATGGCGCCGTGTTTGGTCAGCAGGGTGTCCATATCCCGGGCACGTTGAATTAATTCATACCAGTCCGACTTGCTAAAATTGACCGCCTGGCCTTTATGCGTCTCCCATGAGCCGGTGAGGGTATAGTTGTGTAGATCCAACCCGTCTATCATGTCACCCGCTTCGCGCATCATGACTTCTGTCCATTCATAATCATTGCCAGAGGGCCCAGTGGCAATGCGGAACGGCTTGACACCACCGTAGGGCGGCAGGAAAGTTGCAAAACGGCGGTAAAGGTTTGCGTAGTACGCAGGCTTCATGTTGCCGCCGCAACCCCAGCTCTCGTTACCCACCCCCCAGAAGGAAACCTCCCAGGGTTTCTCACGGCCGTGTTTGCGCCGCAGATCGGCCATGGGGCTTTTACCCGGGTGATTGATGTACTCCCACCACTCGGCCATATCCCGTACCGTGCCGCTGCCAACATTGCCCACCACAATTGGCTCTGTTCCCAGCCGGTCAACCAAATCCATAAACTCATGGATGCCCACACTGTTGTCTTCTGTGGCGCCACCCCACACGGCATTGACTATTGCGGGCCTCTCAGCTACCGGACCTACACCGTCTTTCCAGTGGTAGTAGTCGGCAAAGCATCCACCAGGCCAGCGCAGGTTGGGTATTTTGATATCCTTCAGCGCTTGTACCACATCGTCGCGAATCTGGTACACGCCCTTGTCGTCTTTGCGCCAGATTCCGTCGTAAACGCCCCGCCCCAGGTGCTCCGCAAAATGCCCATAGATATGGGGGTTGATTTGCCCCTGACTACTGCCTGCGTCTATCACCAGTGATTGGGTTTGGGCGGTGGCTTGACCGGCCATTAGGATGGCGAAAACGCCGGCTAAAAATCTTCTCATGATTGTGTCCTGTCTATTGCTGGCTACTGCTGGTTTAATCTAGACCATTTTGGCGCATATTGCCGCCCCTTGTGATTTGGTGCGAAGTAGGGCTTAGGCCATCTGGCCTTGCGCGACAACTCTTCCAAGGTTTAGTTTCTAAAGGCCCGTGCACCCGGCCGGGGTGGGAGCCGGCTGTACGCCGGCGGATCTCTCCTTGGCAGACCCCATCCTCTAGG
>CAYNST010000174.1:0-5194 GCA_964399955.1 uncultured Cellvibrionaceae bacterium | reverse complement strand
TGGATGACGACCCGGATGGCGGGACCGGCACAACGGGGGTGCTGCCGGAACTGGAAGACGAAGAACTGGTGGAGCCTGCACCCGTTCCGCTGCCGGAACTGGACGAAGCACCGCCGGAACTGGAGGAACTTGCAGAGCCTTGCGTGCCGTCTACCAGATCGCTTGCACCACAGGCGGTCAACGCAGCCAGACCGCTTACCATTAACACCTTAACTATTTGTGCGTACCACTTCATCGCAACCTCACCTTGTCCGATCGGCGCAGCATTAACGCGACCGACGGCACTGTTTAAAACGCCTGAACTATTCAACCTGATGGGATATACCAGCAAACCAGAAGGAGGCGCACAGGCCAATAGGCCCGGCTCCTCTGCTCTGGTGGCGGTGGCGGTGGCCACCTACTTTGAGTAAAGTCTAGACGAAATAAAAAGCAGGTGCGCTTACAACAATTTGTGACTCAGCGCGCGTCTGCAAGGCTAATTGACGCTGGCCTCGGCCAGGGGCAGGTATGGCTTACAACGGATGCTGCGGCAAACTACTTCAGCGTCAACAAAACGCTGTATGCGTCTGCTGCTTGTTGCGCAAGCGCATCCCCGCCCAGCTTTGCGCGGGCCAGATAGTGTGCCCGTACCCGTTGCAGGCACGTTATTTTCTCGGGGGTTAGGGGCTGCCAAAGCCGCGTGCCAGCGGCGCTGACACGCTCAAAGGACTGTGCATCGCTTCTGTAACGCAGATGCAGATGCTCGTGAAACCAGCCTCTCTCCTCTACAAATTCCTCCTGCACCAATTCCAAAGGATGCTGCCGCAGGAAGTGGCGCAGTTCAAATACTCGGGAGTTGGGGCTAATCAAAAAGTCAAAGCGGTTACCGCTACCCGCAGCGCCTTGCTGCTCTATTTGCCGCAACAACGGCTGCAGGATGGCAGCCACGGTATCCCCGCCTATACCGGCCAACAGGATGAGTTGGTGACGGCGGCGGGGTAGAACAATCTGCCCCGCGTCTGCGCAGAGGATACGCAGATGGGCGCTTTTTAAACTCCAGTACCGCAGTTCAAGATCGTTGACAACCTTGGGCACGCGGTCTATCAAATGGACTCTAGGCCGGGCAGGCGGCTGCAGACTGCGGTAGGTTTGATGCAGATGCAAACCCAGCCGCCCGTGATCACAGCAAAGATCCCACACCTCCTCAAACTCTCCTGCTTCCAATGCCCACTCATATAGATGCTGCAAGCGGCGCCCAAGCCGACGAATGACCGGCACCTCATCCATAACAGCCACGGTCGGGCACTGGAAGCCGCAAAGACGCTCACTCATCATTCAACCACCGGTTTGGAATTGTTCTTCAGTTGTTCATGCCTGCCCCACGCACAGCGGCGCCATCCGGCGCAAGCTAGCATGAACCGCTGAGGAAAGCCAAAAACAGAGTAACTCACTTGAAACACAGTAGGGGCGTGGCGGTGGCCAGCAAATAAAAAGGGTGTGCGCGTCAGAAGTTAACCAACTCTGCGCGCAATCACCAAACATTGCATGCTTGAACGGGGGTTTTACATCAAAGGTTACAACCTGCTCAGACCAGGCCTCCCAGTGGGCCGTTGCAGTAGCGTGGGTCGCCAAATTCATTGCGCTCAATGCCAAACAGGTTTACCAATGAAACAAGCAGGTCGTTGTGACTATGGCGGCCGTAATCCAGCATTCTGCCGGTGCGCAGCCCGCCGCCCTGCCCCGCCAAAAGGAACGGCATGTCCCTTTTGGTATGGTTGGAGGGGTGGGATAACTCAGAGCCGAAGTAGACTACGCTTTCGTCCAGCAGAGTGTGGCCGCCAACGTCTACGCTGTCCATTTGCTCCAGCAGATAGGCGTGCTGCTCTGCATACCAGTGGCCAATTTTTTCACACTCTGCAGGTCGGAAGCCGCCATCGTGCTGATAATAATGGTGGTGCTCCGACAGATTCAGCCAGGGGAAGGTGTGCTTGGCCTCTGTATCGGACCATTGCAAGGTGGCCACACGGGTGATATCACAGGCCATGGCCATTACTATCATGTCCATCATCAGCCGGCCCACTTTGGGGATGGCGGCGTCCGTAGACCTATCTCTTACGCCGCCATTGTCCGATGAGTTCAGCCCGGTTGTGGGGTTGTAGTCGGACGTATCCGCCAGCTCCGGTGCTGAACACTGGCCGCTGTCTTCCGGCGCCTCGGTATTCAGCGCGTTTTCTATTTCGCGGATTTTGGTTAAATGTTGCTCCAGACGCGCGCGGTCATCCATACCAAGCTGCCGTGACAGGGTGGCATAACGGCGGTTGACAAAATCCAATATGGATTTTTTGCGCAACAATTCCTGTGCGGCTCCAGGGGCAGAACTGTCCAGCCGGCCAAACAAATCCTCCCATATCTCCACAGGGTCAAGCCTCGGTGGAATGGGACTGAATGCCGAATTGTCCTCAAAGTTCAGTGCGTTGATGGGGTGCAGTAACCCGTGCGACTTGCCGGTGGCCCAACGCACGGCAATTTGCAAACTTCGCTGAGCGGTGTCGGTACCAATATGGCTGGCAATTACCTGATCTACCGAGGGGCCGGCGGCATACTGGCGGTGCCGGCCAGACTGCGACGTTCCCGTGAGAAAGGCGATGATGCCGGCCTGGTGCTGCTCACCCACTGCGCTTTCCATGTCAAGGCCGTGCAGCACCAACAGCTTATCCTTGACCGATTGCAAAGGGCTAAGAATGGGGCTTAATTGAAAGTTTGATTCCGTCCCCGAACAACGCCACCGCTCTCTGACTGTGCCGCCCGGGGTATAAACGCTAATGAAACGGCGAGCGGCGCCGCCGCTTTGGGCAAATGCCTTGGTTGGCGTCATGGCTTCCAGCCAAGGTAGGGCTATGGCTATACCACCTGCACCCTTTAGCAACGAGCGGCGGTTCAAATCTAATTTTTTCATGGTCAATTCCTCTGCTCGGCTTTTATTGTTGGCGATGATTCTGGGGAAGGTAGAGGAACGAGTCGGTCTGAGTCAGATTCAGAATAAGCGTCTGAATGTCATAACCGGACTCGATGAACATTTCCTCGATATTGTCCTTCAGGCAGGTTTCACCGCCGCCGATGGTTTTGCCGTATGCAAAGTTGGCCCAGTTGTAAGCAAAACACTGATGTGTCCGCTCGTCATTTGCGATTGCCTGCACCAGCTCAACCGCAGTCGTCACTTGTATATTGGTGCCGGGCAGGCCACCGCTGGTATCAATCAACTCGTTGTTTTCATGGGTGCGGAACAATCCCACCGGGTCGTAGTGTTCAAATACCAGGCCTACCGGGTCCATCAATGCGTGGCATCCCGCACACTGAGGCTCGGATGAATGCCGCAAGAAGCGTTCGCGTGCCGTGGCGCCAGAGTCCGGATTTGGCGGTTTGATGTCTTCAGCTATCGCACCTGTTGGGAAGGGAATATTGACGCACAGCATTTTTTTCATCACGTACGCGCCGCGAGCAACGGGGTTGGTTGTGGTGGAGTGAGTCGTACCCGCCATGATGCCGGCCTGGGTCAACAGCCCCAGCCGCTGTGATGGGTCCAGGGGGACTTGCTGGAACTGTTCGCCCTGCACGCCGCCCACACCATAAAAATCGGCCAGTTTTTCGTTCATGAAGGTATAGGGAGCCGTCAGTGCAGTAGGCCAGTCTCCCGGGCCGTCAAAGATCAAGTACTGAAGAAACTGTTGCGTTTCTTCGCGCATCAGCGCACCAATCTCTGAATTAAAGTTCGGGAATAAAGTTCTGTCGCGCTCAAGCCCGGAAAGGCCGCTGATGGGTAGATAGTTGTCAAAGAAAAACCGCACCATTTCTTTGGCTTTGGGGTCTGCAAGCATGCGCTCGGCTTCGGCCAATACGCCTTCTGCAGTGGCCAATGTTCCGGTTTCGGCCGCCATCAACAAGCGTTCGTCGGGCATGCTGCCCCAAAGGAAATAAGACAACCGGGTGGCCATCTCGTAGCCTGTGGGCCGTACCCGCCCTGTCTCCGGGTCATCGGTGCCCATTTCCACGCGATACAGAAACTCCGGCGACTGCAATACCGCTTCAATTACCGCCGCAACGCCGGTTTTGAAGTCTGTCTCGGCGCTTATACTGTTGTGAAACTCACGAAACTCTGTAGTTTCAGCAGCCGTGGCTGGCCGGCGAAAAGCCCGCGTCAGCAACCGGTCAATTAGCTGCTCGGCGCAGGATGTCTGGTTGGCGGGCAATGCAGACACACAGCTATGCAGCGCCTGCCATTGGTCTGTATTGTTCACGGCGCGCTCGGCAATGGCCGACGCAACCTTGCTGTACTGCTCGGCCAGCAAAGACGAAACAGACAGGGCGTTGGC
This sequence comes from uncultured Cellvibrionaceae bacterium, assembly GCA_964399955.1. Classification (GTDB taxonomy): domain Bacteria; phylum Pseudomonadota; class Gammaproteobacteria; order Pseudomonadales; family Cellvibrionaceae; genus CAYNST01. Next base: position 845 of record CAYNST010000174.1, on the reverse strand, counting down.
GTCGTTCCCAAAACCATTGCCAATTTCCTCGCTGGGCAGCATATTCCCTGGGCGCGTGGTGTCGCCCAACAGATCATGCACAGAATTGCTGTACTCAAAACGGGTCAAGCGCCGAATGGGTGCCTGCTGCACCTGGCAGGCAGCGTTTGCCACCGGCAAAAAAGTGGCAGCAATGTATTGCGACACGTAGTTGGCGCAATCCCCTGTACATTTGGGGCCGTCCAACGGCATGGTCTGCGCAATGACCTGCGCCACGGCGTCCGCATCGCCGCACACTTCGCATACATTGTGGGTTAACGCTTGAATGGAGCCCCTGCCCGTGCCGTCGTCCCCGTGGCAGTGCGCACATTGCGCGGCGTAGATTGTGGCCCCTTCCATCAGGGCGTTCACAGGATTCCCCCCCGCCCCTGAAGATGAGCTGGAGCTGGAGCTGGAGCTGCTGGATGACGAACTGCTTGAACTGGACTCACCACCTTGCTCGCCGGTGTTTGCACCTCCACACCCTGCAAGCATAATGAATAATAATACCCCTGGCAGATACCTGACCATGCCCCTCACCTATTTGTTGTTATGATTGTTCAAGCCCTGTTGAGCTCCGTATACACTGCCCACTCCAAGGCCCGCAGTGGCGCGAGCAAACTCGGATTCGTGCGCCGGTGGCTCTGGCCGCGTCCGCAGCTGCAATGCGCGGCAAGCACCTGGGTCCATGACCAACACTTTGGACCTGCGCCCCTTAGCTCTCGCCACCATATCTCAACAGGCAGAGTTTATCCGTGAAGCGCCACACAGTTAGGCATGAGGAAATGCGGGATAAAAACTCGACGCTCGCAACCCCGCTTTGCCCC
>CAYNST010000173.1:0-5206 GCA_964399955.1 uncultured Cellvibrionaceae bacterium | reverse complement strand
TGGCCACCGGTCAGCACCGCTACTACGAACCGGTGACGGATGCCGTACCCGGTGTTCAATGCCAGGTCGACCCCGGCGAGCTACGAGGGGTGCTGATTGGCGGTGAGGAGCGAGCGGTCTATTTTGTTGTGTTCGTACTGGCCTGCTTGAGGCTGATGTACGTGGGTGCTCGCTTAAAGCCACTGGACACGGAAGCCTTTATCCAACTGCACGACGAAGCCTTCCGTTACTTTGGCGGCGTCACTGAGGAGTGTGTGTACGATCAGACCACTAAGCGTCGCAGCAGCATTGCCCCCACGGACATGTTCCTTTATTTCGTCAAATCTTTGCAATGAACGAAAAATTGGAACATACTCCCACCATGCTTACCGATACCCACATTCAACGCGTCCTAGATTTGGCGCACAAGAAGGGGCTGCTGCGCGCGAGCGATCTTGACGGCATCGAAGCGCCCAGGATCGTCCTCACGCGCCTGACCGCTGCAGGCCTGCTCGATAAAGTCGGGCGCGGCCTCTACCGCCTGCCTAGCCATCCGATATCGGAACACGAAGGGCTGGCAGCCGTCGCCACCAAGGTACCACAGGCCGTCTTCTGCCTGCTGACCGCGCTGCAGTTCCATGAACTTACTACCCAACTGCCACGCCAGATCTGGATTGCCATGCCGCGTGGCAGCCACTTGCCGCGCATCGACTACCCGCCGATCAAGATGGTTCAAATGACAGGTGATGTCTACAAAACGGGCATTGAGGAACACCTACGCGATGGCATCAATCTACGAATCTATGGCGCGGCCAAGACAGTGGTGGACTGCTTCAAGCACCGCAACAAGATCGGCCTGGACGTGGCACTGGAGGCGCTGAAGGACGTGCGTGCCAAGCGAAAGGCCACGGCAGACGACCTGTGGCGCTACGCAAAGATCTGTCGTGTCACCAATGTAATGCGCCCCTATCTGGAAGCCATCGAATGAATAACATTGCAGCCTCCGTGCGTGCCCGCCTGCTCAGCGTCGCCAAGGCACAGGGTGTGGATTTCAATCAAGTACTGGTGCGCTTCGCGTTGGAGCGCATCCTTTACCGCCTGAGCCAGTCCGAGCATGCGGATCGGTTTCTTCTCAAGGGCGCGCTGCTGTTCACACTCTGGTACGACATGCCGCATCGCGCCACGCGCGACGCCGATCTGCTCGGTTTCGGCGCAAGCGATCTGGAATCTGTGGTCCAGACCTTCCGCGACATCGCCAGCATTGCAGCGGACGACGGCATCGTTTTCGACCCGACTTCGGTCGCTGCCGAGGAAATCCGAAAGGATACCGGATACACTGGAACCCGTATCATTCTGAGCGGCGAGTTAGCCAAGGCACGCTGCAAGACACAAATCGACATCGGCTTTGGTGATGCCGTGACGCCAGGCCCCATCAATGCGGCCTACCCGGTGCTGCTGGCCGACCTCCCTGCACCTCAGCTGCGCACCTATCCCGTTTACACCGTCGTCGCAGAGAAGCTCCACGCCATCGCGCTGTTGGGGATGACCAATAGCCGAATGAAGGACTACTTCGACTTGTCAGTACTACTGGATCGCGAGACCCTGGATATCAATTTATTGGCCCAGGCGGTAAAAGCCACCTTCGAACGACGCGGCATGACGGTGCCGGCCGAGCTGCCAGTCGGCCTGACGGATGAGTTTGCACATGACTCCTCTCGGCAGGCTATGTGGCAGGCGTTCATCAAGAAGAACGAGCTTACCCTTGAACCCTTGCCCAAGGTGGTGGATCGACTGCGAATTGCCCTCAGAGCACCGTTGAACAAAGCAACCGCTTAGAAATTCTCGGTGCCTGGTCCGCTAGACTCCGTCCAATTGCTAGATTTTCCGCCGTCCAGCTGACGGGTAATGTATGCATCCACACCTGCTCAGCCCGCTTTCGGTAACTTCAGTTTTCCCGCACTCTCCTGTTCCGGCCGAACTTGCTCCATGACGCCATTGCAAGTCACCACCACGGCGGTGCCAGTCTGCGCTGCTATTTCACAGGATCTCTGCGCCGCCCGCCGAAATGCCTGCAGTGGGCCAGGCAAACCCGGGATTTTAGCATCGGTCATCGGATGTAACGAAACGTCGGTAGGGACTATGCAAAACAGAATTGCTGTTCCATATTGCCGGACGACGGTAGCCATTGCTGACAATACGGAACATCCAGATGACTGACGAGCAATACACGGTAAGAACCACAGTGATAAGAAGAAACGCGAAAAAGGCTACGCTTTTCTACGCTTTCACAAGGAATCCGCAGCTTTTGACGCCATACTTGCAGTATTGACGCCAGTGCAAGCGTCGGGTTTTGGCCCGAACTGTCATGCCCTAATTTACTTACCCCCCTGTGCCGCATGGTAGCTTGGACGTGCGCAGTACCCCTGACATGGACGAACCGCCAAACCGGCGGTACGCTATAGCGCCACTAGGGGTCAGCTACTGCGGCAAGAAAATCTCAGACGTTTTCCCAGCTTTCACCAAAGCCGCCATCATTTTCATGAAGGCGTCTGGACTCTTCTCCAGGATAGCGATGCGATCCAGGTACTCTCGGATAGAGCCTTCGACCAGGAACAACAGCATATCGATGCCGCCGCACCGATAGCGGAGGAATCGCCACAGCTTGGGGCAGTCCGCCTCAAGTCCTCGGCTGCTTTCTGCGGCAATGGCCAGCCAGCCGTTGGCTTTGAGCAGTGCCACCAATACCGTTCCTGCTGCGCCTCCCACGGACTTTGCAGTGCTCCTCATCGTCGCAAGCCGCTTCTTAGTCGTCCATGTAATACCGGGGCACATCAATATCTTTCTGGAGACCTTCGCGGCCACAATGCAGGCCATTGAAGCGGCAATCTTTCTGCCAACCATACCGCCTGCAAACTTGAGAGCCGGGTTCTTGGCTATGCTTGCCGCGGTATCCAGGTGCTCTAGCATCTCTGCTTCCACCAACCCACGGCTTGCAGCACTGATTATGAACTGTTTGTCCGATTCTTCCGGTAGGATCAAAGCCCTGCTTTCAAACGCCTTGGCCACTGCCCATTCTGGGATCAGCTTCATGTATTCCAGCACCACCGTGAATACAAGCTGAGCCAAGGGGTTATCAATCACGGTCAGGCTGGTATCAAGCAGCTGTGGCACACCAACCTTTACCAAGCTCAATGCGGCGGTATTTTCGGCACCGACTTGGCTGAAGCGTTCTTTGCCTACAAGACCAAGGCCTTCGGCAGTCCTGGCTGACCCTGAGGCCAGGAGATCAACTTGCCGCACGGTTTGCGTGTGAACGCCATCAACGACACCGGCGGCAAGAGGCGAAGCCTTGGAGATCGCACTCAATGCGTCTTTGTAGGTACTGCCGCGTCTGAGCACGCGGTAGGATGGCGTATGGCAGCCCAAGTTGCACTTGTCCCAATTACTCTCAATCGCAGCTTGTGTCTGCAAAGGGTTGAGACTGGCGAAGGGTGTCGCTTTGACGCCGCGCAAGTAGCTTTTGGCGCCCAGCTCGCTGATCAGTTTTCCGTCGAATTCCATTTTCAATCCTTGGATGCAGAGTTCCCGCCCTGCTGCTCACCAATGCGGGCGGTGCGCACGAAGCGGTCAATGTGGGGGTGTATCTGGTCTAGCTTGTCTGTGGGGGTGTTGAAAGCGATATAGGCAACTGCATTGGCAGCAGTCTTAGGGTATACCTCTACGAAAAACCTGGTGGAGAAAGGCGGTGCAAGGGTCACATCCATGAACATGCCGTTTTCTCCCCCTTGAGTCGACTCACCCCAATCAATCGAGGCCTTTTCTTGGGCCTCCTCATCTTGAAGGACCGCCCGCAAATAGGCAGCAAGGTAGTCGTTTACAGCCGGTTCAAGTTCGCCTGTATCATGAAAAACGTCGACAGTAACGGTGGAGCCGATGGCAGTGACAACGCTTACGGTTCTAATGCCGGGCTTGGAGATCCGATCCTCAAAGACTTCCCATCCTTCAGGTAGCTCCAGGTGCACGTCATCTTTCTCATAGGTCTGGGTAGGCCGCTCCTCCGAACAGGCAATGATGAACAGTGCGGCAAGAACTGCCAGTACAGACTGTACTGAACGTTTCCCGGCTAGTTTTGACATCGATGGCATCCCGTTATCGTTGGCGTGACAGGCGCGCATTATAGCTACCACCGGTGAACCCACGATATGGGCGATATCCTACAAATCCTAACGAGACGACTCCGACAACCCCATCGCTCACAGGCGCAGGTCACGGCGACCTCCCCGCCCCTGACCGCCACCATGATTGTTTCCGTAGACAGTTGGCATGGCAACACGGTGGCACTCGGTAGCGCGCACGCCATCAACAACTACGGTCAAAGCTTGTGGGATAATGGCCCATCTGACATGCCAACCCGCCGGATTCCGACCATGTCTATGCCCTGCGCTATCTTCTGTTGCGACACCTGCGACTTCCAGCGATACAACACCGTGTTGTGGGGCAACTACGCATACCTCATCGACGGAGTGAAGGTCTCGCTTAATCGTCAGCTCGCTTGGTGCCTTGAGTGCAATAGCTTTGCGGCAGTCGAAGATTTTTCGGACCTTGGAGAGCGCGTATCCGCTTTGACGCGCGCCGTCAAATCCCATACCGCTTCCATGCAAAACCGCTCTGTTTTTACCCTCTTGGCTGAGGCAGTGTTCCCTTATAGACGAAGGGAATCCACACGAGCTATCCAGGAGTTAGAGCAGCTGGCATTTCGCATCGACTTGATCCGCGCCCGAAAGGGCCAAGAAAGGTGCCTCAAATGCGGTTCAACCGACTGGATACCTTTTGGCGAAGAAGCAATCAACGGAGTTAGAGCGGTGGGCGCTCGGTCAGATGCGCCTCAGAAAACGGGCTTCAAGCACCCCGGCTGTGGCGGTGAGATCTTGGCTAAGCCCAACCCTTGGAGGTCCAACATGGCGTTCACTCCTTTGCGATATGGGCCTGATGGGGGGCGTATCGACAGTTAAAAAAGATTAGTTGCCACCAGCATTGGTTTCACAGCAATGATCACTTCAGGTGCTAACGCATTCAAGAACGATTACGAGTGCTGCCGCGCACCTGCGCTGGTGAATAACGCTTGCCAACAAGCGTCAAAAGGATCTAACGATGGGAAACTGCTCGAATTACTACTTGGATTCAACCAGTAAACGCATAACTTGGTGATATTGAAAAGGAGGCCAGC
>CAYNST010000172.1:2711-5245 GCA_964399955.1 uncultured Cellvibrionaceae bacterium | reverse complement strand
GAGCTGTCGGTATGCCCTGGCCGTTCCTTAATGCTGGTGCAAATCAGCAGTACCACCAACCCCTTTTGCAGCACAAAGCGCTCAACCCATATCAAAGACGGCACCTGCTTCGGCCCCTCAGTCATCACCGCGTTCTCTGCGTATAATCAGAACCCCCAGCGCCAGTTGATTGTTTTTTGCTCAACTCCGGACCAGCTGTCCGTTTCGCTTTGCGATCGTTCAGAGGTATGATCCAGTTCTTTCACTTCCTCAAAAAAACGTTGCCCACATTATGACTGCAAACGCCAAGCCCAAGCCGCTCTACATTCCCTACGCCGGCCCAGCACTATTGACGACACCCCTGCTTAACAAGGGCAGCGCTTTCTCCAAGGAGGAGCGCGCCAGCTTCAACCTGACGGGTCTACTTCCTCCGCGTTATGAGACCATTGAGGAACAGACCAGACGCGCCTACCGTCAGTACCAGAGCTTTGACAACAGCCTGAACAAGCACATTTATCTGCGCGCCATTCAGGATAAAAACGAGACGCTTTACTACCGCCTGGTGCAGGACCATCTGGAAGAGATGATGCCTATCATCTATACCCCAACGGTAGGTGAAGCCTGTGAGCGTTTCTCCGATATCTATCGCAGCTCGCGCGGCTTGTTTATTGCCTATGCCGAACGGGAACATATGGATGATATTCTGCACAATGCCACCAAACGCAATGTCAAGGTCATAGTGGTCACCGACGGTGAGCGCATTTTGGGCCTGGGTGACCAGGGCATTGGCGGCATGGGTATTCCCATCGGCAAGCTGACGCTGTATACCGTGTGTGGTGGTATCAGCCCTGCGTACACCTTGCCCATCACCCTGGATGTGGGCACCAACAATCCTCAACTGCTGGCAGACCCCATGTACATGGGCTGGCGTCACCCGAGAATCAACCAGGACGAGTACAACGAATTTGTTGACTTGTTCATTGAAGCGGTCAAGCGAAGATGGCCCAAGGTATTGCTGCAGTTTGAGGACTTTGCTCAACCCAATGCCATGCCTTTGCTGCAGCGCTACCGCGAGCAGATCTGCTGCTTCAATGACGATATCCAAGGCACAGCCACCGTCACCCTGGGCACCTTGCTGGCGGCATGCCGCAGCAAAGGTGTGCGTCTCGCGGATCAGACAGTGGTTTTTGTAGGGGCCGGGTCCGCGGGTTGCGGCATCGCCGAGCAAATAATCATGCAGATGTGCGCCGAAGGCATCAGCCAGTCCCAAGCCCGCAGCCAGGTCTTTATGGTGGACAGGTATGGCTTGCTGACAGAGGGCATGGAAGGCTTGCGCGACTTCCAGCAAAAGCTTTGTCAACCCGCTGAGCGAGCCGCAACCTGGCCCAGGGATGCACTTGCAGGTGAAGGCAAGATCAGTACCTATCACACGCTACTGGAGGTGGTGCGCCACGCTCAACCGGGTATATTGATAGGCGTTTCAGGCCAACCGGGACTGTTTACCGAGCAGGTCATCCGCACCATGCACCAGGCCTGCGCCAAACCCATCATCTTTCCCTTGTCCAACCCCATTAAACAGATAGAAGCCTTCCCGCAGGATGTAATCGACTGGACCGACGGAGACGCCATTGTCGCCACGGGCAGCCCCTTCGCACCCGTGCTTTACCAGGGCCGCACCTACCCTGTTGCACAGTGCAATAACAGCTATATTTTTCCGGGTATAGGCCTGGGTGTGGTGGCTGCGGGCATCCGCTTGATTACCGATGAAATGCTGATGTTGGCCAGTGCCACCCTGGCGGAGGCCTCACCCCTGGCCAACACCGGTAGCGGCGACCTGCTGCCACCTTTAACGGAAGTGGGAGCACTGAGCAAGAAGATTGCTTTTGGCATTGCCAAAATTGCGCAGCAACAGGACTTGGCGCTGGAAATGCCCGACGAGCTTCTGCACCAGAAGATAGAAAAGGCATTCTGGAATCCCGTGTACCGCGAATATAAGCGGGTGGCCGTATGAGTGGCTGCCAGAACCGCGCACAAACCACCGGATGTGCACCTTGCTCAGCGCCCCCCTATAAATGGGTGCCTGTATGTGAGCAAAACCTTGTCTAAGCACCCCTGCTGTTGAAATGCTGCCAATGAGCCCCCTATGAATGACGTTTTATCTGTCGTCGGTGATACCCTCGTAGCCGAATTTTCCGACCTCAACGACGTTGGCGATATGACCGTTGTGATGCTCAGGCTGCTGATGGCGGCCTTTCTAGGAGGGGTGTTGGGCCTGGAGCGGGAGCAACGCGGCAAGCCCGCTGGCGTGCGCACCCACATGCTGGTGTGCATGGGCGCGGCGTTGTTTGTCCTGGTGCCAGACCAGTCCGGCATTTCTGAACAGGAGATGAGCCGGGTCGTGCAAGGTATCATTTCCGGTATAGGCTTTCTGGGAGCAGGCGCCATTCTCAAAGGCAAGGATGATCAACACGCCAGCGGACTGACTACCGCTGCGGGAATATGGCTCACCGCAGCCATTGGTGTTGCGGTAGGCGTTGGCCGAGAACAGACCGCCG
>CAYNST010000172.1:0-2611 GCA_964399955.1 uncultured Cellvibrionaceae bacterium | reverse complement strand
TTTCCTCGTCGCGCGCTGGCGTGGTCTATAACACTGGCCGTGTTTTCTGCTCAAGCTCACGCTGCGCCAACAGAGGGGCAAGTGGTGGGCGGCAGCGGCAGTATCAGTCAGTCGGGCGTTGAAACCGTTATCATCCAGGAATCAAATCGACTGGCAATTGATTGGCAGTCGTTTAACATTGGCGCAGACGAGCGCGTGCAGTTTGTGCAGCCAGACAGCCAAGCGCTGGCGCTGAATCGCGTAACAGGTAACGATGCCAGCCAGATCCTGGGCCAGTTGGACGCCAACGGCCAGGTGATTCTGGTTAACCCCCACGGGATATTGTTTGGCCCTGACGCCCGGGTGGATGTGGGCGGCCTGGTTGCCTCCGGCCTGGACATCAACCCCGAAGATTTCATCAACGGCGATCTGGCATTCAGATATATTGAAGACACTGAAGGCCTGGTCATCAACCGTGGCCTGATCAACGCGGCCAGCGGCGGCAACGTGGCCATGCTCGGCAAGCGGGTCAGCAATGAAAGCCTTATTTCGGCAGAGCTCGGAACGGTCACACTGGCCGCTGGGCGCGAAGCGGTGCTCTCATTCGACCCAGACGGCCTTCTGGGTGTAAAGGTCACCAAAGACGTGCAGCAAAGGGAACTGGGCCTGGACCCCGCCGTCAGCAACTCGGGCACCATCAACGCCATTGGCGGACGGGTGCTGCTTACCGCCAACGTCAGCAGTGATATTTTCAGCCGGGCGGTCAACACCGGTGACCTCACCAGCAAAACCCAGGTGCTGGTTCACACCGATGGTAGTTTTACCCTGGGCCGGGGCGCCAACCTGGTCAACAGCGGCGACATCGATGTTTCCAGTGTCGATGTACCGGATGACACCGGTGAACTCGTAAAAGACGCCGGGCAGGTGGTAATGCTGGGTGAGGACATCCTGCACACGGGAACCGTTCGCGCCAATGTTCCCGACGCCGCCTCCTACCGTCGTCGCGAAGGCAATCCCGCTTCTGGCGAGGTGGTAATGGTGGGCGCCAGTCGCCTTCGTATCATGGAAGACGGTCTGGTTGAAACGCTGTCCAACACAGGTGCAGGCGGTGACGTTACCCTGCTGGGTCAGCATATTCGCCTGCACGGACGCGCCGCCGTCTACGCCAACGCAGGCGACAAGCTGGGTCAGATCACAGTGGGGGGGCGGGGTGGCAGCCTTCCCTCCCGCTTGAAAGATACCCGTAGCGTGGAAATAGGCGCCAACGCCCACGTGCGCGTAGCCGGGCCGGCCCAGGGGTCGGGTATTGATGACCCTGGCGATATTGCCATCTGGTCTACGCAATCAACCGTCGTCAAGGGGTGGCTGGAGCTGGCGCACCATCTAGTCAATGAAGGGGCCATCCATGTTGAAAGTGAAGGAACCCTGGGGTTTACCGGGCGCGTGAGTTTGGAGGGTATCATGTGGCGTCCCTATCCCGGCCGTTTGAAACTCAGAGGCCGCGATTTGGTGGTGACACCGGAGCGCAGCAACACCAGCATCAGTGAGCAATCCTTGAAATCTGCGTACTTAAGTGGATCAGTGCTGCTGCAGGCGGACAGCAGCCTTACCCTGGGCGGCGACCAGCACACTTTGGTTTTGGGACCTGCACAAACATACGGGAACTGGGGCAATTCGCTGAGACTGCATGCCGGCGAAAGTATCAACCTGACCAATACCATTATCAATTCACACCCTTCAGGCATAGAGTTGATTGCCGGAGTTCCCACCAGCTCTGCACCCCCGCTGACGGAAGATGGCAATTACGGAATATTCTTGAAGAACTCACAACTGCTTAGTGATAGCCGGGTAAACCTCCATTCGTTCGCCGGGATCCACGCACAAAACGTCGTGTTCGGCAATGACCGTTATCCGCTCCCGTCCAGAATTGCAATGACCGCTGAGACTGCCATAGACATAACGCTGGGGGACACCCTGTACGCAGGGAGCAGTGGGTTCTCCTCCCCGGCCAGCAGCGGCCTATTTATGTTTGTTCAACCGGACCCGACCGACCTTGCCCTGCCCACTCTGCGTGCGCCGCTCGTCGCAGATAACCCGTACATCCGCGTCAGAACCGCTGCTGAAGTGGAATTTCCCGGCATTTATTTTGACCACAACTTGGTGGCCGTGGCCCGGAACACAAGAGGTGGAGGCGCCACTCACATCGATATTGCCGATGTGGGTGAAGTCCAAATATCCAGCAACTCCCGCCGGTCTCCCTCCCGCATCCACCTGGAAGCCGATACCTTGGCAGAAATCCCCCAGTTGACCAGGGCGCTCAGCAGTGCTGTTGATATCCGCTTGATTGCCCACCAGGGCGACATTATTCACCGGTCCCCGGTATACACCGGTGGTGGCAACTACTATGCCCGGGCAGGTGGAGATATCACTTTTTCCCGCGAGCCGGCCGACGACAGTGTTCTTTATCTAACAAATGGAGAAGACCCAAGCATTAGAAATCCGAGCGGCACGGCAGATGTGCTCAGTGGCGGCAACACTCAGTTGACCATCGGCACGCCGGAGTTTGTCATCAACACCAACGGTGCGCCTGTTAGCATCAAGACAGTTTACGAAACCGGCTACTGAAACCCTA
>CAYNST010000171.1:0-5303 GCA_964399955.1 uncultured Cellvibrionaceae bacterium | reverse complement strand
CAGCAGGCCGCTCAGCAGCAGAATGGCATTGACCGTGGTCATGGAGTCTCCAGCAGAGGAACCTGAAAGATTGCGGAATCAGTCTCGACGGACGCCAAAACCGGATTTACGTTCTACACTGCACGGGGCACAACGGCACCCGGTATCGGTACTTGAAGAGCGGCCCGTTCCAAGAGAAAACCGGGTAAAAGTCAGACGCATCCCAGGCGATCAGGAACCGTGCAGGAGTACACAGGCCAAAGCGGTGATCCCCTCTTTGCGGCCGTTGAACCCCAGGTGTTCTGTGGTTGTGGCCTTGACATTGACCTGTTCCATACTGCAGCGCAGATCCTCCGCAATATTCTGTTGCATGTGCGGAATATAGGTAGCCATTCGCGGCTGTTGCGCAATGATGGTCATGTCGGCATTGATCACGCGGTAGCCCTTGGCGGTAATTTTGGCCATTACCAACCGCAACAGCGCGCGGCTGTCGGCGTTGGCATAGTCGGGGTCGGTATCCGGGAAATGCCTGCCAATATCACCCAGGGCCGCAGCGCCCAATAGCGCGTCACACAGGGCGTGCAACAACACATCGCCGTCCGAGTGCGCAATCAGGCCGTGGCTGTGCGGAATAACGGTGCCGCCCAGGACGATCTTGTCGCCGGGTCCGAATGCATGAACATCAACACCCTGCCCAATACGTATATTCACCCATTGCCCCCATTTAACAAGTTATTTTTCAGCGTTTTGGCTTTGGTGTTGAAGAATAAATTCAGCCAGCGCCAGGTCTTCCGGTTGGGTAATCTTGATATTGGCACGGCTGTCTTCCACCAACCAGGGGGAGAGGCCCAAACGCTCTACCGCTGAAGCCTCGTCAGTGACAACGGCGCCATCGGCCAGCGCCTGGCGCAGGGCGTGCTGCAACGTCTGTATCGGAAACACTTGCGGCGTATGCGCCTGCCACAGGTTGTGCCGGTCAAGGGTAGACACACGGCCGTCGGCGTGGCTTTTTTTCAAGGTATCCGCCACGCGTGCGGCAAGAAGGCCGCCGCGATTCTTGTAGGCGGTCTCTGCCAGTAGCTGCTCCAGGCTGCGCGGATGCACGCAAGGCCGGGCAGCGTCGTGCACCAAAGCCCAGTCGTCTATTGCGCCCTGCTCCGTCAGCCAGTTCAGTGCATTCAGCACCGAATGAGCGCGTTCGTCGCCACCAGCTACCCGCTGCACCATGGCGGGCATATGGGTAAGCCCGGCAAACCAGGTGTCGTTCTCCGCCACCGCGACACACATGCCCGCAAGCGGCAGAAGGGCCAGCTTGCCGAGGGTAATTTCCAGCACCGTGCGGCCGCCAATTTCAAGATACTGCTTGGGTATTTCTGCACCCATGCGCCGGCCAATACCGGCAGCGGGCACTATGGCCCAAATCTTTGGCAGTTGGCTCATAAGCGGGGTCGCAAGGAAGCAGAATTATTGGTTGTTCACGGTATCTGCGGGCGGCTTGACAATCATAAAAAAGGTCTCCCCTTTCTTGATCATGCCCAGGTCGTGGCGGGCGCGCTCTTCAATGGCATCCGTTGTCGTTCGCAAAGCATGCACTTCAGCGGCAAGCAGCCTGCGTCGCTCACGCAGATTTTGATTGTCATCTTCCTGCGCCGCAATATCTGCCCGCAGGCGTGATAAATGTGCAATGCTGCCGTCACCTATCCACAGCCGATACTGCAGACCTAGCAACAGGCAAAACAGTATTCCGGCCAGCCAGTTCAAAGGGGTCATCATGCATTGCCTAAATGCGAAACAAAGGGGCCAGCAAACGGTTTGCCGGCCCTGCTAATGATAGTCGCTTTTACGCAGTTGGCGCCAACCGGGACGGGCCGGCCGGCGCGAAGCTGGCAGTTACTTGAATTCACCGCGACCGCGATAAGGCGCCTTGCTGCCCAATTCGGCTTCTATGCGCAGCAGACGGTTGTACTTGGCCACCCGGTCCGAGCGCGACAGCGAGCCGGTTTTGATCTGACCTGCAGCCGTGCCCACCGCCAGATCGGCAATGGTGGTGTCTTCAGTTTCGCCGGAACGGTGGGAGATAACCGCTGTATAGCCGGCATTTTTTGCCATCTTGATGGCGTTCAAGGTTTCTGTAAGCGAGCCAATCTGGTTGAACTTGATCAGAATGGAGTTGGCTATGCCCTTGTCGATACCCTCTTTGAGTATGCGAGTGTTGGTCACAAACAGGTCGTCGCCCACCAATTGGATTTTGTTGCCAATCTTGTTGGTCAAGGTGGCCCAGCCGTCCCAGTCGCTCTCGTCCATGCCGTCTTCAATGGACAGAATTGGATAACGATTGGCCAGGTCCGCCAGGTAGTCGGCAAAGCCGGTGGAATCAAATTTCTTGTTGTCGCCGGCCAGGTCGTACTGACCGTTTTTGTAGAATTCTGAAGCCGCGCAGTCCAGCGCCAGCATCACATCTTTGCCCAGCTCGTAGCCGGCTTTGGCCACGGCTTCGGAGATAACCTCCAGAGCGGCTTCGTTGGAGGGCAAATTGGGCGCAAAGCCGCCTTCATCGCCAACGGTGGTGCTCAAGCCCCGAGCGGACAATACTTTTTTCAGGCTGTGAAAAATTTCTGCACCCACGCGCAGCGCCTCGGTAAAGTTGGGCGCGGCAACCGGCTGAATCATGAACTCTTGAATGTCGACGTTGTTGTCGGCGTGCTCGCCGCCGTTGATGATGTTCATCATGGGCACCGGCATGGAGTACTGGCCGGGGGTGCCGTTCAGCTCGGCTATATGGGCGTAGAGCGGAATTTTTTTATGAATGGCAGCAGCTTTTGCGGCAGCCAGAGACACCGCCAGTATGGCGTTGGCGCCCAGGCTTTCTTTGTTGGCGCTGCCGTCGGCGTCAATCATGTACTGGTCCAGCTGAACCTGCTCTTCGACATTGTGGCCCATCAATAACGGTTTGATCGCGCGATTGATATTACCAACGGCTTTCAGCACGCCTTTGCCCAGGTAGCGAGATTTGTCGCCGTCGCGCAGTTCTAAAGCTTCGCGCGAGCCGGTAGAGGCGCCGGACGGTGCGCAGGCGCTGCCTACGGCACCGCTGTCCAGAATCACTTCCGCCATTACGGTAGGGTTACCGCGCGAATCCATTACCTCAAAACCTTTGATGTCAACTATCTTGCTCATGGGGTTCACTCTCCGCTCTGTGTGAGTGTTGATATGCAGAAACATTTTGCACAACCCCGGCAGGAATCGAAGTTAGATTGCCAGGTGTCATGGCTCTGCCAAAGGGCGCTGCGCAAAAGCTTCTAAGAAAAATGCACTTTGCGCTTGCGCGACTTAGCGCAAACGCATTAGAAATTTTGGTAAAGAAAACGGCTCGTCCGCTTAGTTGATCGCCAACTCCGGCATGGCCTTGACGCAGTCGTCCAGCGTTTTGATCTGCGTCAAAAAGGCTTCCAACTGTGCCAGAGGCAACGCACTGGGGCCGTCGCAGCGGGCCTGGTCCGGATTGGGGTGAGCTTCCAGAAACAACCCGGCCAGGCCCACGGCTATACCCGCGCGGGCCAGTTCGGCCACCTGCTTCCGGCGGCCGCCGGAAGCGGCGCCCAGGGGGTCGCGGGTTTGCAATGAATGAGTGACGTCAAAGATGATCGGCAAACCGCCGCTGGCCTCCTGCATGGTGCGAAAGCCCAGCATGTCCACTACCAGATTGTCGTAGCCAAAGCAGCTGCCGCGCTCGCACAATAAAATATCTTCTTTGCCGCTTTCCCGGAATTTTTCCACGATGTTTTTCATCTGCCCCGGGCTTAAAAACTGCGGTTTTTTGATATTGATGACCGCGCCGGTGTTAGCCATGGCAGTTACCAGATCCGTCTGCCGCGCCAAAAAAGCCGGCAACTGAATGATGTCGCACACTTCCGCCACCACTGCGGCCTGCTCTGGCTCGTGTACATCGGTAATCAAGGGGATATTGAACTGCGCCTTGATTTCTTCGAATATTTTCAAACCTTCATCCAGCCCGGGCCCACGATAGGAATGAATGGACGAGCGGTTGGCTTTATCAAAAGAGGCTTTGAAAATATAGGGGATGCCCAGCTTCTGGGTAACGCCTACATAAGCTTCCGCTACTTGCATGGCCAAATCGCGGGACTCCAGCACATTCATGCCACCCAGCAGCACAAATGGGCGGTCATTGGCAAGCCGAATGCCGGCAACACTGATGGTTTTTTGCATGTAGCGGCCTTAGTTTTTACGGTTGTGCTGCGCCAGAGCGGCTTCAACGTAGCTGATAAACAGCGGGTGTCCGTCGCGCGGGGTGGAGGTAAACTCGGGGTGAAACTGGCAGGCGACAAACCAGGGGTG
Source organism: uncultured Cellvibrionaceae bacterium (assembly GCA_964399955.1). Classification (GTDB taxonomy): domain Bacteria; phylum Pseudomonadota; class Gammaproteobacteria; order Pseudomonadales; family Cellvibrionaceae; genus CAYNST01. The sequence goes on along the minus strand of CAYNST010000171.1, from coordinate 968 downwards.
ATCGGGTATTTCCACTACCTCCACCAGGGTGTCGTCGGCTGACCAGCCGCCAATTTGCAGACCGTTCTGGCGCAATAAATCCAGGTAGTGATTGTTGACTTCGTAGCGGTGGCGGTGGCGCTCTACAATAACGTCCTCACCGTAGATTTCCCGGGTTTTGGAGTTCTTTTCCAGCCGGCATTCCTGGGCGCCCAGGCGCATGGTGCCACCCAGGTCGGAGTTCTCATCGCGCTTCTCCAGCAGGCCCTCGGCATTGGTCCACTCGGTGATCAGGCCAATGACCGGGTGCGGCGTCTTGCGGTCAAATTCGGTGCTGTTGGCCTCGGGCAGGTTGAGCACATTGCGGGCAAATTCTATGACCACAGATTGCATGCCCAGACAGATGCCCAGGTAAGGCACCTTGTTTTCGCGGGCGTAGCGCACCGCCGCCAGCTTGCCGTCCATGCCGCGCTCGCCGAAGCCACCGGGCACCAGAATGGCGTCCACCTCGGCCAGCGCGCCCAGCCCCTGCTCTTCCAGGTCTTCGGCGTTGATGTATTTGACGTTGACCTTAGTGCGCGTGTGTATTCCAGCGTGGGTCAGGGATTCGTTCAGAGATTTGTAAGCGTCCAGCAAATCCATGTATTTGCCCACCATGGCAATGGTGACGCTGTGCTCCGGGTGCAGCTTGCCGTCAACCACCCGGTCCCACTCGCTCAGATCCGCCGGGGGGACATCCAGCTCCAGACGGTCGCAGACGATCTGGTCAAGGGAATAACTCTGCAGCAGGCGCGGAATGGCGTAGATGGTCTCTGCGTCCGGCAGCGGCACCACGGCGCGCTCGGCAACATTGGTGAACAGGGCGATCTTGCGCCGCGAGTCGTCGTCGATGATCTTGTCCGAGCGGCACAGCAGCACGTCGGGCTGCAACCCGATGGAGCGCAGCTCCTTGACCGAGTGCTGGGTGGGCTTGGTTTTCATTTCGCCGG
>CAYNST010000170.1:0-5400 GCA_964399955.1 uncultured Cellvibrionaceae bacterium | reverse complement strand
GAACTACCGCTCCACCGCGCGCATCCTGCGGGTGGCCAACCAGGTGATCAGCAACAACCCGCACGAGTTCGACAAAAGCCTGTGGAGTGACCTGGGGCTGGGGGAATCCATCCGCGTCATTCGCTGCGCCAACGAAGATGCCGAGGCCGAGCGCGTGGCCACCGAAATTCTCAACCAGCGTATGCGGCGCCAGTGCAAGTTCCGCGACTTTGCCATTCTCTACCGTGGCAATTTTCAGGCCCGCCTGTTCGAGATGAAATTGCAGCAGCACCAGATACCTTACAACCTCAGTGGCGGCACCAGCTTTTTTGCCAAGTCAGAGATCAAGGACCTGGTGGCCTACCTGCGCCTGCTGGTCAACCCCGACGACGACAACGCCTTTTTGCGCGTTATCAATACCCCGCGAAGGGCCATAGGCACCAGCACGCTGGAGTCCCTGGGCCGCTACGCCACCGAGCGCAACGTCAGTATGCTGGCCGCCTGCCAGGAGGTTGGCCTGCAGGCGGTGATGTCCGGCAAGGGGCTGGAGCGCTTGCAGGAGTTTGCCAACTGGATGCAGCGTCTGCAGTTGCGCTGCCAGACGGAGGACCCCCTGGCAGCCATCAACGGTATGGTTGACGATATCGACTACGAAGCCTGGCTGCAGCAAAACGCCAGCTCGGTCAAGGTGGCAGAAAAGCGCATGGAGAACGTGCGCTACCTGATTGAGTCCATCCGCAAAACCCTGGAGAAAAACGACGATGAGAATGCCGACAATGATGACCGCCTGAAAGGCGCCATTGCCAAACTGCTGCTGATGGATTTGCTGGACCGGCAGGAAGAAGCCGACGAGAGCGACCGGGTGCAAATGCTTACCCTGCACGCCGCCAAGGGGCTGGAATTCCCCCATGTCTTCATGGTGGGCATGGAGGAGGAGCTACTGCCGCATCGGGTGAGCATAGAAGAGGGCAATATTGAAGAAGAGCGGCGCCTTACCTACGTGGGCATTACCCGTGCCCGCCAAAGCTTGACCATGACACTTGCCGGCAGCCGCAAGCAGTTTGGCGAGAAGCAGCAAACCACGGCCAGTCGGTTTCTGGATGAAATGCCCGAAGACGATGTGGTGCGCGAAGGCTTTGGCACGGCCAGCAAGGAGCAGGTGGCCGCCCAGGGGGCCGCCACCATTTCCAACATCCTCAACCTTTTTGACTGAAGCCCAGCCGCGTTAGTAGACGCTGTTGCCGTTGCGCAAATCCTCCTGCAAGGAGCCATAGTCCGCTTCTGCAAGTTGGGCTTCAGCAACCACGTTTTGTCCCAGGCGGTAGAGGTTGGCTACGCGCAGTGGGTCACTCGCCACCACGGGGCTCAAAATAAAATGCCGCTCGTGTGCCCGAATGCGCTCCTGCCAGGACTCTTCTTGCGGCTGACCCAGCGCCTGCGCCAAGGCATCGTGCCTGCGCGCGGCGTCAAACTGACCTAGATAAAAATAGGCCGCCACCAGGTTGCGATGCAGCGCGACGCTGATGGCGCGCAGGCTCGCATCGTCCTGCAGGCTTGCCAGCTCCACCTCCCAAGTCTTGGTCAGCGCCCGCAACATGTCTTCGGCTTCCAGTGTTACGCCGTACTGCTGATACAGCTCAAACGCCACTGCGGCCCGGTCTGCAGCCTGATTGATGCGGTGGAAGCGATTGGCATTGCTCTGCACGTAGAACAGGGGGAAACGCAGCTCTTCGTAGCGAAGGACACCGTGGTCGGCGATGAAATCCATCAACTCCTGCTGTGCGTCCTGCAGCAATTGCTGATGCAGCCTGTTAAGCCACTGCCCCTGCGGGTTGAACGCCGTCAGCGGCGCCTTGTCCGGCCGGCAACTGCCCCGTCCGTAGGTGGTGCTACCGCCCAGGTTGCGCTCCTCTATCAATATGACGCGATTGTGGCGAGTGTCGGTTATACGAAATACCACCTGCGGCCCACGGTAGTGCACCTTGTAGTAGGCATTTTGCCTTTCCTCTCCACTGCAGTTCAGGGTCTCAACCTGCTCTTCCAGATTACTGACGCTGGTGGTGCCGGTGGTTGCATATTCGAAGGCCAGCCTGCGGTAGTCCAGTTTGTCGATGCTGAATGCGGGGAATTTGATCGCTTGGCTGGTGATCCAAACGGTGCGCAAAGCCGGTGCTTCTGCCATACAGAACCCCGACTGCAACGCAGCAAGTGCAAACAATAGCCGGTATATTGAGGTGGCGTGTCGTGCAGTTATATATTGGTGATGTGCCATATTGGACCCAACTGGTTGAAATTTGCGCAGTCGTGTAGGTCAACTATAGTCCGGGCATTCTGCGTTTGCTGCCTGTACCTGGGTACCCACGCCCGACTTCCGACGGGCGGCCTGCCGATGGGTTGTCGCGGCAGGTGCCGGGCAAATTAGGGTATAAACTAAAGGGGGTTCATTTGTTGATCAGGAATATAGCCATGCTTCGCGCCGTTTCTCTCACCCTTGTTCTGCTGCTTCTGACCGCCTGTGGCGGGGGAGGGGGCGGCAATCGAATGGATCGCGGCATGGCCAGAGCGGACTTGGCCGGCGTGCTACCCGCTGTAGCAGATGGTCCCTATGTGAGTGTTCTCAAAAAGTGTGCAACGGCAACGCGCAGCAATGAGTCCTGCAGTCTGGACACCCTGCCGCCATTGGGTATGGATACCATCGCCCCGACCGTGGATGACATCATGCAGCGCGCACTGGTTTCGCATCCCTGGATGGCAACCCGGCTGCGCGAGCTGTTGGAGGCGCTGCCAGAGGACATCCATTTGCTGGCCCGAGGGGTTACCGCCATTGTCATTGATGGCAATATTCGGCCGTCCTATTACACAAGCCTGACCGGCGCCATTTACCTGGACCCGGAGTCTTTGTGGTTGAGTGCCGACGAACAGGCCGTGATCAACCCCGCACCGGATTACCGTCACGGTTTCTCCGCACCCATGGCGTTCCGCTCGCTTTGGCGATACGTGGCCGGCGGGGAAGAGGCCATTGCCCACAGCAGTCCGTCACAGGGCCGTACCTTGGAGCAAATAGTGCCGCAGATGGCCGCACTGCTGTTTCATGAGCTGGCTCACGCCAATGATGATTTCCCGCCTGCGGCTTATGCTCAGGCAGACACGCGCCAATCCATCCTGCAGGTGATCAGGAGTCTGGAATCCAGCGCGCCGTCCATACGCCTGGCGCAGGAGCAAGGCTTGCAGTCTCTGGAGATGCAACGCATGGCGCAGATACTGTACCGCGGGCAATCGGCCACGGATGGCGAGCGGCAGATAAGTGCGGCTGAAGTGGGCGAATATTTTGATGCCGATGGCGCCAGCGACGACTACGCCTACACCTCACGCCATGAAGACCTGGCCATGCTGTTCGAAGAAGCCATGATGAAAATCCACTTCAATATTGACCGCGATATTGCCTTTACCGACCGTCCCGCCGGCGCTCAGGCTAGCTGCGACGACTACCGGGTGGCCTGGGGTGTGCGCAATCGTGTGGGCGCCGACTGGGTCATGCCGCGCGCAGAGTGGGTGGCCCGCCAACTCTTGCCCGAGCGCGACTACAGCGCAGAATTTGCTGCGCTTCCGCAGCCGCAGTCGCTTCCAGTGGGGCTGGGGTGGTGTGCTTCGGCAACCGCTCTGCAGCCGGAGTCGGCGTTCAAACCCTTTGCGCTGAGTGCACCGTCTGCCGATACCCAGCTGCCGCTGTACCACACTCTGCGCCCCCACCTGCGTCACTGACGCAGCCCTTTTTGCCTGGCAGCGCCACCTGCGGTCCAGGCACTGCATCGCGTGATGCCTGTCACATACCCGCCGGCAACTGATCAAAATTTTGCACTTTGCCGGCGAGTCATCAACCGGGCTAGGCCCGCAGCCTGTTACTTGGCGTAACAACCACTGAATACGCACTTTTCTTTTGCTGAACTGGCAATAACTGGCTGTTTTATGCTTCACGAGACAATCTTAACTGTCATTGGAAACACTCCGTGCGTGCGCTTGAGAAAGCTGGCGCCCGAGCAGGTGAGTGTGTACGTCAAGCTGGAGGGCTTCAATCCCTGCCTGTCGCAAAAAGACCGTTTGGCGCTGGCCATGATTGACCGTGCAGAAGAGGCGGGCATGCTGTCTCCGGGCCAAACCCTAGTAGAAGCCAGCAACGGGCAGATAGGTGTGGCTTTGGCCATGGTCTGTGCGCAGAAGGGCTATCCCCTGGTGGTGGTAATGCCGGCGGATGTAGGGCCGGAAAAGCGGCAGTGGATGAGAGCCATGGGGGCCAAGGTGGTGTTGACGCCTGCCGAGGAACGGGAGCGGGGTGCGGCGGCCAAGGCCTGTGAGCTGGCAACGGCGCACCGGTGGTTCTGGCTGAACTCCGTTGGACTAAGCCAAAGCGAAGATCTGGTGGCTGAGCATCTGGGGCGGGAGCTTCTACGCGATTTTGCCAGTTTGCCGCTGGACTACTGCGTCACAGCGGCTCCGGGCAAAGGCCTCACCTCTGGCCTGCGCAGCCTGTTTCAGCAGATGAGCCCGGGGACCCAGGTGGTTGCCTGCCAGGTGGCGCGTCAGGCTGCACCCCTGGCGCCGGGAGAGGACGTAGCGGTAAGCCCACTGGATGCCGCGCGCGCCATGCAGGACCTGGCAAGCCAGGAAGGCATAGTCACCGGCCTGCGCGGTGGTGCCGCCCTGGCGGCCACGCTGCAGATAGCCGCCCAGGCAGTCTCTGGCAGTCATATTGTATGTGTACTGCCTGATGCGGGCGAGCGTTCGCCCTTGAGCCCCAGCCTGGACCGCGCACCAGACAGCATGAATGCCGAAGAGCAGGCCATATCCAAGTCTACTGCAGGGCAGCAAATCATCAACAAAACCCCGCGCCCCTTGGTTCAAATTGAAGATGAAGGTGCCTATGTGGCTGACGTCGCCCAGAAGCTGTTGGAGCAGATTATGGCCGAGAGTGAGGCCTCGGTGCTGATATTTGCCTACGAGTGGTGTGAAATGGGCTGGGCCGTCCGCAAGCTGTTTGACACTTTGGATATTCGTTTTACCTGTGTAAACCTGGATGATGAAACCTACCAGGTGGGGCAGGTGGGCGCCGGGCTGAAGGCCGCACTGGTGGCGCGGACGGGCATTACCTCCATGCCTCAGATTTTTGTGCATGGCGAGTTTATCGGCAGTTGTATGGAGCTGTTTGACTCAGTCAACAACCGCACCTTGTTCCGGCGACTTGACCATGCGCAGGTGCCTTACAACCATGTGCTGCAGCTAGATCCTTACGCCTTGCTGCCAGGCTGGGCGCAAACCTCCCCGGCCGAGGTAAGAGCAAGTTAGGCTCCACCTGCTGATGGGGCCCCGGTGCCCGCTTTGCTGCGCACACCTTCGGAGAGCTGCGCGCAGTTACGGGAGGAACTA
>CAYNST010000169.1:4083-5461 GCA_964399955.1 uncultured Cellvibrionaceae bacterium | reverse complement strand
TAGGCGATCATGGGGACTTCTAGGGTGCCAGCAGCGGCCGTGCATAGTTTTTCAACAGCCTGTTGGGGTACCCTGCACATCCGACGATGGCGACTCAATTAGCCGAATGGACTGAGAGCGACCAGGGCACAGGTCTTGGGACGCGCCTTTTCACAACTGCCTGGCGAGAAACCGGGACGACTCCTAGCTTATGATCAAAGCAATTGCCGTATCCAACTACCGCAGTCTTAAAAACATTGTTTCCCCCTTGTCTGGGCTCAATGTGGTGACGGGGGCCAACGGTTGCGGAAAATCCAATCTGTATAAAGCGCTGCGGCTGCTTGCGGATACCGCAAAAGGCGACCTGATTGCGTCGATTGCACAGGAAGGCGGCCTTGATCACACGTTTTGGGCCGGCCCGGAAAAATTCACCAAAGGGATGAGAGCTGGCTCAGCTGCCGTTCAGGGCACAGCCAACAAGAAAAACACTCGGCTGAGACTCGGCTTTGTAGGCGAGTCTTTCGGCTACGCCGTCTCGCTCGGAATGCCTGCTCCGCAAGGGGCGGCGGGCTACCGCGACCCGTCCATGTTTCAGTTTGACCCGGAGATAAAGCGCGAATGCATCTGGGCGGGTGACGTTTATCGTCCCAGCAACTGCCTTGTCGATCGGGTTGGGCCTGTGGTTAAAATACGTTCCGGAAGAAAGTGGGCGGTTTACAACGCCCACCTGAACGCTTACGAAAGCATTTTGAACGAGATCAGTGACCCGGTGGCAGTGCCGGAGGTTTACGCTGTCCGGCAAACCATCCGCAACTGGCGTTTCTACGATCAATTCAGAACCGACCCTCAATCAGCCATTCGTATACCGCAGATGGGCACCCGAACCCCGGTGCTTGATCATGAAGGTCACAGTTTGGTGGCAGCATTGCGGACCCTATACGAGATTGGCGACCGCGAGGCACTGAGTGCAACGATAGATGACGCATTTCCGGGAGCGACAATTGGTTTCAACGCGGACTTCGGCAACCGTTTTCTGTTGCGCTTTCAGCAAGACGGGCTGTTGCGCGACCTGAATCAGGCCGAACTGTCAGACGGCACGCTCCGCTATCTGTTGTTGGTGGCCGCCCTACTCACACCCAGGCCGCCTTCACTGTTGGTACTGAATGAGCCGGAAACCAGCCTGCACCCCGACTTGCTCCCCGCCCTGGGGCGGTTGATCACGCGTGCATCGCGGGAAACCCAGGTTTGGGTGGTCTCCCACGCGCCACGCCTCATTGCCACTCTGGAAGAAAACACCCACTGCAACACCATCGCTTTAGCTAAAGATCTGGGTGAGACCATCATTCTGGGTCAAGGGTTGTTGGACGCTCCACCTTGGCAGTGGGCAGATTGAGGAGGT
>CAYNST010000169.1:0-3983 GCA_964399955.1 uncultured Cellvibrionaceae bacterium | reverse complement strand
GGCATGAAAAAGATTGGCCAGGGACAAGACCGAGCACCGGGACTTTATCGGGAGGTGTCTACATTTTCCGCTAAGAAGCTGCAAAAAATGAAAGACGCTAATGTTTCAGGCTTCGGCATCTATATCAATGGAAGCGGGGACGGCTTGACCGATGCTCTATCCAAGGCCAAAGAGAAGCAGATAGGAACGGGTGGCGCGGCCAAAAAAGCCGTCTTTTACAACCCCAGCTCGGTGATCAACGAGCTGGGTTCTTGGGGTGTGCCTGGCCATTCGAGAGGCACGCAGCAGGCGGTGAATGAGCTGGTTCAGGTGATAAAACAAAACCAGGTAACGGCGGAGCCTGTGAGCTGGCATGTGGAGCGGGAAGGCGCTGCTCTATTGCAACAAGCGCTGCAGCAGATTCCCGGGACTCTTTCATCGCACCGGTTTTTCCTGGTCAACCCGGTCGCGGATACACCCGCCCTGATACGACTATTGACCGATAAAAAAGCAGCCTCAAATCGAATTGACGCGCCGTTGGATTACTACGACTACCAAGCCAATCGAGTGGCGATCATCGCCGCCGCCAGTCACAGCGCAGATTTGCGGCGCGAACTAGACCGGCTACCGGGCAGCAGGAAGGCGCGTTGGCGGGACGAATTGATGTGTACGCTGGACGGCATTGACAGCATGATGGCACCCGTTTCCGTTGCGCGGCAACAATCCACGCAGTTGAAAAGAACCTTTGTGGACTTTGTGGCCATGTCAGGAGCAAAAAAATGACCAAGTACCCTGGAGATTTGGTAGGCCCGCAGTTCGACCAGGGCGACCTAGTAGGCTTCAGCGTCAAGCAGGCAGAAATTTCCTTCCGCCTGCCAGCGGAACATCTGAAACGCCGCGAATACAATTTTGTCGCAACTGCCGGCCACTTCGATTCACTAGAGCCCAAGTGGGAAACCGACGACATGGGAGGACAATCACTGTTACTGGCGGATCAAGCCTGGATTGTCGAGGATCAGCGGACAACCCACGATGTGGCGCGCTACGACATTCGTGTCGCTCTGGTGCGGCTGACAAAAGAGCATCAGATGAAAGGGGCTCTTGCCAACCCTGAAGTCCTGGAGGCCTGGTCGAGAGTGCTCCTGCTGGCGCTTGGCGAAGATGGAAAGGAGGTCAGTGCCCTCGGCTTCAGTCGCATGGAAAGGAACGGAGTCTACTGGTCGCGGTTTGAGTGGAGCTTGATTGACGGTGACGCACCCAGCCCTTTTGTAGTCGTTCCGATCAACTCCGAATCCATCATGACGCTTTCTATTAACATGACCTCCTTCTACTACGAAGGCTGGACCAACCGCTACAGCAAGGAACAGTTAAAAGAACTGGAAAGCACGCTGTTCAACGCCTTCCTCGACAACCTGCATGTGGAATACGCGCCGGAACTCCGGACGGTTGTTGAGCAGGACCTGGAGACGCAGCAGTAAGGGGTGGGCCGGCGCCCCCTCATACCATTGTGCTCCCACCCTCACCAAGTTATAGCCGGCTAATCCTGGCGCCGGCTTTTGCGCCATAACCAACAGCGGACAAGCTGATCTCACCGATATCCAAAGTAGAAGAATGCGCTCGGCGCAAAGCAGGTCGAGGTTGCCTTCGCCGTCTATTCGGCCAAAACTTGAGCGCCGCACTCCCCCCCTACCTGCTCTTAATTGATTACCGCCAACAAACCTTGTCGCAACTCCGCTGTCTTACCAGCGACTGAACTGGCCGGTGTCAGCAGGTTTGTCCGTCCCCGTTTGGCCGTCTTGGGATAATCTTTTAATTGAAAAAATACTGTCACAAACACCGTCTAAACTCATCTGAGCAAGATTGTTAGTCAACCTACAAGTAGAGGGCCTGTTATGGCGATGCAGAAGGTTATGGCCGATATGGGTGCACTGCCGACGGAAGATCTGTGCGGCCGCTGTAAAACAGTCATTCTGTCTGCCGGTCCGATGAAGCAGTCCAGTAAACGCCAGGAGCTGGCGTGGGTTGTGGGCGTTAGCCTTGCATTTATCGGCATGATGCTGGTGGTGCTCACCGCTTAGCCTGATTTATGGGTGTGGTCGCGGCGCAAGCTTGGGTGGCAGCCGCATTCTTTTGACCATCACTTCTATTGCCGCCGATATATCCGGTCAGTCCTCCTCGCTCCTTTTCCCAATAGTCCAATCACAACGGCCAGCGGTGCTGTGTTAGCATCTGGGTAGCTTTTGTCTGTATCTGTCTGCGGCGGTCGAACTCCTGCGGTTCAGTGACGCTTACCTCACATCATTCAATGCAGAAGGCAGCACCGCATGGAATCCAAAGAACATTGGGAGCAGGTCTACTCCAGCAAAACCTCGAACGACGTCAGTTGGTTTCAGGAGCACGCCGAGCAGTCGATGCGGCTGATTGAAGCGACCGGCCTCAACCCATCCGCTGCCATCATTGACGTTGGCGGCGGTGCGTCGACCTTGGTGGACGATCTGCTGGCGGGCGGCTACAGCCAGGTGTCGGTTCTGGACCTCTCTGGCGCCGCACTAAAGGCAGCCCAGCAGCGGCTGGGTGACGCCGCCGCACGAGTGCAGTGGCTGGAAGCCAACATCACTGACGCGCCGCTTGCGTCCAATGACTACGACCTCTGGCACGACCGCGCAGTGTTTCATTTTTTGACTGAGGAAGACGACCGCCGCCGCTATGTGCAGACGGTTCTGCACGCGCTCAAACCGGGCGGGCACGTAATTCTGGCCACCTTTGACCACGACGGGCCAACCCACTGCAGCGGCTTGCCGGTAGTTCGCTACAGCGCCGATGAACTGCACGCGCAATTTGGCGGGTCTTTTGCGTTGCTAGAGCAGGTCAAAGAAGAACATCGCACGCCCTGGGGCACCGTGCAGAAATTCATTTATTGTTACTGCCGCAAGTGGGCAGCGGCAGCCGAATAAACGGCTATCAAAGGCTATAAAGCATGACCATTGAAACAGAACAGGATTTAAACAAGCTGCGGCAGATCGGCAGGATTGTGGCGACTGTGCTTAAACACATGCAGCAGCGCACCGAGCCGGGCATGACCACAGCGGAGTTGGACGACATTGGCCGGGAGCGGTTGGAATTCTTGGGCGCGCAGTCCGCACCCAAATTGACCTACAACTTCCCAGGTTACACCTGCATCAGCGTCAATGAAGAAGTGGCCCACGGCGTTCCTGGCAGTCGGGTCATTCAGCCTGGCGATGTGGTCAATATTGACGTGTCAGCAGAAAAAGACGGCTACTTTGCCGATACCGGCGGCTCGTTTGTGGTGCCGCCCTTTGCCCCGGAAAAATTGCGTCTGTTGAATGCCACCCAGCAGGCTCTGGAGCAGGCCATCAACAGTGCGCGGGCAGGCAGGCCGTTGAGCGATATCGGCAAGGCCATTCAAAAAGTGGCCAAGCTGAAGCGCTATAAAATCATCCGCAATCTTTGCAGCCACGGTGTGGGCCGGGCGCTGCACGAAGAACCGGGCGAGATACCCGGCTATTACGACCCGCTGGATCGGCGGCGTCTACACAAGGGTCTGGTCATCACCATAGAGCCGTTTCTGTCCACCCGCTGCAGCAACGCGGAAGAAGCGGCCGACGGCTGGACCCTGGTAGGGCCAAGGGGCGGTTTATCGGCTCAGTTTGAGCACACCATGGTGATCACCGATGCGCGGCCGATACTGTTGACGGTAGCCTGATCATCAGGCCCCACTGAAGGCTGCTGGCAGAGAGGGCAAACCGCAATTCGCCGCGAGGCAGCTGCAGAGAATTTCTCCCGCCCCACATAAACCGCTCCTATTGATCTGCCATTCGTCTGTGAATACCATCAGGCAGACGACTTGGCACGTATAGAGCGGATTCGGCAGATCAAGCCGCAACATAAGCCTAATGCGCGCGCGGTGAAGGCTGTGCCGCAATCCCGTTTACCCGGCGCTGTTCAAGCTGCAGCGCGATTGGTACCCAACCGTGGGACGGAGC
>CAYNST010000168.1:0-5493 GCA_964399955.1 uncultured Cellvibrionaceae bacterium | reverse complement strand
GAAACGTCAACAGACCCTAGCGGTGCGGGCGCCGGCGCATAGGCAGCATTAACAGGCTGTTATTGCCGCCAGTGTGCAGCAGCGCCAATAGATGAACTTGAACCCGCTCGGGCGCCCACTCGGTTGGCAGTGGAAAGCGCAGCACCCCGAGCCACTTTTTTAGATGAAGCGTCCTGTGTTGTGGGCTCAGGGCCCTGGTTCAAAATGGCAGATACCATTGTGAATTACGGCGCCACGAAGGGTGCAGCACAAAAAGTGGGCCGTTTTACCCGTTTTGGCTCAATTGTTCTCGGCGCTCTGCTCATATTGGCAAGCAACTTGAACAGTCACGGGATGAGCTGAATCATTACGTCCGCGAAAAATGCACCTGTTGCAGCTATCATTGATAAGGTCCACCGGTACAAACCGGCAAGTCAAGCCCTGGGTTGCTGGTGACAGGCCAAGCCGCCGCAAAAGTTTGTGCAGGGTTTCAAAGTAGGGAGTCTGCAGCTATGCTGAACGGCCCCAAGCAATACTGCGGTCAGTCCCACCTGCAGCTCAACCTAGAAAGGCGGTTGCTGCAGGGAAACTTTAATGGTGTCGGCTGTTTCTACACTGCAGAGTCAAGAAGAAACAGATTGCTCTGATCATAACCCTTGATGCGGCGGTGTTTTGTGATCGCGGCCTTGTTTTTGCTGAAAAATGAACAAAAACAAGTGGCGGCCGTAACTATGAGAGGCAGTGCAGGGCAGGCTTTATCGCCATGGCAGATGCATTCGATGCATCAGGCGAGCATTTTTGAGGCGACGGGCATAGCTGTTCCGGCGCGATTTCCAATTTCATACGGCGAGCTGCAGTGCTGACCGGCGGGTTAGCTTCTAGCTTCAGCGCCGACAATCAGTGATGGCCATGCCTACAAATAACAATAAACCCACACCCCTGCCGGCCCTGCCGGAGGCAGACCTGCTTGCGTGTTTTGATCAGCGGGCGCAACACCAGGCACGCGCTCCGGCGCAAACTTTTGCGGCCCAACAGTACAGCTACGGCGATTTGTCCCGGGCGGCGGCTGGCCTGGCGCAGGCGCTAAGAGCGGAGGGGGTAGGGCCGGGGGACAAGTTGGCCGTCGGCGTCTCCCGCTCTGCGTCACTGCTGCCCCTGCTGCTTGCCATCTGGTCTCTGCGTGCCTCCTATATCCCGGTGGACCCTGCCTATCCGCTTAGCCGGCAAGCGTACATCCTCAAGGATGCCGGCGTGACTCTGCTGGTGTGCGATGCAGCGCCGGCAGATCTGGCCTTCAGCGGCAAGTCAGTAACCCTGGCCGCCTTGCTGGCTCAGCCCGTCCCCGCAACTCCGGTGAGCCTTGCCAATGCAGCGGCCCAGCCAGACGACTTGGCCTACATCATCTACACCTCGGGCTCGACGGGTGATCCCAAGGGCGTGGCCATAACCCGAGCCAATCTCACCAACTTCCTGTTGGCCATGACCGAGGCCCCCGGAATTGGCCAAGGCGATCGCCTGTTGGCAGTGACCACCATCTCCTTCGATATTCATATATTGGAGCTGTTTGTACCACTGTTTGTGGGTGCCCACGTGGTGGTGGCCTCGCGGGAGGAGTCGGTTTCGCAGTCTGCCCTGCAGACGCTCATCAACCAGCACGCCATAACGGTGATGCAGGCCACGCCCGCTAGCTGGCGCATGTTGTTGGGCAACGGCTGGCAGCCGGCGCAGCCACTAAAAATTCTGGTAGGTGGTGAGGCACTGCCAAAAGATTTGCAGCCGCTGATGTTTGCTGCGGCGTCAGAGCTGTGGAACCTGTACGGTCCCACCGAGACCACCGTCTGGTCACTGTGTCATCGTATTCAGGCGCCAGACGAGAAGGTCTACATTGGCCGCCCCATCCGTCAAACCCGTATATTTGTCGTGGACGATCAGCTGCAGCCTGTGCCGGCCGGAACCCCTGGAGAACTGCTGATAGGTGGGGCCGGAGTGGCACCGGGATACTTTGGCAAGCAGGAGCTGACCGACCAGCGCTTTCTGCAGTTGCCAGAGTTGGACTCAGGCCGGGTGTACAGGACCGGTGACCGGGTGGTGCTTCACCCGGACGGGCTGGTCGAATACCTTAATCGCATAGACAATCAGCTTAAAATACGTGGCTATCGCATAGAGCCACTGGAGATTGAAACCGTCCTGGAAACATTGGACGGGATTCGCCAGGCTGCGGTGGTTGCGTCAACCTTTGCCGATAACGACAAGCGTTTGATTGCGTTCTATCTGGGCTCCCCCATAGACATTGAGACGCTGCGCAGTTTCTGCGTCAGTGTGTTGCCCCCGCACATGGTGCCGCAACACTTTTTGCCGCTGGATGAGTTCCCGATGACGGCCAATAACAAAATTGATCGGCAGCAGTTGGCGTTGCTGGGCGCGGAAAGAGTCAGTCAACAAACCAAAAAAGCGGCATTGGGGGCGCGCGATGATATTGACCGCAGTCTGATCGCGGTGTGGGAGAAGGCGCTGGCCATCAAGGGCATTGACCTGGACGACAATTTTTTCAGCCTGGGCGGCCATTCTTTGCTGGCACTGCAAGTTGCTCATGAAATGAACAAGGCCACGGGGATGACCTTTTCGGCGATGGCACTGTTCGAAGCCCCCACCATTCGTCAGTTGCGCGACTGGGTGGGGGACCAGACAGGCGGCGCGAGTGTAGTCAGACTAAACGCCACCTCCACCGGCGACCCGGTGTTTTGTTTGTGCGGTGTAGAGATCTATCAGACTCTGGCAGACCAGTTTACCGGTGAGCGGCCGGTGTACGGTGTGTTTGCCCAGGATGAAATTGCCTTCATTGAAGCCCAGCAGCAGAAGGGGCAGTTGGAGTACTCCTTCGACAAATTGGTGGACTCATACGTGGAAGCCATCAAACGACAGGGAGAGCTGTCGCGGATGACGCTGGTAGGGCTGTCCTTTGGTGGGCTGGTAGCGCTGGAGGCGGCCAAACGCTTCCGCAAAGAGGGTGTGGATATCGCAAGCGTGGTATTGCTGGATACCTATGTATCCACCAGCTTTTACCGCTCGGTTCCCAAATTAATTGCCGACCTTGGCGGTATTGTAAGGCGCAAGGGGTTGCGAGGGCTGTGGCGTTTTACCGCCAAGCCGTCTCAACCGGCACCCCAGGCTGCCCGGTCAAGCCCCCAAGGGGCTGAGCCGCCGCAGAGGGCACCCGCTCAGCAACTGCGCGAAAAGGCCTTTGATCGCGCTGCGCTTGTTTATGAAAAGGAAAACAACTGCTACAACTTTGATGCATTGTTGATCAAAGCCCGTTTCATGGATTTTGGTCTGGGGCGGCGCGGTAAATACGATTACGGGCTCTCGCCGTTCATCCACGGCGCACTTACCGTAAAAAGCGTGGATACCCACCATCTGGGCCTGGTGCGCAGTGGCGCGGTAGCCGAAGTGTATAAACTTATCAAATCCTATGAGGCCGGAAAGCGGTAGACCCATGCAGAAGCCCAACCTCAAGTTGGTTGACATATTTGTAGGTAAGCGGGGCCTGCTCAAGCTCGAACCGCAGTGGCTTGCTCTTGCAAAAAAAAGCGGCACACACTTTTTGCATTTCCCGGGTTGGTACAGAGCGGAGCTCCACAATCGGGCCGAAGACCGCAACGTGTGTTTTGCCGCCCTCTACGACCAGCAGAGCACACTGTTTGCGGTGCTGCCGTTCGAGCGAAGCTACCTCAGCAAAGGGCGCGTAAAGTTGCCCGTGCTGCAGCTGTTTTACCCCAACGAGATGGGCGTTAATGATGTGCTGGCGGCGCTACCTTTAAGCGGCTATAGGGCGGCTATTATCAGGCAGATGAAAAAAAGTTTGCCCTACTTCGCGTTTGTTCGCTGGCAGTGCGCCCTGGCCGACGGCGCCGCAGTAAGCATTCTGGATGATCCCGCAACTATTCGGATTACTCACCACTCCAAGTACCTGGATTTCTCCTCCGGCTTAGACAGCTTCTGGGCGGGCTACAGCAGCAAGTTCCGCAAAGGCCTGCAAAAAAAAATGCGCAAGGCAGAAGAACAGGGCAGCCTACGGCTGGACTGCGTCACCCAGGTGGACGCGCTGCAGCCGGCATTTGAGCAGTTTCTTCAGGTGGAGGATTCCGGCTGGAAGGGCCAGCGCGGCACCAGCATCGTTAAGCAGCCGGCTAAGTTGGCTTATTACCAATCTCTGCTGCAGAGTTACGGCGAGCTGGGCCAGTGTCAGATCAATCTTCTGTACCTGGACAACACGGTCATTGCCGCCCAGTTTGGTGTGCAGGTAAACGGCCGTTTATACCTGCTAAAAATTGGTTTTCGTGAAGACTTTGCGGCCATCAGCCCTGGTTATCTGATACTTGGCAAATTGATCGAATACGGCTGTCAATCCGGGCAGCTCGGTTCTGTAAGTTTTGTTACCGGCGTTGACTGGATCAATCGCTGGCACCCCAAGACGCAGCCGGTCGGCATTTTTTATACCCACAACGGGACCCTGTACAGCAGTTTGCTGGTAAAGGGCCTGGTGGCTGCAGTGAAGTTCAAAAACAGGCGGGCAGCCGTAACTGCCGCTGCAGTTCAAGTTGATGATGAATAGCTGGGACGGGCCTGAAAAACGCCACTTGTTGATCCGCCGGCGTCCACCCGCAGCTAGCCCCAACTCTAACTATTTGCATTCAAAAGGTTTATGCGTGTGTCACATTCCAAGCCATTCCACTGGTGCGCAGGGTTGTTTTTTTTCTCCTTGTTTGCCGCACTGATCACAGCTTGCTCCAAATCCTCATCCCAAGGAGGGGAAGCCGCCTGGGTCACTGAGCCGGGAAAAAAATTGCGCAATGTTCAGCATTTTGCTTTCCACAGTGACACGATGGGCCATGAAATAGGCGTAAGCGTGAGCCTTCCCCGGGACTACGCCAGCAGTGAAGAATCTTACCCCGTAATTTATTACCTGCACGGTTACCGCGGCAGTGAAAACAGTGATGTCAAAGGCTTTGCACCCTTCCTGCGCAAATCACTGAAAAAACACAATTTGCCAGAACCCATCATTGTTTTCCCCAACGGTGGCAATCGCCATTACCTTGGTGAGCAGGAGCACATGCTCATCAACGAACTGATTCCTCACATAGAAAGCCAGTACCGCGTCCGCACCCAGCCCAATTACCGAACCCTTGCCGGCTTCTCCATGGGCGGCGCCGGCGCAATCAGCCTGTCACTGCGCCACCCCGGCATGTTTGGCGGCGCTGCCAGCTGGGGCGGCGGCCTGTGGCGAGAAAGCGAAACCCAGCTCGACGCTGCCCGCGAACACGCCACTTTATTCAAAAAAATGGGCTTTCATGCCCTGATGGTCAACGGCGACATCGACCGCCCCAACGCCTTCACCCCCTTGGCAGAAGTATTCGAACAGCAAGGCATAGCCCATCAGCACATCATCCTGCCAAAGGTAGACCATAACCTGGGGCTGTACTTCAAATACACCGGCGACGCCTATGCCGAGCATTT
>CAYNST010000167.1:0-5495 GCA_964399955.1 uncultured Cellvibrionaceae bacterium | reverse complement strand
CCTAGTGCGCAACCTTCGGCAAAGCGGCCGGTGGCAATCTCGAAGAAAAAAACCCGCGTGATGCGCATGGAGCGCAGAGTTTGAAAACGTGAACTCACCCGTAGACGATTGACGTTGCAGTTGTTTGAGTGGCGGCCTGCCTAAGCGGGCACATCAAGTCTTCTCTGGGGGCGGGCAACAGCGCGCGGCCCACTCCTGTGCACGCGCCAAAGCTGCTATGGTTGTCCGAATCAGGTCGTATAGTTTCAGAAACCGGCTGCCGGGGCTGAAACATGGCTTGTAAAAAAGCTGACACAAACCTTATAGAAAGGCACGCAAGATGAATAGAAGCAGCGCCATTATCCTGGGCCTAGGTCTGTTTTTTGGATTGGCCGTGTTGGGCTTGCTGGTTTCCCGGGCAGCGCTCGATGTGAAGCTGTTGGACCGCAGTGTTACGGTAAAGGGGTTGTCGGAAAGGGAGTTCAATGCCGATGTGGTCATATGGCCTATTCAGTTCGCTTTGGCTGAAAATGACCTGGAGAGTTTGTACGGTGCGCTCGACGAGCAAACCGCCAAGATCCGAACCTTTCTGGAAGGCAAAGGTATAGCGGATTCAGAAATTACCGTTTCCTCACCCTCGATAACCGACAAATCTGCCCAGCAGTACGGTGGCAATATGCCGGCTGAATTTCGTTTCACTGCAATGCAAACAGTCACCGTGTACTCGGACCGCATTGATGCTGTGCGCGGCATCATGGGAGGCCTGTCTGAGCTGGGCAGGCAGGGGATTGTGCTGACCGGTGGCGACTACCAGGCGCAGACCGACTACCTGTTTACCCGACTCAACGACATTAAACCGGAAATGATAGAAGAGGCAACCCGAAAAGCGCGCGAGGTGGCAGAGAAATTTGCCGCAGATTCCAATAGCCGGTTGGGTAAAATCAAGCGCGCGTCGCAGGGGCAGTTCAGCATCACCCCGCGTGACAAGAATAACCCGCACATCAAGCAAGTGAGAGTGGTATCTACCATCGAATACTACCTGGCAGATTGAATATCTCCCACAGGTAACACGCTCGCCCTGACGGGTAGATGTGAAGCGGCTGGGGTCCGGGGAATAAGCGCCCAGGGTGGTTGGCTTCCCTGGGCGCTGCAGCCACGCCTTCGTTGATTGGGTATGAGCATTGTTCGAATATCACGATAAAAGCAAGTGGAACAACTCGGTTTTTGTGCATGTGTTGATAGGGGCAGGCTTCTGGTTGCCGCTGACCGCGTTGTTGGTTGCTGTGGTCGTTCAGTCCCGCAGTGCCGAAATCGCCTTGATCAGTATTTCTGTCTCGCTGGTGTTCGCACTATGGTTAGTTCACCGTGCGCAGTCCAATCTGACCTTCCCGGCGATGGAAGTTTGTGACCAGCACCTTGTGGTGAACATGCCGCTCAGTAGACGGAGGGTTTACAATCGAGATCGCGTCGAGGGTGCCCGGTTCCTGTGGCACATTTTTTACTTTCGTCATATGGGCTGGCCGGTTTTCATACCCTTGCCCCGAATGCCCATGGATAAACGCAAGCAGTTGTTGGCTCTGTTGCGCAGTGATTAACAGCGTCACTAAGGCGACCCGCGCCAATGGTCTTTGCTCTATGCGGCTTTCGTCCCGGACGCCGGCAAGCAACCAAAGATGCAAGGGCGTCTCCGCTGCCCCATCTGGCCCTGCAATACCTGTTAAACGGGCATGACCGTTCGCGTCGGTCGTCTGATGATTTTTGCGCCAGCAACTTGTTTGATGCTGTAAAGCAGACCTGTGACTCCGGATCTTTGAAAGCAATGCTTACCCGTCATCAATCCCGCCCTTGACTTGGCGGGCGCGTGCCCTGGCCTCTGCTACACTTTTTTGGTGATTAAGCCAAGCCCAATCATCTATGAGGTCATGATATGCCGGAGTTGTTAAGAACCGCCGCTTCGCCCGCAAGCGCCACGCCCTCGCCGGCGGTCAGGGATCTGTTCATGCAGGTCCACAAGGTGCCAAGTGTACCCAGGTTGGTGCAGGAACTGATTCAGCAGTTTGGCAGCAAATCGTCGCAGGTTGATGAAATCTCGCAAAAAATCCAGCTTGATCCGGTCTTGTCATTGAAGGTGTTGCGCCTTGCCAACTCCGCCCATTTTGGCGCCGGTCGCAAGGTCGGCTCTATCGACTACGCGGTTGTACTCCTGGGCTTTGACACACTTAAGATACTGGTTATTGCCTCCGGGGTGATAAGCGCCTGCGATTCCATCCCGGGCATGGATCGCGAACGGTTTTGGCGGCGCGCCTTCACTGTGGCAAGCATCGCCAAATTGATAGCTCGGCAAGCGCGCAAGGACCCTGAAACCGCCTTTACCTGCGGCATGCTCCACAACATAGGTGATGCACTGATGTATGTCGCCCATACCAATGACATGCAGGCTATTGATCAGCAGACAGACACCGGCACCATCCGGTCGCAACTGCAGCGGGAAACGTTTGGTTACGATTATGCCCAGGTGGGGGCAGAGCTGACCACCCACTGGAAGTTTCCGCAAACGATTGCCACCGCCATTCGTTACCACGAAGATCCTGACTCCGCTGGCGCGGACGCGGATTATGCCCGAATCGTGAATCTTGCTGTGGAGATCTATCAACAGATACAAGCCGACCCGAATAATGCAGATTCGCTGCTGGCTATATCTGTTGCCAAGCTGCGAGCCTTAGGCGTGGATCCCAAAATTTTCACAGAGAAATTGGCGCTGATGCTGGAGCAGGTGGGCGATGTTCAAGACCTGCTGTCCTGACCGCTAACCGGACACCCCTATCTGCAAAAAAACCAATCTGGCCTCCCGCAGAAGGCCAAGTCGTCTCTCTGAAAGCCAGAGGCGCCGGCCTGCTCGCAGTTTGAATGCGCTGCTCCAAGGGGCCATCCCGTGGTTTGGGTCAATGGTCTTCACGTGCCTTCAGCTCTGAATCGCGCGCTCCGTGGCAGCCAGCCTTTGCTTCAAACTTAGGCTCCAGGTGGGGCTTCCGCTGCGCCGGGCCAAGCGGAGCGGCGCGACACGGGCCGCTGGCGCGGTGCCCCCTTGTGGCCCGGTGGAAAGCAGACGCTAGGTTGACGGTGGCTTGACCTTCAGGCAATTCTGGGGCCGCAAACCCTAACGTCTCTAGCGGTGAACTTTCGCAGCCATTGCGTAGTCGAACCTACCCATTTACCCGCCGCGCCACTGCCTTGGGCCTGCCGCTGTGTGCAGAGTGGCAGGGGAAGGGGCCGTGCTGCCCGGGTTCGCAGAAGCCAGTCTGGCTCCCTCCAGGCCCGTCCGCAGCATGTTACCCGTCCAAACGTGACGTTTTCCGTGGCAAAATTTGCCCCGCATCCTGTATATTGGCGGCCTATTTTCAACCAGCTTTGTTCAACCCAGCTTAGAGAGCGCTATGACTGATTTATCCCTTTACCGCAATATTGGTATCTTCGCCCACGTCGATGCCGGCAAAACCACCACTACCGAGCGTATTCTCAAGCTGACCGGTAGAATTCACAAGCTTGGCGAGACTCATGAAGGTGAATCCACCACCGACTTCATGGAGCAGGAAGCCGAGCGCGGCATTACCATTCAGTCGGCGGCCGTAAGCTGCTTCTGGAAAGGCACTCGCTTCAACGTCATCGACACCCCCGGACACGTTGACTTCACCGTGGAAGTGTACCGTTCACTGAAGGTACTTGACGGCGGCATCGGTGTTTTCTGCGGCTCTGGCGGTGTAGAGCCTCAGTCAGAGACCAACTGGCGCTACGCCAACGACTCCAAAGTATCGCGCCTGATCTTCGTCAACAAGCTGGACCGTATCGGCGCCGACTTTATGCGCGTAACGGACCAGATCAAGAAAGTACTGGGTGCCAAACCGCTCATCATGACCCTGCCCATCGGTCGTGAGGAAACCTTCGTCGGCGTGGTGGACCTGCTGAGCCGCAAGGCCTACATCTGGGACGACAGCGGCCTGCCGGAAAACTACACCATTACAGACGTGCCCGCCGACATGGTTGATGATGTGGAGATGTACCGCGATCAACTGGTTGAAAATGCCGTGGAAATGGACGACGACCTGCTGATGGCCTACATGGAAGGCGAGCAGCCCTCCGAGGAAGACATCAAGCGCTGCATTCGCAAAGGTACCCTGGAGCTGGCCTTCTTCCCCACCTTTTGCGGCTCGGCCTTCAAAAACAAAGGCATGCAGCTGTTGCTGGATGCGGTTGTCGATTATCTGCCGGCGCCGCAGGAAGTTAACCCGCAGCCCCTGACCGACGAAGAAGGCAACCCGACCGGTGAATACGCCACGGTGTCCGCCGACGAGCCCTTCCGCGCCCTGGCGTTCAAGATCATGGACGACCGTTTTGGTGCTTTGACCTTCGTGCGTATCTACTCGGGCAAGCTGAACAAAGGCGACACCATCCTCAACGCGTTCACCGGTAAAACCGAACGAGTGGGCCGCATGGTAGAAATGCACGCCAATGAGCGCAACGAATTGTCTCACGCGCAGGCGGGCGACATCATCGCCATTGTTGGCATGAAGAACGTGCAGACCGGTCACACCCTGTGCGATCCCAAGCATCCTTGTGCCCTGGAAGCCATGGTGTTCCCGGAGCCGGTAATCTCCATCTCCGTCAAGCCAAAAGACAAAGGCTCAACCGAGAAGATGGGTATCGCCATTGGTAAGATGGTGGCAGAAGATCCCACCTTTCGTGTAGAAACCGACGTTGACTCCGGCGAAACCATCCTCAAAGGGATGGGTGAGCTGCACTTGGATATCAAAGTGGACATCCTCAAGCGCACCTATGGTGTGGAACTTACCGTGGGACAGCCGCAGGTAGCCTACCGCGAAACCATTACCCGCGAAATCGAAGACAGCTACACGCACAAGAAGCAGTCTGGTGGTTCCGGTCAGTACGGTAAAATCGACTACTTCATCAAACCCGGCGAGCCCAACACCGGTTTTACCTTCACCTCCAAGGTTGTGGGTGGTAGCGTTCCCAAGGAATTCTTCCCTGCCATCGAGAAGGGCTTCCGCTCAATGATGGGCACAGGTCCTCTGGCGGGCTTCCCGGTGTTGGACGTAGTGGTTGAGCTGGTGGACGGTGGCTTCCACGCCGTTGACTCCTCGGCCATTGCGTTTGAGATTGCCGCCAAAGGCGCTTTCCGTCAGTCCATGCCCAAGGCCGGCCCGCAGTTGTTGGAGCCGATCATGAAGGTTGACGTGTACAGCCCCGAAGACCACGTGGGTGATGTGATTGGTGACCTTAACCGTCGTCGCGGCATGATCTCCGGTCAAGAGCCCAACGCCACCGGCGTGCGCATCAAAGCCGATGTACCCCTGTCAGAAATGTTTGGCTACATCAGCACCCTGCGCACCATGACCTCCGGTCGTGGTCAGTTCTCCATGGAGTTCTCGCACTACTCGGCTTGCCCGAACAACGTCGCTGAAGCCGTGATTGCCAAAGAGAAAGAAAAGAAAGCTGCAGCC
>CAYNST010000166.1:0-5542 GCA_964399955.1 uncultured Cellvibrionaceae bacterium | reverse complement strand
ACCCTAAGCCGGCCGTTCAAAGGCGCTATCGCAGCCGTGGGCAGGCCTTGGCGCGAACCGCCTGATGACAAGAAACCCATTGGAGACCACCGCATGCCCACCTTATTTGACCCGATCACCATTGGCGATCTCAGTCTGCCCAACCGCATTATCATGGCACCCTTAACCCGCTGCCGCGCCAATGCCGGGCGCGTACCGGGCGAGCTGATGCGCGAGTACTACCGCCAGCGCGCCGGCGCCGGCATGATCATCAGTGAAGCCACCTCGGTCACACCGATGGGCGTGGGCTACCCCAACACACCGGGCATCTGGAGTGAAGAACAAACTGCGGGCTGGAAAAAGGTTACCGACGCCGTGCACGCCGAAGGCGGCCGCATACTGCTGCAGCTGTGGCATGTGGGACGCATCTCCGACCCGCTGTATCTGGATGGCCAACTGCCGGTGGCGCCCAGCGCAATCAAACCCGCCGGGCATGTCAGCCTGGTGCGCCCGATGAAGGATTACGAAACGCCACGAGCGCTGAAAACGGAAGAAATACCCGCAGTGATCGAAGACTTTCGCAAGGCTGCGCACAACGCCCGGTCAGCGGGCTTCGACGGTGTGGAAATTCACGGTGCCAACGGTTATCTGCTGGATCAGTTTCTGCAAAGCGGCAGCAACCGGCGCAGCGACGCCTACGGCGGCTCGCTGGAAAACCGCGCGCGACTGATGCTGGAAATAACCGACGCCGTGCTGACGGTTTGGGAGCCGGGGCGCGTCGGCATGCACCTGGCGCCGCGCGCCGACAGCCACGACATGGGCGACGACCATCGCGCAGAAACCTTCGGTTACGTGGCGGCCGAGCTCGGCAAGCGCGGCCTTGCCTTTATCTGTACCCGTGAGCACGCCGCCGAAGACAGCCTGGGACCAAAGCTTAAGGCATTGTTTGGCGGCACCTATATCGCCAACGAAGCCTTCAGCCAAACACTTGCCGAGCAGTGGCTGGCGGAAGGCCAAGCGGACGCGGTCGCGTTTGGCAAGTTGTTTATTGCCAACCCGGACCTGGTAGAGCGGTTTGCCAAAGACGCTCCCCTCAACCCGCCCAATCCGCAAACCTTTTACGGCTCCGGCCCTGAGGGCTATATAGACTACCCGGCCCTGATCGCAGCCCGCTAGTCCGATGCCGCCGCACCCTTGCAAAGTGGGCGCGCCGCCGCCCACCTGCGTATTGAACAGCAACCCAGTAAAGTCCAGCCCCGCACCGGCTACAAAATGCTTGCGGAGCGGCAATTCTGATGCTTAGAACGCAGAGGTCAACTTATGAGCGAAGACCGTCCCCTTACAGGCCAACGGGCGCTGGTAACCGGCGCCAACTCAGGAATTGGTGAGGCCATCGCTTGCGCCCTGGCGGCGGCGGGTGCCCAGGTGGTCATTAATTACGTGGTCAATCAGGAAGCCGCAGACCAGGTTGTTGCGCGGATCAAAGACGCGGGCGGTGATGCGATGGCCATACAAGCGGACATCAGCAAGGAAGCCGAAGTACTGGCCATGTTCAAAAGCATGAAAAAGACCTTCGGCGGCATTGATATTTTGGTGAACAACGCCGGATTGCAGCAGGATGCCGCCTTTGTCGACATGACATTGGAGCAGTGGCAAAAGGTTATGGACGTCAACCTCACCGGCCACTTCCTCTGTGCGCGCGAAGCCGCGCGGGAGTTTATTCGCTGCGGCATCAACCTGGAGCGCTCCAAAGCCGCAGGCAAGATCATTTTCATCTCGTCAGTGCATGAGGTCATCCCCTGGGCGGGCCACGTCAACTACGCCGTATCCAAGGGCGGGCTGGGCATGCTGATGCGCTCGGTATCTCAGGAGTTGGCCGCGCACCGCATACGCGTCAACAGCGTAGCACCGGGAGCCATTCGCACGCCCATCAATCAGGATGTTTGGAGCAAGCCGGAAAGCAAAGCCTCGCTGCTGGGGTTGATCCCCTACGGCCGTATTGGTGCCGTGGAAGATGTGGCCAAGGCCGTCGTCTGGCTGTCCTCCGATGCGTCGGATTACATAGTGGGGGAAACGTTGTTCATAGACGGCGGCATGACCCTCTACCCGGGGTTTGCCGAGGGTGACGGTTAACGCCCGCCGGGCCTGCAGTCAGACCCGCCGCCGGTTTATTTCCTTGCCGCAGAGCTAGCTCCATAGCACCAGCGTGCGGAACAAATCCGTCGCGCGCAGGCTGACATCGTGTTTGATTTTTAACGGGTCGCTCTGTTGAGCGTCGCTGCGCAGCTCAATCAAGCCAAACCACTCTAATAGTGTCTCGGCTCGACGGCTAATCGCATTTTTGACCTGCGCTTCGGCAGAAACGTATTGCCGCTCGGTCGCCTCTCGCGCCAGCGCAGGAAACGCCTGCAACATGGCATCTTGATAAAACTCCTCGTGTTTCCACTGCTGGCCGTGACGATGCAATAGCCACAGCATGAAGGGGGCCGTCGCCTGCACACCCCGCATTTCATCGCCCCAGCCGTCCAGATAGGCCCAGTTGAATTTTACAAACGCAATCTGCAGCAATTCGCGGTACAGTCCGGGCCAGCCGCTCTTTTTCAACAGCTTTTCGCTTTTTTTGGTGAGACTGAGCTTGCCTTTTTGGGCTTTGACCAGGCCGCTCAGGTCGGCAAGCAGCCTCACGATGTGAACGGGCCAGGCGTTCTCCTCGCTGCGAATGGAGCGCAGAAGACCATGGCCGGGCGAGGCTAAGGTTTTGCCCACCACGGCGTGCATGGGCCTGACCACCGCCAGCGGCAAGTTGCCCCTGGGCGTAAGTTTCACCGGGCCTTCCTGCAGCCGGGCAATCAGAACCTGCAGCATGCCAATGACCAGCGTTTGCTCAACCGCCGTACCCGCCTCGGACCAGCGTAACAACTGCGGAGAATCAAAGGGATGGTAGATCAACCGGTGCACCTGGTCGGGACTCAGCCCGTGGAAGTCGTCCACCGGGTTGCGCTGCTGGCTGGCAAAAAACCGCTCCACCGCATCCTTGACCTCCTCTTCCGAGCCAAATTGCTGCTCGCCCAAAAGATTTTTCAGGTCCCGGATGGAGGCCATGGATTCAGCCATTCCCGCACCTACAATCTCACCAAACGCTTCAGTATGGTCGTCGTCCAGGCCAAGCCAGGGCTCACCTTGCATTCGGGCATTGATCTCTTCAAGGTCAACAAAGGACGGATCAAAATCACACCGGCCAAACCATTCGCTCATGTCGCGAAACTCGGGGTGCTTGGGATTGGCCATAACTTGCACAAAATGGAAATAACCCGGCGGGCCGCCAATATCCTCGGGCGGGCAGGCGCCGGCGGCGGCCATGCATCTTGGCGGGGCCTGCTCGCCAATCAGTGGCAGCTGCTTCTCCAGTTTGATCTCGTGCAGCCAGCCGTCGCCAAAATCGTATTCATACATCAGCTTTTTGCCGGGCTTGGGCAGGATTTTTTCAAGCTTGACGCGGTGCTCGTCCTTCACGTTCATTGATCCCGGCCCCGCGTCCACCTCGGGCGGCCCATAGTGCACCCCCCTGTCGGATGAGAACATATGCAAATGGCCATCATGCCAGCCCATAGCAAGTTGCAGAAAATAGTGCAACTCGCCGAGGGATGTGTCACTGGCAACCAACAGGCGGCGCCACACCGGTGGATCAATGTGTTGCAGGGTGACTTTCAGCTGGTAGATGTGGGTGCGTTTTAGGGGCATGAATCAGGACTCTGGAATTTGATACGCCTATTGTGGCGGAATTCTGCCTCAAGTTGAATAAAGCAACCATGATAATTGCAAAGGGCAGGCAATGGTGCGGACAAGGCAGCATACATAACGGCTGCCCCTGCACACAAGTAAGCGGCCCGCTGTCCCACGTCTTCAGCGTGGCTGGAAAAGCGGCCCGCATCACCCAAAGAGATAGGGTTGTTGGGGTGCTGCACCGTCCCGCAAACGGCACCGGCCTCTCAGGGAGCGTCAAACCGAAAACGGTTGACTTCCCACCCCAACCCCTATAGGCTGACTTCAGCTAGAAAGAAGATCAATTATTTATTTACTCCATGTTCGCTGCATTATTCGTAATTCCTCGTCCTGAAGTTAATTAATTCCCGTCTGTTTTCCGTGCTACTCAAGATCCTAACGGGTCAACAATAAGTTCTTATCAGGATATGATTATGTCTAATACCGTCAGCGGTGTAGTAAAGTGGTTCAACGAAGCTAAAGGCTTTGGTTTTATCGAACAGGCTTCAGGCCCGGATGTATTTGCGCACTTCAGCGCAATTGCCGCCACCGGCTTCAAAACCTTAACAGAAGGCCAGCGCGTTGAGTTCACCGTAACTCAAGGCCAGAAAGGCCCGCAGGCAGAGAACATCGTTCCAGCCTAAAGCATTCGTCTCCGCGCAAGCGGAGACAAACATTTCAAAGGCGAGCCAGAAATGGCTCGCCTTTTTTTGTCCAGTGACCCTGCCGGAAGATTGGCGCCAATGCTTCGCCTGCATATAAAGGCGGCGCCAACTGCCGCAGAGAACCCCCGCATCAGTATTGTCCGTAGCTCGTTCACATCCTACAATGACGCCAACCCTGGCAACTCTTCTGCCACTTTGAAGGCCGGTCGATTAAGTGGTCAGCTATTCAGAGCTGGGCAGCCAATCAATGGAATCAGTAAGGCTACCTCACTATGTCAAAACCCGAAAAGTTGTTTGTAGTTGTAGACCCGTCCGACACCGTGCAAATTGCACTGGAGCGGGCATTGATCATGGGCAAAAAGCATGAAACGCCACCAGAGCTGTTTGTATTTGTGGGCGTGGACGGTGAAGCTACAGATCTGCGTGCCATAAATGACAACCTGTTTCGCGATCAGACATGGCTTGAATCGGAAATTCGCAGGCCCGCCGAGGCGGCCGGCATGAAGTGTTCCATTGAGCTTTCCTGGTCGCAAGAGTGGCAAAAGTCTATTGTCCACTCCGCCAAACGCTTCAGCGCCGACCGCATCTACCTGCCGGTTCACCCGCGTACCAACAATTCGCGCTTTACCTTCAGTGAAGCAAAATGGGACCTGCTGAAAACCGCTTCCTGCCCGGTCGTACTGATTCAACCGGGCGCCAAGCCAGAGCGCAAGACCGTGCTTGCGGCGGTGAACTTCCAGGCCACCAAGGACGAGCAGAAAATGCTTAACCAGAGCATCCTGCATTGGGCGCGCACAGTCGCTGACATTTATAAAGCCGATCTGCACGTTGTCAATGGCTACCTGGACTCTATGAGCTATCCGGACCGCAGCAATCTGGCCAAGGCCACCAAACTGCCTGGCAGCCACATTCACGTTGATCAGGGCTATACCAGTGTTGTGGTGGGCAATGTTGCCAAGCAGTTAAACGCGGATCTGGTGGTGATGGGCACGCTAGGGCAAACCGGCCAGACTGCCACCCGGCGCGGCAATACCGCCGAGCGTGTGATCGCCGCGCTCACCCAGGACGTTATGGTCGTCAATCACTAGGGTCTGTTGACGTTTCATCATCGCCTCTGTTGCACCTGAAAACGCGCC